>NZ_CP042433.1:2539810-2857286 GCF_007970805.1 Flavisolibacter ginsenosidimutans | reverse complement strand
CGCCGGGCTTCGTGTACTTTAACGCATTGGTAAGCAGGTTTTGAAAAAGTTGCTGAAGTTGTATGCGGTATCCCTCAAGGGTGGGCAGATTTTCCGTTTCGATGATCGCGGATTTTTCTTTAATCAGCACTTCAAGGTCTTCCAGGATGCTTCTGATTTTCTGGTTTAGATCAATGGTTTCTTTTTTCATTGACGCCTGGCCCAATTGCGAATAAGCCAGCAAGTCATCTACCAATAAGGACATGCGTTCGGCCGCTCGCTGCAATCGTTGCAGCATAAGATTTTCCTCGCCCGTAAGGCGGTTCTGCAAAATCTCGCCAAGCCGGCTTGAGAAAATCTGCATTTTACGCACAGGCTCTTTTAAATCGTGCGACGCAGCTCGTGTAAATTCTTCCAATCGCTGGTTTGCTTCGGAAAGTTCACGGTTTGACTGTAGCAGCAAGGTCGTCGCCGCTTCCAATTCCGCCGTTCGTTCTTCTACACGGTTGTGCAGCGCTAAGGTGAATTCTTTTTGGGCTGTTATGTCCTGTACCACTGCAAAGCTGCCTTTTGTTTGGCCGTCTGCGTTTTTTTGAATCATGCCTTTACAGCGTACCCACCGTATGCCGCTTTCTACCAGAAGACGGGCCTCAAACTCAAAACTGCCATCGGCTTGTCCTTTCAGGACTGCCTTGTCTCTCAGCTTCCGGTCGTCGGGGTGAATGCGGTTTATGTAGCCATCTACCGTGTAACCGTCTTCAAGTTCAAAAATTTCGGCCGTGCGTTTGTCGGCTCGCACAACGTTGGCGTTCCAGTCGGTGGTGATGATGCCCAGTTCACCTACTTCAAGCGCAAGGGCTGTTCTTTGTTTTTCTTCTTCCAGGCTTTGCAGCCCGAGCACCTGCTCTGTAACGTTGTGGGCAACGCAAAAAATGGCATTTGGCGTTTTATCTGTAGGAAGCAAAAAGTATGGCTTAAAGACCAAATCAAAATAGCGGGGCTCGCGTTTGCCGTTGATAATAATGACGGCAGAAAAATTAGAAAGGTAAACGGATTGACCGGTTTGCTGTACCCGTTCCAGGATGTTTAAGAGGCCTTGTTGTTTTATCTCTGTGAGGCTATTGCCCAAAGGTTTCCCGATAATCTCTTTTGTGCGTCCCAAAAACTCCAGCATTCGTTCGTTCACCAGTTCCACCTTGTAATTGGGGCCGCTAACAATACAGATAGCGACAGGGGCCTGACTAAACAACTGCTCAAGATCGAAGGTTTCCATATTCATTGATTGCGGCGGTGAAGTTATCATTCAACCTATAAATTTTTGACAGCTTTTCGTTGATTATCTGAGTAAGATTTGTTGTTCTGCAATTCGCAAAAGAAAAAGACAAAAGCGCTGTTCGGAAATTAAGACAGGCGCTTTAAAATGATAAATGAAAACCGCGTTGATAACAAGGCTGGGTATTGGAGAATTGATTGCTAAACGCTTATGTCGGTTGTTCGGTGAAGGCATTCGGAGATAAGAAATGAATTTTCTACTATAAAATGAGATAACCGGGCAGTTTCAATTAGACCGAAACTACTTATCTTCCTGTAATGGTAAACCTGCGAAACAAGAAGGTTCTCGTTACCGGCGGGGCGGGCTTTGTCGGCTCTAACCTTGTCCGTACGCTAGTGCAAAAACACGGTGCTACCGTTACCGTGTTGGACGACCTTTTTACCGGCGACGAACGAAACCTGGCCGGTGTCAAATATCAATTCATTCACGGTTCGGTAGAAAACAAATCCCTGGTAAACGATTGCGTGAAAGGCAAGGACTTTGTTTTTCATCTGGCTTCCCGCAACATCATTATTTCAAACTACGATCCATGCGGAGACCTTAACGTAAACGTGATTGGTTCCTACAACATATTTGAAGCCTGTCTCGAACACAATGTTAAGCGTGTGGTTTATTCATCCACGTCTTCCGTGTACGGCAACCCGCAAATCCTGCCTGTACAGGAAGACGATCCCAAAAGCTTTCTGAACTTTTACTCTGCAAGTAAGTACTCGGCAGAGGTTTATGCAAAAACCTTTTACGCCGTTTTTAATTTGCCCGTTACGGTTCTTCGTTATTCAAACATTTATGGCGATTACCAAACGCCTTCCAATCCTTATTGCGGCGTCATCGGAAAATTTATGGCCGCTGCCTTGGCCGGTGAACCGCTCAAGGTTCACGGCGACGGTTTGCAAACAAGAGATTACACCTACATTAACGATGCCGTGAACGCGACCATAGCGGCCGCCTTTCATCCCAAAGCGATTGGTGAAGATTACAACATCGGTACGGGTGTACAAACAAGCGTACTGGAAGTGGCGCAAGCGGTTATCAAACTTGCCGGCAGCCGCTCGGTCATTCAGCACGTAGAGAACCGCGACATCGACAACATTCGAAACCGCTGCATTTGCGTTGCAAAAGCAATGGAGCAATTCCAGTACCGGCCGGTCTTTTCTATCGAAGAAGGTTTAAAAGCCACCTTGCAATGGGCAATGCAATTGACAAAGACAAGTACGCCCCCGGTACTATCAAACAGTTTGACGGCATGACCCGCAGTCAACAGATTTGCAGTCGGTGTATTTACAACGACAGCGTGCCGCGGATAGCCTTCGACGAAAAAGGTGTTTGCAATTACTGCAAACTTTCCGACGCCATTAAAGAGCAATACGGAACAGGCTCGGAAAAGGGACTTCTTTCACTTCAACAAATTCTTGCGCAAATAAAAAAAGACGGACGCGGCAAACGATACGATTGCGTAGTGGGAGTAAGCGGCGGCACCGATTCTTCTTTCTTGCTTGCCAAAGCCGTGGAATGGGGGCTTCGCCCGTTAGCCGTTCATTTTGACAACACCTGGAATTCAGCTATTGCTTCGCTGAACATACACAAGGTTACAACAGCACTCAACGTAGATTTGGAAACCTACGTGGTTGACAACAAAGAAATGGAAGATCTCACGCGGGCCTTCTTTTTTTCGGGTGTGCCCGAACTGGATTGCCCTACCGATATTGCTTTTGCCGAAGTGCTTTACCGCAGTGCTGCTAAACAAAAGGTGCGTTACATCTTAGAAGGCCATTCTTTTATTACCGAAGGCATATCGCCTATGGGCAACAATTATTTCGACGGCAAGTACATCAAAGACGTACACAAAAAATTTGGCAGCGGCAAACAATTAAAAACTTTTCCGAACCTAAGCTTTGCTTCATTTTTAAAATGGACGGTTATAAAACGAATAAAAAAAGTTCGACCGCTTTGGTACATTGATTATTCCAAAGAAGAAGCGAGATGTTTTTTGCAACAGAGCTTTGACTGGGAGTATTATGGCGGGCACCATTTAGAAAACCGCTTGTCTGCTTTTACGTATGCGGTTTACCGGCCGCAAAAATTTGGTTTCGATAACCGCAACTGGAGTTTGGCTGCAGCCGCCCGCAACGGTTTAATGCCGCGGGAAGAAGCGTTGGCCGTTTACAATCAACCGGTAACGGGCACAGAAGAATTGCGCGACTTTTTTTTAAAACGAATCGGAGTTTCGATGCAGGAGTACACAGCCGTAATGCAGGGCGAAACGAAAACCTACAAAAATTTCAAGACCTACAAGATGCGCTTTGAAACACTCAGGCCTTTGTTTTATTTGTTGATGAAAGCCGGGCTCGTTACGTATAGCTTTTACGTTAAATACACATCAAAAACCGAAGGCGCATAACTATTCGTTTGAAGTGAAATTGATCGTTGCATTTACGAACAACACATGAACCTTACCGCGATGAAAATCGGCATCCTGGGCAACATGAACAATATGTATTTTTCGATGGCACGTTATCTGGCCGATGAAGGATACGATTGCGAACTCCTGATATTTGACAACGAGCCCTTGCACTTTCGTCCGCATGCCGATACGTTTGAAGGTCAGTATCGCCTGGTCGTTAAACAAGTAGATTGGGGAGACCCTGCACACTTTCTAAAAAAGCGAACAAAAGCCGCTGCGGATCTTGCGGCGTATGACTTTCTAATTGGCAACGGTGCAGCGCCGGCTTTTGTGCACGCAGCCGGCCGAGTGATTGATCTCTTTGTGCCTTACGGTGAAGATTTATACCGTTATCCTTTTAGTCACTTTGTACATCCTGTGCGACAGCTTTCTTATTGGACTATGGCCTGGCATCAACTGCGCGGCATTCGTCAAAGTCCGCATATCTTGTTTGACAAAACAAATCCTGAATTCGATAAAGTTTTTGAACGGCTGAAGTATAGGGGAAACAGAATCACAAATCCACCGCCGTTGTTTTACAGCAAGGAGTACGACGAATGCCTTTTGCAACAGGAGCAAAAGAATCCGCATTTTACGGAGTTGCAAGAATTGCGAAATCAAAATGAACTTTTGGTGCTGCAACACATTCGGCAGATTTGGAAGAACCGGCGCGACCCCTGGAACATGAAAGGCAACGATCGTCTCATTAGGGGATATGCGCAATTCTTAAGCAATAACTCTTTGCGAAAAACGAAGCTGCTTTTGTTTGAATACGGCGACGATGTGGAAAGCACAAAAAAATTAATTGCTGAACTGAAATTGCAGGAACACGTACGCTGGTTTCCCAAAAGTCTTCGAAAAGATTTGATGTTATTTATTAAAGCAAGCGATGTAGTAGTGGGAGAACTTTATTATGCCTGGAACACCTACTGCGTAGCATTGGAAACGCTTGCCATGGCGAAGCCGTTTATTCACAACCGCAACGATGCCTACCTTGCTGATGCATACCCGGAGCTTTATCCAATGTTTCAGGCCTCTTCACCCGACTGCATTTGTCGTGCATTGGAAAGCGTTGCACAAAACAAAGAAGCTGCCGCAGAAATGGGATGCAAGGGGCGTGCATGGTTTGAAAAATATTGCGTGCAGGAACCACTGCAGAAGATTGGGCAATTAATAGAAGCAAAGCAAAAAGCCCTGCATGGTCAAAAATCTTTTTAAAGATTCGGTGCTTTACGGAGCGATGAATGCGGTGCAGAAAGCTGCGCCTTTTTTCATCATTCCGTTGGTAACGCGTCATCTTGGAAAAGAAGCCTTGAAGATTTACGACGTATCCTTTGCTTATGTTGTTGTGTTTTTGTGGCTGGTGGTGCTGGGACAAGATGCAGCGGCTTCGGTACTTTATTTTGACGAGAAAAAAACTTCGTTTAACAAACGGCAAGTAACAACCTATGCCTTTCTTCTTCAAGTGGGCAGCTTACTTGTATTTGCTACGTTGCTTCTTCCTTTTTCACAAACCTGGGGCGGCTTGTTGTTTTCCAACGACGTGGCTATTGCTTCGTGGTGGCATTTCGCCTTGGCTGTTTTACCAGGCCATCTTGCACTCAATTATGCGTTGAACCTTTTGCTTTGGCAAAAAAGAAAAGCAGCATACGCAACGCTTTGTCTCCTGCAAAGCATTGTAAGCATTGCAAGCGTTTGGTTGTCGCTTGTTTTTTTTCACGGCGGGCTTACTGCGTTATTTTATTGCATAATTGGAAGCACAAGCCTTGCGGCCTTGGTTGGAATAATGCTGGTTGCGAAACAACTCACTGCGTCCGTTTTGCCGGTGAACACTACACTGCTCAAAACCTTGTTGCGCCTGGGGCTTCCGTTTGCGCTTACGGCTTTTTTTTCGCAATTGTTGCCTTCTGTTGACCGGCTCTTTTTGCTTCATTTCGGGTACGGAGATAAACTGGCTTCGTACGTGCTGGCGGCCAAATTGGGTTCACTGGTCAATTTTGGTACGTCTGCTTTTGTGCTTGCGTTTACGCCTTTTTCTTTAGCTAAGCTAAACGAGGAAAGTGCGGAAGAAGAACTATCCAATTTATTCCGTGTTGTTTCCACCATCGCTTTTTTAGCTGTGCCTTTTCTTTTGTTGTTTAAGAATTTGCTCATCACTTTTTTTGCGGATGCATCTTACCAAGACGCCGCTGCGTTCTTGCCTTTCTTTTTTTTGGGGTGGGTGTTTGATCTGTTTTATTATTTCACGGTGCTGGGCATTTATCGTTCACAAAAAACGCATCTTTCCCTCGTGCTGTTTTTTTCGGGTTTTGTATTGATTTCGTTGTTCAACTTTTTGTTGGTTCCGCAACTGGGTTTGTACGGCGCCGCGCTGAGTTTTTGTCTTTGCAAAGCAGCCGTGTTTTTTCTTTCGCTCGTTTGGTTGCAAAAGCATTTTCATTTAAGGATTCATGCAGGAAGTTTTGTGCTGGCTTTTGCCGTTTCGGTTGTGTGCAGTTATGCCGTTTACCGCTTGCCTTTGCTTGTGAATGTTTTTGTTTTCACGCCGTTGCTTTTTGCGGTTGTATTTTACCTGTGCAAGAGGAAGTGATCCGCAGTGCCTATGCCGGGTAAGCAATAACGTTACCGTTAGCGTTCTGTCTTAAATATGCATGCACGATTGTTCGAAAAGTTTTCTCATTCTTTGCATTTATAAAATAGTTTTCCTTACTTCGTAGTTGACGTTGAGCTTCGGTATTAACTGACGGAGAAACAAACCGCTCTTCAATCTTACTCTACTGATTTCATACACGTATTCATGAGGATGCAATAACCATTGTCAATCCTTAAAATCAACTTGTATGTTTTCACTTATCAAAACCATCGGCCTGAAAAAACTACTGGCCACCGAAACACCTTCCTTCCTTCTTTCTTTAATTCTGGCGGAAACCGCTTACAAATTCGGAAGTTTCGTTCTCGAATGCCTTGCCTTCCTCGTTACGTGGGGCTTCATAAGTTACCTTTTCAACGTGTTGCTTTCTCCCCGAAAGAACCCTTCGTAGCCTTTATTCAAACGGTTTTATCCCGCGTCTGCGTTGTTTAATTAGCCGAAAAATTTTAACCGGACGTGTAAATGCTGTTCGCACACGAAAGCCTCAAAAGACAGCGATAAATCACCTTTGAGTTTAGGCATTGTACGCATCTTTCTTTCACTGCTTGTCATCCATCGTTAACCTCTTTAAAAAAAAATTTATGGCAAAAAGAAAAAAAGAAACAAAACCTGCTGCGGATGTTCACGACCAGGCTTATTCCGGAGGCTCCGGTTCTACCCGCGTATTGCAAGCTGCTACTTATGACCCGGCAACTGTTACGCCGGAGATGCTCAGCACCCTCATTAATTCCGATGTGAAAAAGCCCTCGTGGAAAACGAACAAGTACCCCGTTGACATTGAAGAATTCAGAAGACTGCAAAAGGCCGCCGAACGTTCCGATAACGATACCAAAACAGCTTTGAAGGTAGCCGATACCGCAAGTGGTGATGCCGATGAAGAAATTGCCGGCGAGGGCTTTGAAATGGCTGAAGACGGCACCGCTACAGCGGCCGGCCCTGCACCTTTAGCGCCACCAGTAACCTCCGGCTTCGAAGCTATCCCCGCTACCGGATGGGTGCCACCGGATTGCGTTTGCGCCGCCGGGCCTTCGCACGTTATTGTTGCCGTTAACGCCGAATTCAGGATTTACAGCAAAACAGGCAGCATGTTGCGGCGCACCGTTGCCAGTTCGTTCTTCTCGCCAGTACTGCCCGCAGGTGCCTCGGTCAAAGTCTTTGACCCTCGCATTCTTTGGGACCATTACAACGGACGCTACTTAATGATTTTTGCCGCTACGCAAACTTCACCGGCCCGCTCGTGGTGTTGCGTGGCCGTTACCAAAACCGCTGACCCGATGGGTGCCTGGTGGCTGTATGCATTAGACAGTGCCGTTGACGGCAGCAACCCGACTTCCAATTGGCAGGATTATCCCATGCTGGGCATGGACCCGAACGCGGTTTACATCTCGGGCAATCAATTTAAAGTTGGCGGTGGTTTTCAATACGCCAAAATTCGCATCCTGAACAAAAGCGAATTGTATGCTGGTGCACCGGTGCGCTGGTATGATTTCTGGAACCTGAAAAATCCGAATGGATCGGTTGCCTTTACCGTGCAGCCTTGCGTTCATTACCGCGGCATCGGCGCCGGCGATGCGTATTTTGTCAACGCTATCTGGCCCAGTGCCGGCAACCTTACCGTATGGACGTTAAGTGATCCGCTGCGTTATTGGCGCGACGGCGGCGCTCCTACTCTTTCAAAAGTAAGCGTGCCTTGCCGAAGCTATGATTTGCCGCCGCAGGCAAAACAAAAAGGAAGTGCTACCACTATCAATACAAATGATTCGCGGATACTGAGTGCCATCTATCAAAACGCCGGCGGTGTGTTGCGAATATGGGCGGCGCACACGTCAAAAATTTCCTGGTCGGGAGATAGCGAAGCCCGCAGCGCCGTGCAGTGGTATGAGATAGACGTGCCGACAAAACGTGTGATCCAGCAAAACGGTTTTGGCCAGTCGGGTGCTTATTATTTTTATCCCGCTATTCAAACCGACATTAACCGCAACGCTTTTGTAGTATTTGGCCGTTCCTCAGCCGCCGAGTTTGCGCACTTGCGCATTACCGGTAGAAGAGTAACGGCGCCTTTGAATGATTTGGAAGGAAGTGCTCTGCTGAAGATTGGCGAAAGTGCGCACACGTCGGGACGCTGGGGTGATTATTTTGGTATTGGCCGCGATGGGGCGGACGCATCGAAAATATGGGCCGTGGGCGAGTACGCCGAAAGCAGCGGTTTTTGGGGAACTTTTGTTGTTTCAACAAAATACTGACGCGGCAAACGGCTGCTTTGGATTGGGTTCAGGGCAGCCGTTTTAAAATTCTTTCTAACAAACGCGACGAGCTTAGCGATCAATCTTTTTTGCGTCTTCTTTTCGCTTTTCCATTTCTTCCTTGTTTTCGGGCATGCCAATTCCGATAATTTTTTCTTCATTAGGCGATTGCTCTGCCGCAGGTTGATTTTCCGGCGTGTTTGTTTTTGGCTGAACGGTTCTTTCGGACCCGCCTTTATTTGACGGATGATTATTGTTATTCATGAGAATTGTTTTTGTTATCGCTACAATCTTCGTACCCCCGCAGCCTGATTCAAAAATTTATACGCAGGTAAACGGCTTTTACGACCAATCTTCAACGCACTCAATACTTTCATTGCAGCCGGATAATGAATAATACTTAGCCAACCGAAATTCTCCTGAGCTTGCTTTTATCCAAGAGGCGAATGTTGTTTTTTTGCATCATCCTTCTGTTTATCCTATGGAATTGGTAATGTACGTCGGCTTCGACATGATTGATACAATACGCCTGAATACCGAAAAAATAACCGAGCCGGGTTATGTGGGTTCATTAAAACGTGAACTGATGCAAAAGCATGCTTCGCAAATGCAATACCTTTCCGTTGAACCGGAATTTTTGATTGTGCAATCCGTAAGCCAGGCATAAAATATCTGCCTTCCCTATTGTAAATGGGCAGTCAGTTCCCCCGGCTCCTGTATAATCGTTAGCTTGTCGTTCAAATTCCCGTAAAGAAATTCTTCGTTTGCTATCACTTGCATGTGAGTAATGAGGTGATCGTAAAACCCGCCGCTGTTCAGGATAAAAATTCTTTTGTCGTGGATGGAAAGCTGGTTCCAGGTAAGAATTTCAAACAGCTCGTCCAACGTTCCAAAGCCGCCGGGCAAAATCACTGCGCCATCGCACAGTTCGTAAAGTTTTCGTTTGCGCACGTGCATGTCTTCCACCACAAACAATTCGCTGATGCCTTCGTGCTGGTGCTCCCAATCTTTCAGCACTTGCGGTATCACGCCGCGCACAATTCCACCCGCCTTCATCACCGTGTTGGCTACAATGCCCATCAAACCTTTGTTGCCGCCGCCGTAAATCAACTCAATCTTTTTCTGCGCCAGCAAATCTGCCAACGCAACGGCGTGCTGCTCGAACAAGGGATTATTACCGCTTTTACTGCCGCAAAAAATAGCCAGTTTGCCAATCGTACCCATTGAAGTATTTTGTGCCGCAAAAGGAAGACAAATTTTTCTTTCGTCAAAACAATCGGCCGCTGTTGGCCGTTCGTTACAAAAACATAACGCATGAGTTCTTCGGTGTTGCTTCTCTTTGTCATCGGTTATTTTGTAATACTGCTGGTGGTGGCGTACTTCACGTCGCGCAACTCCAACAACGATTCGTTTTTCATCGGCAACAAGAATTCCAACTGGATGCTGGTGGCCTTTGGCATGATTGGCACATCGCTCAGCGGCGTTACGTTTGTGAGTGTGCCGGGAACGGTGGGTTCGGCGGCCTTCTCTTACTTTCAGGTGGTCATTGGTTACTTGATTGGCTACGTTGTCATTGCTTTTGTTTTGCTGCCGCTTTATTACCGGCTGAACCTTACTTCAATTTATAATTATTTGCAGCACCGCTTTGGAATGGTGTCGTACAAAACCGGTGCGTTGTTTTTTATCATTTCAAGAACGCTGGGCGCAACGGCAAGGCTTTATTTAGTGATTAACGTGTTGCAGATTTTTATTTTGAAAGACCTTGGCATTTCCTTCGGTGTGGCCACCTTCATCATCTTGCTCATGATTTTGCTTTACACCTTTGAAGGCGGCGTAAAGACCATTGTTTACACCGATACCTTGCAAACGACGTTCATGTTGTTGGGCCTTGTGGTTTGCATTGTTTACATCATGAACAACATGAGCCACTCTGTTGGTTCTACGTTGCAGGCGTTGGGACAAAGCGGACTCACCAAAATTTTTAATACCGATGTTGCTTCATCGGGATTCTTTTTAAAGAGCATTTTGGGCGGCATGTTCATCACCATTGGCATGACCGGCCTCGACCAGGAGATGATGCAAAAAAACATCAGCGTAAAGCGGCTCGGCGATTCGCAAAAAAACATGATGACCTTTAGCGTTATCATGGTTCTTGTAAATTTCCTTTTCCTGTTGCTGGGCGGTGTGTTGTTTTTGTATGCCAAGACAAACGGCGTTATGGTTTCGGGTGATGATTTGTTTCCAACCGTTGCGCTGAAAGGCGTGATGCCCGCGGCCATTTCCATCATCTTCATCATTGCCCTGATCTCTGCGCTCTTTCCAAGTGCTGATGGTGCTCTTACGGCGCTGACTTCTTCTTTTTGCATTGACATGCTTGGAATAAAGCGAAGAGAAAATTTAAGCGAAGCCCAGCGCAAACGCATTCGCCTAACTGTGCACATGACGTTTGCCATCATTTTCTTTTTGATTGTGATGGGCTTTAAGGCCATGAACAGCAAATCAGTTATTGACATTATTTTAAAAGTAGCCGGCTTTACCTATGGACCGTTATTGGGTTTGTTTGCCTTTGGTATTTTTACCAAACGAACCATTAACGACAAAGCAGCGCTTTACGTTTGTTTGCTTGCACCGCTGTTGATGCTGGGACTTGATTTTGTGAACAACATTGAATGGTGGCAAAAGCAGATCAAACTTGATGCCTCGTGGGTTGACGGAGTAAAATCGCTTTCGGCTTCTTTGTTCGGCAAGTTTAAAATTGGTACCGAGCTTTTGCTCTACAACGGCATTGTTACTTATCTGGGTTTGTTGCTTATTTCAAAACCGGGCGATAGAAACGCAAGACTAACCGCGGAAAGAAGCGAAAGGCCGGCGGTTGAAATGGAGTAAGCCTGTAATCTAAATCAACGCACATGGACATTGTTCATCCACAGGCACAAGCTTACGCCGAAAAATACACCTCGCCGGAAGATGCGCTGTTGCACGAAGTGGCACAATACACGTACACGCAACATGCGCACTCGCACATGCTCAGCGGCCACTTGCAGGGAAAGTTTTTGGAAATGATAAGCTGCATGATCAAACCGCAGCGCATTTTGGAGATCGGAACCTTTACTGGTTACAGTGCTTTGTGTTTGGCCAAAGGCTTGCAGCCCGGCGGTAAATTGCACACGGTAGAGCTGCGCGAAGACGATGCAGCAAGGGCGCAGGAATATTTTCGTCGAAGTTCTTACGCCGGACAGATAATTTTACATATCGGCAATGCGTTGGAAATCGTCGGTGAACTGGACGAAGCGTGGGATTTGGTTTTCATTGACGCCGACAAGGAAAACTACACAGCCTATTTTAACCTTGTTTTCCCTTTCGTAAAACCTGGCGGCTTTATTTTAGCG
This sequence comes from Flavisolibacter ginsenosidimutans, assembly GCF_007970805.1. GTDB lineage: Bacteria > Bacteroidota > Bacteroidia > Chitinophagales > Chitinophagaceae > Flavisolibacter > Flavisolibacter ginsenosidimutans. The sequence goes on along the minus strand of NZ_CP042433.1, from coordinate 2,845,252 downwards.
GACAATGTGCTCTTTCACGGACAGGTTCTGGAAGCAGAAATCAAAGGCAAAAATGCCAAAGCCATTCAGGCTTTTAATGATGAAGTGGCAAAGCGAATTGATGCAGAAAGAATGTTGCTTCCCCTGCGTGACGGAATTTTTCTGATACGAAAGCTGCACGAATAACGTTAACCAAACGAATAAATCATCCGATGAAAAAACGCATCCTCTTCCTCCTTTTTTTTGCGGGCCTTGCTGCGCTTACCACGTTCGCACAATCGAAAGAAACCGTGCAGGCTTACGTGGACAAATACAAAGTCATCGCCATTGAAGAAATGCAGCGTACCGGCGTGCCGGCGGCGATTACCTTGGCCCAAGGCATTCATGAAAGCGGTGCGGGCACAAGCGATTTGGTATTGAAATCAAACAATCATTTTGGCATCAAATGCAAAACAGAATGGGACGGTGATAAAGTTTATCACGACGATGATGCAAGAGGGGAATGCTTTCGCAAATACGACGATCCCGCCGTTTCTTACCGCGACCATTCAGACTTCTTGCGCACCCGTCCTTATTACGCTTCGCTTTTTAAATTGGACCCGATGGATTATGAGGGCTGGGCTTACGGTTTGAAGAAGGCCGGCTACGCTACCAACCCACGCTATCCGCAAATCCTCATCAAGCTCATTCAGGATTTTAATTTGCAGGATTACACGCTGATTGCCTTGGGCAAAAAACCGTTGAACGAAAACAGCCCCCAATGGACGAAATCATCTGAATCAATCAATACCGCGATTGCCAGCAACGCTGTGGCGCAGAAGCCAAAGGCAGCTTATCCAAGTGGCGTTTTTAAAATCAACGACACAAAAGTTGTTTTCATTTCCAAAGGAACATCTTACTTAAAAGTAGCAGAAGACAACAGTGTTTCACTTGCTCGTCTGCTTGAATTCAACGACATGAAAGACGGCGATGTGGCGCAGGAAGACGGTCTTGTATTCCTGCAACGCAAACGCAAATCCGGCGGACACGAAACGCACACAATGCTTCCTGGTGAAACGCTTTACGACGTTGCGCAAGCAGAAGGCATCCGCCTGGAAAGTTTGTTGCAATACAATCTTCTTACGCCCAATGCGCAACCCGCAGAAGGCGAGAGGTTGTACTTAACAACATCCGCGCCTTCTGCACCGAAACTGGCCGCCGAAAAGCCAAAGGCAACACTGGCGGTGTACAAAACGGACGGGCCGGCAAGCCAGCCTGCGTTCGTCATGCACGTTGTAGAACCGAAAGAAACGGTTTACAGCATCGCTAAAAAATACAACGTAAACGTTGACAATGTAAAAGCCTGGAACAACATGGAGACGAATGATCTTAAGATTGGCCAACAAATCAGAATCAATAAAACACGCTAATGACCACCGTAAAACTGCACGATAAAACGTTTGATACCTATCTCTCCAGCGAAACCATCCAGCAAAAAGTAGCGGAGCTTGCCGGAATACTGAACAAAGAATACGCAGACAGAAGGCCTTTGTTTATCGCCATTCTCAACGGCTCGTTCATGTTTGCTTCGGACTTGTTTAAGCACCTGACGATAGATGCTGAAATTTCGTTTATCAAGCTGGCCTCGTACCGCGGTACCAAAAGCACTGGCCGCATCATTACCGCCATTGGCCTGGAAGATGATTTGTTTGACCGCGATGTAGTGATCCTGGAAGACATTGTTGACACCGGGAGAACCTTGCACGAGTTTCTTCCAAAACTTCATCACCAGCAACCGAAATCGCTAAAGATTGTAACGCTTTTGCACAAGGCCGAAGCCACGCAATTTCCCATTCCGATAGATCACGTTGGCTTCAGCATCCCCGATAAATTTGTGGTGGGCTACGGTTTGGACTACGACGGTCTTGGCCGTAACCTGAAAGAAATTTACCAATTGGCTGAAAAGGATATTGAGTGATTGTGACAGTAGGATATTGCCCTTGTGTTTCACTTTCTTCTTCGCAAACTTTTTTGCAACACGGATTACTCCCGTAGAACATCGCAATATCCAAATATCCCGCTATCGTTTTTCCTCTCTTTGTTTCGTACCTTTTGCCCCGATTTACTGCTTTGAAGCGACTTGCTTACATACTTTTCTCGCTTCTCTTTCCACTGCTTGCTCTTTCGCAACAATATTATATCAAAGGGCAGGTGAGGGACGACGGAGGAACGCCGATGCAAAACGTGACCATGCTTTTGCACAGCAGCGGGTATTTATACAAGAGCGGCAGCGACGGCGGCTTCGGTATTATGACACCGATGAAGGTGGACACATTGACCATCTTTCGCGAAGGTTACCAAAAAGAAAAACGCATCATTTGGGCCAGCAAGTTCAACGACATCGTGCTGAAAAAAGTAACGGTGGTAAAAAGCATTGCCCCCAGTCGGCTTGTTTCTTTTACGCAAAATTTAAAACGTGAAGAACAACAGCGTTGGTTTGCCGGCGATGAAACGTACACCAGCACCGTCGAGAACAATTTCATTAACGCTTCGGCTTATCCAAAAACCGGTGTAAGCCTGAACGTTGACCGTGCTTCGTACAGCAACGTTCGCCGTTTCCTTACCATGAATTCAACCGTCCCGCCCGATGCAGTGCGCATTGAGGAAATGCTGAATTATTTCAATCTCGAATACAAAGAACCGCCCGGCGACAAACCTTTTGAGATTGCCACAACGCTTACCGCTTGTCCCTGGAACAAGAACAACCAATTGCTTTTTGCGCACATTAACTCAAAGAAATTGCCGCTCGACAAAGTGCCGCAAACGCACCTTGTTTTTTTAATTGACGTTTCGGGTTCGATGGACATGCCCAACCGTTTGCCTTTGCTGAAAAGCGGTTTCAAAGGATTGGTGAACAACCTTCGCGCAAAAGATTCGGTGTCCATTGTGGTGTATGGAGGTACCGTAGGCGTTGCGCTGTTGCCCACCAGCGGAGCGGAAAAAGAAAAAATTTTCAAGGTCATTGACAGCCTGCAACCCGGCGGAAGTACGCCGGGCGAATCGGGAATCAAGTTGGCTTACAGCATGGCCCGCAACCACTATTTAAAAGACGGTAATAACCGCGTAATACTGGCCACAGACGGCGATTTTAACGTGGGCCTTCGAAAAGAAGAAGACCTTGAAGAAATGATCATTGCGCAACGGAACGCCGGCATTTATCTTACCTGCCTCGGCATCGGCATGGGCAATTACAAAGACTCAAAAATTCAAACGCTGGCGCAAAGCGGCAACGGGAACTTTGCCTACATTGACAGTTACCGGGAAGCGGAAAAAGTGTTGATGAAGGAATTTATGCAAACGCTTTACACCGTGGCTGACAATGCCTTTCTTTCGGTGCAATTCAACCCGCAATACGTGAAGCAATACCGGCTTATTGGATTTGATAACAAAGTAGGCGCTCTGAAAGACACAAGCGCCGTTATCGAAGGCGGTGAAGTGGGTTCGGCTTACTCCATGATTGTGGCCTTTGAAATTGTACCCGTGGAAGGGTATCAAAAAAGCCTTACCGACCCCGTAAATTTTTTGTTGCGTTTTCAGAACACGGCCAACCACACGGCCTGCGAAATGAGCGAACAGCCGCAGTTATTTTTTACGCCTTTCAATCAATTGGCAAGCCCTTACAAATTTGCAAGTGCTGTGATCATGTTTGGTTCTTTGCTGCGCGGTTCCAAATACGTAAAAGATGTTTCGTGGACTGAAATCTTAAACACGGCAAAGCCTGCGGCAGATGTGAACAATTTTTCGCAAAAAGAATTTTTGGAATTGGTGGAACTGGCAAAAAAACTTTACGGAAAAAAGCGCAAAAAAGAAGAGTGATTTTTTTTAATTTGTAGACATGAAACCAGCTTTCTGCCTACTGCTTCTCTTTTTGTGCGCTGCTGCTTGTGCACAAAAACTTGAAAAGTATTTCGACTACCTCTGGAAGCCCTGTGCGCCTGAAAATGCCCGCTATTATACCGCCATTCAAAAGAAGGACAGTTTGTGGACACGGGTGGATTACTACATCCGTGAGAAATATTCGCAAATGACCGGCAGTTATCTTGACGAAGAAAACAAGATCCCGCATGGAAAGTTTGCTTATTATCATCCCAACAAACAACTGGAGGGAACGGGTGAATACCGAAACGGCAAGCGGGAAGGCTTGTGGCTTTGGTTTCACGAGAACGGCATGATGAGCGATTCTTCTCATTTTAAAAATGGTCGGCTTGTTGGAACAACGCTGCGCTGGTATTTCGATGGCATGATACAAGATTCGCTGGTGATGAATGAAGACGGCAGCGGTGTACAAGTTAGCTGGTTTCAGAACGGGCATCCTTCGTCGGCAGGTTGGTACAGCGCTGGTGAAAAACTGAACGGCAAATGGAAATTCTACCATAACAACGGCCAGCTAAGCGCTGTGGAAGTTTATGATAAAGGGAAGCTATTAAACAGGGAATACTTTGATAAAAACGGGCAGGCCGAAAGCGACACGACCAACAAGGACCGCGAAGCAAAACCCGAGAGTGCCGAGAAATGGAAAAAATATTTAGAGAGCACTGCTTACTTTCCCTCGCAATGGAAAATCACCGGCGCAAACCAAGCTGTGGTGATCGTTCGGTTTGCGGTTGACGAGGAAGGCAAAGTGGTTGAACCAATGGTGACTTATTCGTTCCACCCCGACTTTGATAAAATCGTTTACGATGCCATCAAAAAATCGCCTCGGTGGCAACTGGCTATCAGTCACAACCGGGCTATTAAAACGTATCACACGCAGCCCATCACGTTCTCGCAGCAGGAGCAATAAAACAGACATCCTTGTAAACAAAAAGAGCGACACGTTGATGTCGCTCTTTTTACAATGGCTGTATCTTTTACGAAAACATTTCCCGCATCTTGTCAAAAAACGATTTCTCTGTTTTATCGGGATTGGGCTTGAAGTTTTGCGAGTTGCTCAACTTTTCCAACATCGTCTTTTCTTCGGCGGAAAGATGCTGCGGCGTCCACACGTTTACGTGCACCAGTTGGTCGCCTTTTTCGTAACTGTTTACGGCTGGAAACCCTTTCCCTTTCAGCCGGAAAATTTTGCCGCTTTGCGTGCCCGGTGGGATTTTAATTTTTGCCCGGCCGTCTATCGTCGGCACTTCCAGGTTTGTTCCAAAGACTGCATCGGTAAAGGAAATGTGCAGTTCATAAACCGCGTTCAGGCCTTCACGCTGTAGTTCTTTGTGCGCTTCTTCTTCAATCAAAATAATCAGGTCCCCGGGCGAGCCGCCACGTTCGCCGGCATTGCCCTTGCCGCTGATGTTGAGCTGCATGCCTTCCTGCACGCCGGCCGGAATGTCAATGGTCACGGTTTCCTCGCCGTACACTCGTCCCTCGCCTTTGCAACTGTTGCATTTTGCCGTTACCGTTGTGCCTTCGCCGTTGCAGGTTGGACAGGTAGTGACGGTTTGCATTTGGCCCAAAAAAGTGTTGGTTACTTTGCGCACTTGTCCGCTGCCGCCGCAAGTACCGCAGGTTTGTACGCTGCCTTTGTCTTTGGCGCCGCTGCCGCTGCACGTATGGCAGGTAACGTATTTTTTTACCTTGATGTTTTTGGTAACGCCTTTTGCAATTTCTTCGTAAGTGAGTTTTAGCTTGATGCGCAGGTTGCTGCCGCGAACACCGCGGGCCGCACGACCTCCGCCACCCCCTCTTCTTCCGCCACCGCCGCTAAAGAAAGAGCCGAAGATGTCTTCGCCAAAGATGTCGCCAAACTGGCTGAAGATGTCTTCCATGTTTTGGCCGTGTCCACCACGACCGTTGCCGCTTACGCCGGCGTGCCCGAAGCGGTCGTACTGCGAACGTTTGTCCTGATCGCTCAAAATTTCATAGGCTTCCGCGGCTTCCTTGAATTTTTCTTCGGCCGATTTGTCTCCGGGGTTGCGGTCGGGGTGGTATTGCATGGCAACCTTCCGGTAGGCTTTTTTAATTTCCTCCGTGGCTGCGCCTTTGTTTACGCCCAATATCTCGTAATAATCTCTTTTCGACATTTGTGACTCCTGATTTGGTGTTTGAAATTTGAACGGCTTTTGCTCAAATCTCTTTTGTTCAGTATTGTTCTAAACGATGAAGTGAGCGACACAACAGGCGCTGATGGCAATGTGTCTGTTGGTTGGATTAGTCTCGCTTTCCTTTAAAGAACTTTTTTATGTTTTGAAAACGGTTGCCCGTTTTTGAATTCCTTCATTTGCCTACGACCACTTTAGCGAAGCGAATGATTTTATCGTTGAGGTAATAGCCTTTTTGCACTTCGGCTACTACTTTGCCGTACATTTTTTCGCCGGCATCAATTTCCGTTACCGCTTCGTGAAGATCGGGGTTGAAATCCGTGCCCACCACTTCCATGGGTTTTAATCCTTTCGCTAAAAGCGTGTTGCGAAATTTGTTGAAGACGAGGTTAACGCCTTCTTTGATTTGCGCCACATCGTCGGTGGTTTCAAGGCCTTTTTGTGCCCTTTCGCTATCATCCAGCACGTCCAGTAAATCGGTAATCACGTCTTTGCTGGCGGTTTGGATCAATTCCACTCTTTCTTTGGCCGTGCGGCGGCGAAAATTATCAAACTCCGCTGCCTGGCGCAAGTATTTATCGTTAAGCTGGGCGATTTGTTCTTTTAAATTTTCAATCTCGGAATCTTCCGCAACCGGTTCGTTCAGGTGCTGGTTGCCCGCCATGTTTTCATCGGCGTTGATGTTAAAGTCTTCTGTCTCGTGGGGGCGGCCGTTATCCTGCATTTCCGTCTTGTTCATGTGCTAAAAATTGAGGTGCAAAGGTAGGTTTCAAGAACGTTGCCAAGGCTTAAGAAAAGGACAAAATGTCTTTTAATGTGCTGATGCGAAAACGTGCAAGTGGCCAATGAAACAACCACACAGAATTGCCTCTTCATTTTCACATTTGCCAATTGGCACATTTGCACATTCAGTAGCTTGCGCCCCATGAAAAAGGTTTACCTGAAGCGAAAGATTGCACAACGGATTGCCGGCGGTCACCCCTGGATTTTTGCCAACGAAGTGGAAAGAGTGGAAGGGGGGCCAGTGGCAGGCGATGTGGTAGAGGTTTATTTTCACGACGGCAAGTTTGCGGGCAAAGGCTACTTCAACGCCCAGTCGCAGATTATGTTGCGGCTGCTTACAGTGGATAAGAAAGCAACGGTTAATGATGATTTCTTTCTGCAAAAAATAAAAGAGTGCTGGTCTTACCGTCAGCAGATCGGCTACGTTGAAAATTGCCGGCTCGTGTTTGGAGAAGCCGATGGACTGCCGCAGCTCATCATTGATAAGTTCAACGATTATTTTGTCATTCAAACCCTGGCCTTGGGCATTGATGTTTGGAAACCGGCGTTGGTAAAAGCTTTGCAAACGGTGTTCAAGCCCAAAGGCATTTACGAACGCAACGACGTCCCCGTGCGGGAACTGGAAGGTCTGCCGCAGCAAAAAGGATTTTTATCGGAGCCGTTCGATACAAAAATTATCATCAACGAAAACGGACTGAAGTTTCACGTTGACTTGGAAAATGGGCAAAAAACCGGTTATTTTTTAGACCAGCAGGACAACCGCCGGGCCATTCAAAACATTGTAAAAGGCGCCGATGTTTTGGGTGCCTTTACCTACACCGGAACCTTTGAAATTCATGCGGCGCATTACGGTGCAAAATCTGTTTTGGGTATCGATATTTCGGAAAATGCCGTGGCGCAAGCCAATCGCAATGCGGAACTGAACGGTTTGCAGAATGTTGTAAAATTTGAAGTGGCCAATGCTTTTGATGTACTGAAGCAATGGGGCAAGGAAGAAGGAAAGCGTTACGATGTGGTGATGCTGGATCCGCCTGCTTTTACAAAGAGCCGCGCCAACATTCAGAAAGCGATTACGGGTTACAAGGAAATTAATTTACGCGGCATGAAGCTGATAAAACCCGGCGGCTTTCTTGTTACGTCAAGTTGCACCAACCTTGTACAGCCGGATCTCTTCCTGAAGATCATTGACATGGCTGCAAAAGATGCCCGCAGGAAATTGCGGCAGATAACCTTTCAGGCCCAGTCTTCTGACCATCCGATAATCTGGAATATGGAGAATACGAACTATCTGAAGTTTTTGATTGTGCAGGTTGTCTGAGCCGGGATGTAGGGGATGGTTGTGATGCATTGGATTAAAAAAGCCTTTCAACTTCTTGAACGGCTTTTAATATAAAAAGATTTATCCTGTTCATTCATACATCCAAAACATCCCGGCTCAGGTATTACTTCGCCACCTGAAACTTGCCACTCTCCACCATCCGGCCGCTCTTGTCAAAAAGCTGGTAGATGTACATGCCGCGGGGAAAATCGGAAAGGTTGACCGTGGTGCGCTCGGGCAAATTGCCCTGCTCAAACATTTTGCGTCCCAGAATGGCATTAAAGATTTGCAGTGAATAACCTTGTTCGTAGGTCTTTTGAAAATCGAAATTGATGACCGTTGTGGCAGGATTTGGATAGAAGCGTACAATCGTAGATTGTCCCTCCGTCGGCAAAGAAGCCAGCCTGTTTTGCTGTGCTTGAGAGAGGACGGTTGAAACAATAAAAACGAACGCTATAAGTAAAAATTTCTTCAAATAGGACGATTTTAAATTCGAATACAATTATAATTCATAATCTTAAAAGTGCAAAGGTCTTGCCGAAAATTAGCGAAACTTTCGTCAGACTTTTAAGGCGGAAAGCGCTTCCCGAATGGCCTCAAAGTTTGGCTGAAGACTGGCATTCTCCAAAACTTCGGCATACCGAATGATCCCGCTTTCGTCAATCACAAAAGCCGCTCGTTTTGAAACGCCTTTCATGCCATAACCAAACGTATCGTACAACGCATCATAAGCCTTAGACACTTCTTTATTGAAATCGCTTAACAGTTCAAAATTTAAAGCCTGTTCTTCTTTAAATTTTTTTAGCGTGTGGAGCGAATCCACCGAAATGCCGAAGGGTTTTGCGTTGAGGCCTTCATAAATTTTTAAATTATCGCGTACCGAACACAACTCGGCTGTACAAACCGAAGTGAAGGCCAGGGGAAAGAAAAGTAACAACAGGTTCTGTCCTTTTTGATCCGAAAGGCTGATTTCTTTTTTTTCGGTATTGAACAAAGTAAAATCCGGCGCCTGCTGACCAATCTGTAAAGCCATAAAATCTATTTAGAGTGAAAACAATTTCGTTTGAAAGAAGTTCAAAATAAACGGGCCACCTTATAAAACCGCAATTACGTCGGTTTTAGTTTTTTTGTTTAGAAAAGGCTTTACTGCTGCGGCAATTTCTTTTTCCAAAACCTGCAGCAAGCCTTTTTTTATAAAATGACGATAGGTTACCAAACTGATTTCCCGCACCGGCACCGGTTGTTTAAAATGCCGCAATTTTTCCTTCCCTTTTTTATCGAATTGAATTGTAGCAAGTTCGGGGATGATGGTGATGCCGCCGTTCATTTCAGTAATTTTTAGCAAACTTTCAATGCTGCCGGTTTCGTAATCGAGGTGATGAATGATGGCCTGCTGTTTTTGAATTTCGCATAGATTCAGCACTTGCGAACGAAGGCAATGGCCTTCCTCCAAAAGCCACAATTTGTTTATGTCAATGTCTTCGGCTAAAATGTATTTCTTTTTCAGGCTGCGGTTTTGCTCCGCCACGTAAACTTTAAACTCTTCGTAAAACAGGTGCTTTTCGGCAAAGCCTTTTTCTACAAGCGGCGTTGCCATGATGGCAACGTCTAATTTGTCGGAAGCCAAAAGTTGCAACAAATGCTCCGTTGTCTGCTCCACGATTTTCAGTTTTACCGCCGAATATTTTTTTAGAAAAGCCGTCAGAAAAAGCGGCAGCAAATAAGGCGCAACAGTGGGAATGACACCAATGCGCAGTTCGCCGCCCGTGCCCGATTTGGCTTCTTTCGAAAGCTGTCTTAACTGCTGCGTTTCTTTTAGAATAATTCTTGCCTGTTCAAGAATTGCCCTGCCCGTTTCGGTAGGCATGACAGGTTGCTTGCTGCGGTCGAAAATGATGACGTCAAGCTCTTGTTCTAACTTTTTTATCATCGCACTTAAGGTGGCCTGCGTGACAAAACATTTCTCCGCGGCCTTTTCAAAATGGCGGTGTGTGTCCACCGAAACAATGTATTCGAGTTGCTGCAAATTCATCTCATAGATAATATCAATAAAAGTATAGAAAGATTTGTTTTTGTCTATGCGCTTATTCCGTGACTTTTGTCAGCGCAATGGCGAGAGCCTTGTCTTAGTTTCGAACGCAGCAATTGCTTGCGCACAAAACCAAACGCATTAACCTTTCAAACTTTAATCGTATGAACAACGAACAACAAAACGGCAACGGCCAGAATGGAGGGCCGCAGATACTGACCACACGCCAAGGCCATCCCGTAACCGACAATCAGAACCTACGGACTGTTGGCAACCGCGGACCGGCTACGTTAGAAAATTATCAGTTCCTTGAAAAGATGTCGCACTTCGACCGCGAACGTGTTCCTGAGCGTGTTGTGCATGCACGCGGCGCAGGTGCGCATGGCGTGTTTGAAGCATATGGAACGGTAGGCAACGAACCGGTTTCGAAATATACCCGTGCAAAACTGTTCCAAGAGAAAGGAAAGCAAACACCGGTGTTTGTTCGTTTTTCAACCGTTGGTCACGGCGGCCATTCGCCTGAAACATTAAGAGACCCACGTGGCTTTGCCACAAAGTTTTATACCGAAGACGGCAACTGGGATCTGGTGGGCAATAACCTCAAAATATTTTTCATTCGCGATGCCCTAAAATTTCCTGATTTAATTCACTCGCAAAAGCCTGATCCCGTTACCAACATTCAAAGCGGCGAACGCATTTTTGATTTCATCTCCAACACACCGGAAGCAACGCACATGGCAACCTTCCTGTTTTCGCCCTGGGGCATTCCGGCCAATTACCGCCAGATGCAAGGCTCGGGTGTAAACACCTACAAATGGGTGAACGGCGAAGGCAAGGCTGTGCTGGTAAAATACCATTGGGAGCCGCTGCAAGGAATCAAAAACTTAACGCAAGAACAAGCGGCAGAAATACAGGCGAAAAACTTTAACCACGCCACGCAAGACCTTTACGAAGCCATCGAAAGAGGCGATTATCCGCAATGGGAATTGCTGGTGCAAATCATGGAAGATCACGATCATCCCGAACTGGATTTCGATCCGCTGGACGATACGAAGCTTTGGCCGAAAGATCAATTCCCCTGGTTGCCGGTTGGCAAGATGACGCTGAACAAAAACCCGGTGAATTATTTTGCTGAAGTAGAACTTTCCGCATTTGGTACAGGCGTGCTTGTAGATGGATTGGATTTCTCCGATGACAAAATGTTGCAGGGCAGAACTTTCTCTTACAGCGACACGCAACGCTATCGCGTTGGTACAAATTATTTGCAATTGCCTATTAATGCACCGCGTTGCAAGGTGGCTACCAATCAACGTGACGGACAGATGGCTTATCACCAGGATATGGTGGAAGGCGTGAACCCGCACATCAACTACGAACCCTCAAGTTTGGGTGGATTAAAAGAAGCACCGAAGGCTGGTAAAGATCATGAACCTCAATACAACGCAAGATTGGTTCGTCAAAAGATTGACCGCACAAACGACTTCAAGCAGGCCGGTGAAACCTACCGAAATTTTGAAGATTGGGAAAGAGATGAACTAATCAGCAATCTGGTGAACACGTTGGCCAATGCCAATAAAGTGATCCAGGATAAAATGATTGAGAACTTTACAAAAGCCGATGCGGATTATGGCCGCCGCGTGGCTGAAGGATTAAAAAACAAGGCAAAAAATACCGGTGAAGTTGGTGCGCCATCGGGTGCAACAAAAACCGAAGAAGGCGTGAAGCAGGCGGGAGAAGTATCGAAAGAAGCAAAGCCCTATTAATTGTATATTCTCATTATTGTAAAACCCAACCGGTATTTGCTGGTTGGGTTTTTTATTCAAACGAAATCCATTGCTTTAAGGCAGTTGAATGAATTCTATTTTGTTTGTGCGGGTGTTGTAAACGCTTGTTTCTTTCGTGTTCGAATGATGAAAGCGATTACCGGCTTTGGCGGCTACGTAACCTTGTTCTGCGGTAAGCGGAGAGATATCTTTGATTTTGTCTTTTCGAACAAAATAAGCGTTCACGCCGTGGCTTTCGCAACCGATGAAACAGTAGCCTTTTTCTTCTGCAAGGTCGCAAAGCGAAAGAAGGGAGGCGCCTCGTTCCTGCCCGCTTGCTGGCTTATCAGTGTACGGCATTACGTAAGGCATTGAGGCACCAAAGCGGTGATTGTATTCTACGATAACGATCTCCGGTTTTATGGCGCTAATTTCTTTCCAGATCCAATAATCGTTTCCATCAATGTCAACGTGCAAAAGGCCAACCTTGTTTTCAAAACCGTGGTCAATAATTAATTGGTTGATGTTGTTTTTGGTAACAAAGGCAGGCAATGCAAGAACATCGTGCCGCCAATAAATATCCTGTGCTTTTAACTGTGAGATGTTTCGTTTTGATGAATCCATTACAAAGCCGCTCCAGTTGTTCTGAACGAGTAAAAAGCGTGTGGTTGCTTCATGGTAGGTTTCTATGCCAAATTCGATAAAATTTTTGTGTTCAATCTCTAGGTAATTTACCAGGAATTGAATGATGCCGTCATCGCCCCATTGCGAGAAAACACGAAACTCGGCGGCCTGAATGTTGGCGATAAATTCTTCCGTTCTCCTTGCGTGATTGTGTAAAACAAGATTTGCCGTCAGCAGTTTTTGTATGTCCGTATCATTTCGCGAATGGTAGAAAGCATAAAGCGTGTTGTAAACTTTTGCGAACGGCTTGGTAAAGAAAGGCATTGGCTGTTTCTTGAACCTTTGTAAATACGTTGTCAGCCTGCGGCAGTTGCCTAAGGAAATTTAGCGAAGCTTGAAGGGCAGTCGTGAGTATCATAAGGAGAAAGTGAAAGCCTTCAAAAGTTAAAACCGCGGACATACAACTGCGTTCAACGTTGAATTGTTTCTGTCCGTAAAACCAACGTAAGACAAGCCCAATTCAAAACCGCCGCGACCGTAGCTGGACGTTTTTAATTTGGACACGTTCACATCGTAACTAAACGAAAAAGAGAAAGGGTTGTAATCAATTTTCACCACCGGGATAATAGCATCGTTCAACCGTGTGAACAAACCGCCGTGCAGCACGTAAGATGGCTTCTCGTAATCGCCAATTTTTATCCCGTACAAGCCGCCGACAATGGTTTCGCTAAAAGCGCCTTGAAAAGATTGATTGCCTTGCAACGTGATATAGCTTCCTTCGTCCACCGCAAAACGAATTCCCGCTGAAGCATCGGTCTTGGGCTGGAGTTCAATGCGCGGATCGCGGAAAAAAGAATTCTTTGGATGGTTAAAATGATGATAGGCCAAGCCGAGGTAGAAATTGTTTTCCGGATTGCCGTTCAACTGCGCGTTGTAGCTCATGCCTACCGACGCATCCCAATAACTGTATTGCGGCTGAAGATTTATTTCTCCATCGCCTAATCCATCAAACATGCTGTTCGTCGTCATCTTGGTTCTGTCAAAGCGCTTTTGCACCCAGCCGCCCATAAAGCCAAGCGAAAGGTAACTGGTGCGTTCGTTGCTCAATGATTTATGATAGTTGATAGCTGGTAACACGGAGGTTGATACCCATGAAATGGTTCCGGCCCTGTCCTGTAACAATTGCAAACCCACTGTAACAAAATCATTGGCTTTGCCCACGGGCATTTTGTATTCGCCGTTGATGGAAGCTGTTTTATAAGCGGTGGTTATGCTGTTCCATTGGTCGCGGTAAACGGCCTGCACGCGAACGTCGCCGGCAAAAATTCCGGCAAGTGAAGGATTGCGCAAAAGCGGCGCTTCAAAGAATTGGGAGAAGTGAATGTCCTGAGCAGGAGACAGGAGACAGGAGACAGAACCCAGGAGACAAAGCAAAACACTTTTCATTACTCCACTGAATGCTTTTCTAATCGCTTCTTTCATGTTTTGTCGTTTGATGTTTTTGTTTACATGCCTTTTCTCCTGAATTCTGACTCCTGTCTCTGTATTCTTTACTGAATCAGCGCTACATTCCCTTCAAAGCTCACTACCGTACTGTTGTCGCACCAAATTTCCAACTGGTAGATGTAAACGTCGGGTTTTTGTTTTGCGCCGTTAAAGGTTCCGTCCCAACCTGCCGACGCATCATTTACTGCAAAATTCATTCTCTCAAAAACCACTTGCCCCCAGCGGTTAAAGATTCGCAGGCTTTTTACGCGGTTCAGGCCTTTACCCCGCACGTAAAACACGTCGTTGCTGCCGTCGCCGTTCGGCGAAAATGTATTCGGTACAAAAACGTTGTCATTGTTGCAAAACACAATTACCTGTATTTCGCCTTTGTTTTTGCAGCCGTTGTTGTCCACAAAGTCAACGGTATATTTTGTGTTGAACTTTGGACTTGCAACGGGTTGCGGACAAGTGCCGCAGTTCAGGCTTTCCACATGCGTCCACTTGTAGTCAACCACGCCGCCGGAATAAACGGCAGGCAATGTTACCGGGTTTCCGGTTCGGGTGGTCAGTACTGATGGCAATTGCACGGATGGCAAAGGATTTACCCTGATATTTTTTACGGCGGTGTCTTTGCAGCCGTCGCTGTTGGTGGCAATGGCCTGCACCAAAAACTTTCCGGCCGAATTGTAAATCTGTTTTTGCGGTAATTGCACAACCGAAGTGTTTCCGTTTGGAAAATTCCAGGCCCATCGCACCAGCGATGTGTCCGTTCGGTTGAATGCGCCTAGGTGATTCATGCCTTCGCCAATGCAAATCACCGAATCGCCGTCAATGCGCACATCGGGCGAAGCCACCACCCTTACCGGCACACTTAACCGGAAGGTGTCCACACAAAGACTTTGCGTGAGCACATCTACCGACACGGGATAAATACCCGGCTTGTTATAATAATGGGTTACGGTAGATTGGGTAGAACTCGTTCCGTCACCAAAATTCCAGTTGTAAGCAACGATGGGATTGTTGAAGGTTGTTGAATCCAAAAAACGCACAAGGCCGCTGTCGCAAAGCAGGCGACGATCCACACCAAATTTCGCCGTGGCGCCTTTGATGCGAATCGTATCGGGACCTGTAACCGGAATCACACAACCGCTCTTGTCGCTCAAAATAATTTTGGGCACAAAGTCGCCAAAGAAATTGTACACGTGCCGCGTGGCCGTGTCCTGGCTGCTGATGATGGTGCCGTCGCCAAAATCCCACACGTAATCCATGTTCTTTGGGGCAACGGCGTGCACATCCACCGTTAGCGGTTTGCATCCGTTCAGGGGCAGGTACCAAAGCCTTGCGCCGCTTACATCAATCACGGTAATGTCCTTTGTGGCCGTATCGCGGCATCCGCCCGGGCTGGTAACAATCAGTTTTGTTTTGTACGTGCCCGGCTGGTTGTAATACTGTGTGGGGTTGGTAAAGACGCTGGTGCCGCCGCCGAGGTCCCAAATATAGCTTGTGTAAAAAGTGGAGGTATTGGTGAAATGCACCATGAAAGGTGTACACGAAGAAGCCGAATCGCTTACGGTGTAACCCGCTACCGGATGTTTGACGGTAATGTAATGAGGCTTCGTTAAAGAATCGTTGCAGCCAAAGGCATCTTTTATTTTCAGCCTAATGCTGTACACGCCATCGGCGTTATAAGAAGCAACGGGATCTTTTTGCAAAGAGGTGTCTCCGTTTCCAAATTGCCATGTGCTCGTATAAGCAGATGAGGCTGCGGAATTGTTGGTAAAATGAATAGCTGCACCGGGACAACTCAGCGTATCCTCCGAAACAAAATCAGCTTTGATGTTGGAGGCATTCACCAATGCAGGCCGGTTGATGCTGTCCACACATCCGCCGGCATCGGTTACTTTCAGCGAAACGGGAAAAGAACCTGCCAGCAAATAACTGTGTTGAAGCAGTCGTCCTGTTGCGTCGTTTGCCGTTGTGCCGTCGCCAAAATTCCATTGCCAGCGAACGAGGTTGCTGATGCCGTCGCTTTTTGATGAATCGGTGAAGGTGGCCGTCAGTCCGCGGCAACCGTTGTTGTTGGCCGCAATGAAATTAGCCGTTGGGCCGGTAATGCGAATGTATTGCGGCTTTACCACCGAGTCCACGCAACCCATTACGTCGGTAATGGTCAGGCTCACAGAATAAAGCCCGGCTCTTGGATAAACCGTCGAACCGTTGATGCCCAAACCTCTTGAACCGCCGTGGCCAAAGTTCCAATCGTACCGGGCAATGTTGGCCGCATTCATCGTGTCGGCTGCGAAGCTGATGGTTGCGCCTTTACACGCCGTTGTAGGCAGCGCATGAAAATCAGGCGTGCCATTTACAATCCGTATTGTCAGCGCTTTTGTATGCGTGCAAGTGTCGTTCGAGACAAGAAGTTTTACAATATAGGTTCCGTAAGCGGCATAATCATGTGTGGGACTTTGTTGCGTTGATGTAACGCCGTCGCCAAAATCCCATTGCCACGAAGTGGCGCCAATGGAACGGTCAATAAAACCGAAATGGAGTTTGTTGGCACAACTGGTTTGGTAGATAAAGTTGGCAATGGGCGGCTTTATTTTAATGAATCTGTCAATGCGCAGCGAGTCTTCGCAACCGTTGTTTTTTACGTAAAGCACTACGTTAAACGTCCCGGTATCATTGTATTGGTATGTGGGGTTTTGGGCCGTTGAAGTTCCGCCATCGCCAAAGTTCCAGAGATAAGAAACGTTGCTACCGGTTGACAAACCTGTGGTTAGACTCGAAAAGGAAACCGTCTGAAACGCACAGACTTCTCTCGGCGTGGCTGTAAAATTTACCTGCGGTTTGGTGCCTGCTTTAACTGCCGCCGCATATGAGTAGCTTTCGGTGCAGCCGCTCTGCGTGGTCACTTTTAGCGTAACGGTGTACGTTCCTTGCGCTGTGTAGGTGTGCGAAGGCGCCGCCGCAGAGGAAGAGGCTCCGTCGCCAAAATCCCAGGCGTAAGTAACAACGGGATCAGGGGAGGAAACAGAAGCAACAAAATTTGCGGTGTACGGAACGCAGCCTTCCTGCGGCAAGCCACTCAGCGTAATCACCGGCTTGCTGATAGTGACGGTAAGGGTTGACGAATCGGCGCAGCCCAGGGCATTTGTTGTTTTTAATTTCACGGTGTAATTGCCAAAGGCGGTATATGTGTGCGATGGGTTTTGTTGAGAAGACGTTGCGCCGTCGCCAAAGTTCCACTCGTACGAAACGGCGTTTTGCGAAGCATCGGTAAAATTCACCGTGGCCGGAGCCTGGCAAAAAGCGGTTTTGTCGGCTATAAAGGAGGCTTTTGGTATGGGCCTGACCTTGATGCTTTTGCTGGCCGAATCGGTGCAGGCGCCATAAGATTGTAACAGCCGGATGGTGTAAGTTCCGGGAACCGTATAGGTTTTTGTTCCGCTGACAGACGTTGCCGTTGCGCCATCGCCAAAGTCCCAAAGAGTACTAATGGCGGGCGCCGAAGAAGTATTGGTAATTGCTACGGCCTCGCCTACGCAAACACTGTCCGGTGCGGTAAAGGAAGTAGTAATGTTACCAAGATTAAAAAGATTTGGCTTTGTCAGCGTATCCGTACAACCACTGCTGCTTGTTGTCACCAAATAAACCGAATAGGCCCCCGGGGATGTGTAGGTGTGCAAAGGATTTTGCTGGGCGGAGGTTGTGCCGTCGCCAAAATTCCATTGATAGGTCAAGGTGTTTGGACCGGTGGAAAGGTTGGTAAAACCGATGGTGACGGGTGTGCGGCAAGCCGATGGTTGAAGGAAAGTAAAGTCGGGTTTTACACCGCCGTTTAGGCGGATGTAAGCGGGTTTTGTAAACGTTGCGAAACAGCCTTTGTCGTTGGTGACTTTCAGCGAAACGGTGTAGTTGCCGCTGCTCCCGTATTTGTTCTGTGGATTCTGAACGCTCGATTGGGCGCCGTCGCCAAAATCCCAAATCCAGGATGTGTTGGCTGTACCTGTGCTGGCCAGGGATAAATCGGCAAAGCGAACCGGAAAAGGAAAACAGCCAATCGAGTCGCTGGCGCCGAACAAAACCGTCGGCTTGCCGTAAACCGTTACAAAATCGGTTTGAGTTTTGGTATCGCTTCCCGATGAATTGGTCACCGTTAGCTTGACGGTATATTTTCCCGGAATGAAATAGGTAGTGGAAGGATTTTTTAAGGTAGAGGTGGCGCCGTTGCCAAAGTCCCAGAACCAGGTAGTTGGATTGCCGGTGGACGCATCCGAGAAATTAACCACCAGCGGCGAGCAGCCCGATGCCGGCACAGCCGTAAAACTGGCAGCAGGCGTTTGTGCGCATACTATCAAGGATAGGCATACGCAGATTAGCGTAAGAATGGTGGACTTGCGTAACAATTACTCTCGTTTTTACGCCCGGTGGCAGGCGTTGGGGTTGGTGGATTTTTAGCGCACCCGCAATTCGCAAAAACTGTTCCCAAGAGAGAGCACGGATTAAAAACTTTGCTGCCAAATTACGCTTCCTGTCTTTACTTATCCAGGCGAAGCGTCCGAACCTCGCCGTTTACCGTTTGAATTGCTTCTACAAACGTCCAACTGTTGTTGGTGATGGTCCAGGTACCGTTAAGCAGTTGTAAGGTGAGGGCAGCGTTATTGTTAAACGAAGAGACAATGGTTCGCGCAGCAGCGTCTGCTGCCCAACTCCCCTTGCTTTCCACGGCATTGTTGTTAAGGGCTTCTACCGTGTTATCCGTTCTGAATTGAAAAAGATAAGGCGCAAAGTTCGCGGTTACGTCGGCAGTATCGCGTTTAAAGCGGGTTACTTTCCATTGGCCATCGGTCATGGCTTTTACAACGAGGTTTTCCTGGGTTGATTCAATAATTTTTTTGCACCCCGCCAGTGTGCAAAAAAAGAAGCCAAAAAGTAAAATGTTTTTCATTGCATTCATTGGAATGGTTAACCAAAGTATTCATTTCCTTCCGCAAGGGCAAGCAAAGCACCGCTATTTTTTGTGGAGCGGGTCTGTAATGGCGCTTGCTGGTAGAGGATTTCAGGCCGTAATGGTACTTACCTGATCAGTGAAACGTTTCCTTCAAAATGGATGATCTCCGCGTTTTCGCAAAAAACTTCAACCTGATAAACGTACACGTCCGGGGAAAGCTTTTGTCCTTTGTAGGTTCCGTCCCAGCCTACCGACGGATCGTTTACGGCGAAGTTCTGCTTTTCAAAAACGGTTTCGCCCCAGCGGTTAAAAACGCGGAGACTTTTTACACGGTCAAGGCCTTTTCCCCGCACGTAAAACACGTCGTTACTGCCGTCGCCGTTGGGCGAAAAGGTGTTCGGTACAAACACCAAGGATCCCCGGCAAAGTACAATGACTTCGACCTTGCCGGTGGCTTTGCATCCGTTCTCGTCCACCACCGTTACCTTGTACAAGGTGTTGAATTTGGGCGAAGCCAAAGGTTGCGGACAATCGGTGCAACTCAACCCAGTGGCCGGTGCCCAACTATACGAGACGATGTTATTGATATATGTGGCTGGTAGCAAAACGGGTGTTCCCAACAGCGTTGTTAGCGGCGAAGAAACGGTAATAACCGGAAGCGGATTAACCAATAAATTCCTCGTTGCCGTATCGGTGCAGCCGCTGCTGTTGGTGACAACGGCTTGTACGGTAAAGGTTCCCGGCGCGGTAAAGGTTTGTGCCGAGGGAATCTGTTGTGCCGAGGAGGCACCGTTTGGAAAACGCCAAGCCCATTGCACCAGCGATGTGTCCATCCGGTTAAAAAGACCGGTATATTGCACAACGTCGTTCTGGCAAATAATAGAGTCGCCGTTGATGCGTACCGAGGGGCTTTCCACCACCTTTACCAATTGATCAACTTTAGCAGTGTCTGTACAACCGTTTTGAGTCTGCAAAATCAGCGATACAGTATAGGTTCCCGGGGTTGCAAAATGGTGGGCGGGTGATGTTGCGGTGGAAGGATTTCCGTCCCCAAAATCCCAGGCATACGAAGTGACCGGGTCGTTAAACGTGGTAGAGTCGGTAAAGCTAACAGTGCCGCTATCGCAGAACAAGCGTTTGTCCCAACCAAACTTTGCATTCACCCCCAGTATTCTTACGGTATCGATCCCGATTAAAGGAATCAAACAATTGCCCGAGTCGGAGAGCAGGAGCTTGGGCACGTAATTGCCAAACACGTTGTACGTGTGAACGGCATTGAGGGCTGTTGTTGTCATTGTTGTGCCGTCGCCAAAATCCCAGGTAAAGTTCAGATTGGCCGGACTTTTTACCGTACCGTTTAGTTCAAGTGGTTTGCATCCGTTGAAAGGCGAATACGAAAAGGTCGTGGCCGACGCGTCAAAAACGCGGATAGTTTTTACGGCCGTGTCGGCACAGCCACCCCGGCCGGTTACGGTCAGTTTGATGTTGTAAGTGCCGGCCGTGTTGTAAACCTGCGATGGGTTGGTGACGGTGCTGCTCCCGTTGCCCAATTGCCAGAGCGAAGAAGTGTAAAACTGGGAGGCATTATTGAATTTTACTTCAAAGGGTGTACAACCGCCAAGGGAATCGGAAACAGCAAAGGCAGCCACAGTTTTTTGGATGTGAATGTACCGGGCCTTTGTGAGTGAGTCGGCACAGCCATATTGGTCAACAATTTTGAGTTTCACCGTGTAATAACCCGTGTCTGGATAAATGTGCGGAGGATTGTTGCCACCCCAGGTTGACCCGTCGCCAAAATCCCAGATCATGGTGAAATTTTGAGCGGTGGAGTTGTTGGTAAAGTTGAGAGAACTACCCAAACAACTCAAGGTGTCGTTGGCGCTAAAATCTGCTTTGGGAGATGTGGCATTAACAAGACCCGGAAGAATCAAACTGTCTTTACAACCCAAAGTGTCAGTAACGGTCAACTGAACGGTATAGCTGCCCACAGCGTTGTAGGTGTGTTGCGGCGAAAATGGTGCAAAAAAAGTTTGCGATGCGCCGTCGCCGTACTTCCATTGCCAGATAACAATTGGGTTTGTGCCATCAGATTGCGCCGTGCTGGTGAACGAAGCTTTGAGGCCTTTGCAGCCGTTGTTGTTAGTTACAGTATAACCTGCGGAAGGCCCGTTAATCCGAATATAATTTGGCTGCGCTACCGTGTCTTTGCATCCGTAAATATCGGTTGTTATCAAAGTGGTTGTGAAACTGCCGCTTGCGCTGTAGGTTATTTGCGGATTTTGAGCGTTGGAGGTGGTTCCGTTTGAAAAGTCCCATGCATACGAAACGATATTTCCAAGGTTGTTGCTTTGCGATGTATAATTAACCGTGGCGGTTTTGCAGGCCACCCGTTTGTCGGCCGTGAACGCAGGCGTTTCGTTGAAAACATTTAGATTAAGCGTTTTGGTATTTGTGCATCCGCCCACGCTTACTTTCAGTGTAACAATATAGGTTCCGAACGCCGGGAACAAATGCGAAGGGCTGGGTGAAGTGGAAACAGGGCTGCCGTCGCCAAAATCCCACTCATAAGTTGGCGTTCCTAAGCCAACAACCGAGGTATCTGTGAAGAAAAAGAGCTTGCGGTTCTGGCAATCGTTTTTAAACCGAAAACCGGCAATGGGTGGATTTGATTGAATGAAGGCCGGCTTGGTAGCCGTAACGGCGCAGCCGTTGTTGGTCACGGTCAGGTTGACGTTATACCTTCCCGTATCCGTGTATTGGTGAACCGGATTTTGAACGTTGCTTGTAGAACCATCACCAAAATTCCAGGCAAAGGCATTCCCTTCCGAAAAAACAGCCGTAAACTGTACTTGCCCGAAAGTGCAAACGGGGTTGGGGACAGCTGTAAAATCAACGGTAGGCACGCGGCCAACGGTTACGGCATTCGTAACGCTGTCGCTCTCTGTGCATCCCGTGCTGGTAGTGATGGTAAGCTTCACCGTGTAATTTCCTTGCGTGCTGTATGTATGGGTCGGCGTTGTTTGTACAGAGGTATTGCCGTCGCCAAAATTCCACAAATAAGACGCTACGTTATCCGGCGTGTTTACGTTGCTCGAAAGTGTGGTGGTATAAGGCACGCAACCGTTTAACGGCAGCGTTGGAAACGAAATCACAGGCTTTTGAATTCTTACAAAAGAAGGTTGCGAAAGCGTATCGGTGCAGCCGTTGGCATTGGTTACAATCAGTGTTACGGTATAGTTTCCGTAAGCGTTGTAGGTATGTGATGGACTTTGTTGCGTTGATGTATTGCCGTCGCCGAAATTCCACTGCCAACTTACGGCACTTGTAGAGGCATCGGTGAAAGTAACGGTGAGCGGTGGCTTGCACTGAAAGGTATTTGTGCCGGTAAAAGCTGATGCAGGCCGCGGAAATACTTTAATTGTTTTGGATGCAGAATCACTGCAATACGTGTATGTATTTAGCAGGTGTACGCTGTACGTTCCTGGCGTGGTGAAGGTTTTTACCGGGCTTAAAGTTGCTGAAGTTGTTCCGTCGCCAAAATCCCACGCACTGCCTTGCGGAGATGGGGTGGAACTGTTGCTAAAATTGACCGGCGATTTCACGCAAACGCTGTCAATTGCAGTAAACGAAGTATTGATGTTTTGAATGTTGATGAAAGAAGCCTTGCGAAGGGTATCGGTACATCCGTTGCTGCTGGTAACGGCGAGTGAAACATTGTAAGCACCCGGTGTGCTGTACGTGTGTAAGGGATTCTGCGCCGTTGATGTTCCACCATCGCCAAAGGTCCAGAGATAGGAAAGCGTTCCCGGCCCGGTTGAGTTGTTGGTGAAGTTTACCGGGAAAGGCGTACGACAGCGGTTGACGCCTGTACTTGAAAAATCAACCTGCAGGCTGCCCGAAATTTGAACGTAAGCCGGTTTTGAAACCGTGGCAAAACAGCCCTTGTCGCTTGTGACCTTGAGGCTAACCGTATAATTGGCGGGAAGAGTGTACGTGGTTGACGGATTTTGTGCTGGCGAATTGGTGCCGTTTCCAAAGTCCCAGACCCAAGACGTATTAACGGTGCCCGGCGCTGCTACGGACAAATCGGTAAACTGTACGCCAAGCGGTGCGCAGCCGGCGCTGTCGTTTACGGAAAAGTTTACCGTTGGTTTTGCATAAACGGTAACAAAGCCTGTACGGGTAAGCGTGTTGCTCCCGCTTCCGTTACTTGCTGTAAGGGTAACGGTATAAGTGCCCGGCGTAAAATAAGTGGTAGAAGGATTTTGCAGGGTAGACGTAACCCCGTTGCCAAAATTCCATTGCCAGCTTGTGGGGCTTCCGGTAGACTGGTCCTGAAAATTAATAATGACCGGCGCACAACCGGAAGCTTGAGCGGCCGTGAAATTGGCTGCGGGCGCCTGTCCGTGGCAAAGGGTGCAAGTCAGGATAGCAAGAAGTAGGATGCAAATGTTTCTCAATCGGTCCGGTTTAAGTGGTTGACCTTGCCCAAACGGAAAGGTTAAGCTATTGCCGAAAAAATTGTTCCGCTTTCATTGGGTAAGAAAAAATGCGTACAATTTCGACTTCGTTCGTCCAAAGCTAACCGGGATTTTTTAGAATTTCAATTCGTGTAAATTCCGGTGTATTTTTCTTGTGCGTAATTCAGAAAATAGCGGCCGTTGAGCCCTTCGCCGGTTATGTCTTTACACAAACCTTCGCTGGTGAAATAGCGTCCCTTGCTGTGAATTTTCGTTCTTAACCACTGTAAAAGTGATTCTGTATTGCCCTCCGTAATTTCGCCTGACAACGTCGCTATCTCGTTTTTTGCCTTTGCAAAAAATTGTGCCGCATAAAAACTTCCCAAACTATAAGTAGGAAAATAACCGAAGCTGCCGTGGCTCCAATGCACATCTTGCAGGCAACCGCGTTTGTCATCGGGCACGGTTACGCCCAAATAAGTTTTGTACCCTTCGTTCCAAAAGACCGGAATATCGGCGGTTGCCAATGCTCCTTCAATTAATTTTTTCTCGAGCTCGTAGCGGATGAAAACGTGAAAATGGTAAGAGATTTCATCGGCTTCGGTACGTATGAGCGAAGGTTGCACCTTGTTGATGCCTTTGTAAAAACGCTCTAAGTCAACGTTGTGGAATTGACCGGGAAAGTATTGTTGCAGTTGCGGATAATAAAACTGCCAGAAGTCTTTGCTGCGGCCTACGTTATTTTCCCACAAACGCGATTGCGATTCGTGGATGCTGTACGAGCAAGCTTCGCCAAGCGGTAATCCGTATTGATCATCGGGCAGTCCTTGTTCATACAAGGCATGGCCGGTTTCGTGGATGCAGCTCCAGGTCATGTTGCCAAAGTCGTTTTCGTCTATCCGCGTGGTGATGCGCACATCTTGCGGCGAAAAGGATGTGCTGAAAGGATGTTCGCTTTTGTCCTGCCGGCCTTTTTCAAAATCAAAATGAAGCTGCTTTATTAAATGCAGCCCCCATTGCCACTGCTGTTGTTCGGGAAAATGCTGATGTAAAAAAGAACTATCAACCTGCGGGGCGGCGGTAATTTTTTGAAACAATTCCTCTAACGGCGGGAGAAGAGTTGCAAAGGTTTTATCGAGCAGTGAAACGGTTGCGCCTTTTTCGTATTCGTCCAGCAAAGCATCATAAGGGTGATGAACAAAGCCGAGAATTTGGGTTTCTTCTTTTTTGAGTTTTATCAACGCATCCAAATCTTTTTCGTAAACCGAAAAGCTGTTTTGCTTGCGTGCTTCAATCCAGGCGTGAAAGGTTTTGTTGATCTGTTCCGACAAGGCCCGCACAAAAGCCGACGTGTATTTCTTGTTCTTCTTGTAATCTTCCAGCGTTCGTTCGACGTTGCGTTTCTGTGCTGGTGTCAACTCTTCTTTCTGCACTAGTTCTCTCAATAAATCGCCCAAAGAGTCTTCGCTAAAAAGCCCGTGCGCCAGTTCGGAAAGCGTGCTGATTTGTTGCCCCCTGAAATGGGCGCCGCCTTGCGGCAGATAAGTTTCCTGGTCCCATTGCAACACGGCGCTTGCGGCTTTAATGTCGGCAATGCGCCGCATTTTGGTTTGGTAGGTTTCGTAAAGTTGTTGGGCGCTGTTTATGCGCTAAAGATGGGGAATAAGTTGATTGGTTGAGTCGTTGATAAGCGATGTCATTTCTATTACCAATCAACCGGCCAACTGACTACCTACTTCACAATCTCGTTCACCGTAACAAACCGGAGGTTTTTTTCTTTGGCCAGTCTTGCGATGTATTGCAGGCGTTCGCGGCTAATTTGCAGTTTGCCGTTGCTGTTGATTTGATGCGCCACCATCACCAGGCAGTCGCGGTGTTCACGGGCCTTGTCCATAAGCGAGGCAATGCCTTCTTCTTTTAAACGGGAGTTGTTGTCAATATTGGCGCCGTATAAAACTTTTCCTTCGCCCGCTTCTTTTACCAGGCTTAGGTTATAGTTCTGCTGGTTGCTCAAGGCTCTTACCGACTTAAACGTGCGCAACAGGCAGGTATTTAACTGGCTTGTGTGGCTGCCGAAAGGATAGGCAAAATCGGTAGGATAGTAGCCATCCGCCTGCATGAGTTTTAGGTCTTTCTTTATTTCTTTTTCTTCGGTTGCGGCCATTCCTCTTTTGGCTACTTCTTTCGGCAGGTCTGGATGAGTGGCTGTGTGAAAGGCAATTTCGTGACCGCGTTTTTCAATTTCCTTCAGCCACGTTTTTTGTTGCTTGTTGAACGTGTGGTAGTGACTAATGTAAAAGGTAGCCTTAATGTTTAGCGAATCAAGCAAAGACAACTGCTTGTGCCAGTTTTCAATCGAGTTATCGTCGAAGGTGAGAGCTATCTGGCCTTGTGCCAGTTCGCCTTCGGGCACGCCTTTGCGACAGCCCGCAAAAGCAATTAATAAAACAGCAAGCAGCAAGATCGTCACCGGAGTGCACTGAAACTTTTTTTTCGGCAGCATCATACGTAAAATGTTTGCAGAATGCCTCGGGCGGCCGAAGGCTTCGTCGTCGGTTGAATTCGTTTACTTTGGCTTCATGAAAATTGGTGAAATTCTTTCGGTCATTGAATCTTTTGCCGCGCCTGAGCTGCAGGAAGATTACGACAATGCTGGTCTTATCACAGGAAACAGGGACTGGATGTGCAAAGGCGTTTTGTGTACATTAGACGTTACGCCTGCCGTTGTAAAGGAGGCTCTGCAAGTTAACTGCAATTTAATTATTGCCCATCATCCAATCGTTTTTCGCGGTATAAAACGGGTTGACACGGGCGATTCTATCGGGCAAGTGCTGGTAGAAGCAATTAAGGCCGATGTAGCGATTTATGCAGCGCATACCAATTTAGACAACGTGGTGCTGGGCGTAAACAACACCATCGCAGGAAAACTGGGTTTAAAAAACATGAGCGTTCTTCAGCCGAAAAGTAAAATGCTCCGCCGCCTGATCACGTTCGCGCCAACCGATAAAGCTGAAGCGGTGCGTCAGGCCGTGTTTGCCGCAGGTGCGGGACACATCGGGAAATATTCCGAGTGCAGCTTTAACAGCCAAGGCATTGGAACGTTCAAAGCCGGAGCCGGCGCTGATCCGTACGTGGGCGAAGTGGGCGAACAACATCAGGAAAAGGAAACCAAGATTGAGATTGTTTACCCGTTTTTCCTGGAACGGCAGGTGGTGAAGGCACTTGTTGCGGCTCATCCCTACGAAGAAGTGGCCTATGATATTTTTACAATGGAGAACGTACATTACGGCATTGGGGCCGGCATCATTGGCGAACTGGAACATGAAACGAGCGAAAAGAATTTTCTGCGCTTGTTAAAAAATCGTTTTGATTTAGCGGTCATCCGGCACACGGCCCTGCGAAACAAGCCGGTAAAAAAAGTGGCCGTCTGCGGCGGGGCCGGAAGCTTTTTAATTAAAAAAGCTCTCGGGAGCGGCGCCGATGTTTACGTTTCTTCGGACATCAAATACCACGAGTTTTTTGACGCCGAAGGCCGGATGGTGATTGCCGACATTGGGCATTATGAAAGCGAGCAGTTCACGGTGGACCTGCTGCAAAGCTTACTGGCAGAAAAATTCCCTACATTTGCCGTCCTTAAAACAAGCGTGAATACGAATCCCGTGCGATATTTTACGTGAGACGCGAGGCGTCAAACGTGAGATAAAGTTTCTGAATTTTGTTTGTTGCTTTTCCGGTGAGCGGTGTTCCGAATCCCGAAGAGTGCCCTTGACAAATTCAGGGTAAACTTGGAACAGGTGATGATAGGCAGCGATATCGCAGGGAACAAAAGAAAAACGCTGAATAAAAGATTGTAAACAGAAGAAGCAGGGTGTTTGACCCGAACAACCTCAACCCCCCAAGCTTCAAACCTCAAACTTGATTATGGCAACCGTTAAAGATTATTCCGTTGAAGAGAAATTGTCCTCGCTGGTAAGGCTCCAAAAGATCGAATCCAAGATGGATGAGATCCGCATTCTAAAAGGCGAGCTTCCCATGGAAGTGGCCGACCTTGAAGACGAAATCCAGGGCCTTCATGCCCGTCAGTTGCGGATTGAAGAAGAGATCAACGGCATCACCGAATTTATTGAGCAGAAGAAGAATGCCATCAAAGACGCACAGGAACTCATTAAAAAATACGAGAAGCAAAGCGAAAACGTAAAGAACAACCGCGAGTTTGAAGCCATCAACAAAGAAATGGAGATGCAGCAACTTGAGGTAAAGCTTTGCGAGAAACACATTAAAGACGCCAACGAAGAAATTGCGGAAAAAGCCGTGGCGCTGGAAAAAGCCAAAAAGGCCATTGCGGCCAAAGACGGCGTACTGCAAAGCAAAAAAGGCGAACTCGAAAAAATTATTTCCACCACCGAAAAGGAAGAAAAAGACCTGGGCAAAAAGGCCGCCGATGCCAAAGAACACGTAGACAGTCGTCTACTGGCCTCGTACGAAAAAATCCGCGGCAATTACCGCAACGGGTTGGCTGTGGTGCCGGTAGAACGCGATGCCTGTGGCGGCTGCTTTAACTACATTCCACCCCAAAAGCAAAGCGAAATTAAGCAGCGCAAAAAAGTAATGGTGTGCGAGAACTGCGGCCGCATTTTGGTGGATACCGATTTGAGCGATTCCGTTGAAGTGAAATAGTTCACAGTCTACCGTCGACAGTTGACTGTGGACCGTGGATTGCACCCAAAATTTTAGCAGAAGCTTTCCGCAAAACGGGAAGCTTTTTTATTATCCGCAACCTGAATTTGAACTAATTTGTCGGCCGATTATGTTGAGCCGATTATCCATCAGGAACTACGCGATTATTGAACGGTTGGAGGTAGAGTTTTCATCCAAATTAAACGTCATTACCGGCGAAACCGGCGCGGGCAAATCCATCATCGTTGGTGCATTGGGATTGATTTTGGGCCAACGGGCCGAGGGTGCCGTGCTTCATGACAAAGAAAAAAAGTGCATCGTTGAAGGCTGCTTTAAAGAAGAGGCGGCCGATGACCATGTGTTGGCTTTTTTTAAAGAAAACGAACTGGATATTGCCGACGAACTGGTGGTGCGAAGAGAGATTGCACCAAGCGGAAAATCGAGGGCTTTTATCAACGACACGCCGGTCAATCTTTCGCAGCTAAATGAATTGAGTTCATTGTTGGTGGATTTGCACCAGCAATTTGATACGCTTGAATTGGGTGAAAGCGATTTTCAACGCGAAGTGCTGGACGCACTGGCCGGTAATTTTTCAACCCTTCATCAATACGGACAAATCTTTTCTTCTTCGCAAACAGCGCGGCGTGAATTGGAGGCTTTAAAAGAACAAAAGACGCAGTTTGAAAAGGAATTCGATTATCACCAGTTCCAGTTTAACGAGTTAGAAGAAGCCGGGTTTACAACGAATGAGTTGGAAGACCTGGACACCGAATTAAGGCTGCTTTCCAACGCCGAAGGTATCAAGAACGCTTTGAGTAAAGCCTACTTTGATTTAGCCGAGAGCGAAGAGCCGGTGGTGCGGCAATTGAAAACCATGTTGAGCAGTTTGCAAGCCTTTGCCGAACTGCATCCCGAATTACCTGCGCTTACCGAAAGGTTGCAATCTTCCTACATCGAACTGCAGGACATTGCCGATGAACTTGACCGCATTAGCAATCACATAAACTCCGATGCAGAACGATTGGAGGCCATTAACGAACGATTGTCGTTGGGTTATCGCTTACTAAAAAAACACGCTGTTTCTGCAACAAACGAACTCGTTGAAATCCGCAACAATCTCCATTCAAAATTGCAAGCCGTATTAAACATTGACGATGCGATAAATGCGGCCGAAAAAAAATACGCAGACTCCTTGCAGCAAGCAGAAAGCTTAGCCGCGAAAATTTCCGCAGCTCGCAAAGCGCAGGTGAAACCGCTTGAAACACAGGTGAACAAAATGCTGGCGCAAGTGGGAATGCCCAACGCAAGAATTAAAGTAGATGTTTCAAAAGCACCGCTGAATTCAACGGGTTTTGATGCGATAGAATTTTTGTTTGACGCCAATAAAAAAGAACAGTTTCAGCCTTTGCGCAAAGTAGCCAGCGGCGGTGAATTAAGCCGCTTAATGCTTTGCATTAAATCGCTTGTTGCCACGTCCATGGACATGCCCACGCTCATTTTCGATGAAATTGACACGGGTATTTCCGGCGAAGCCGCAAAACAAGTCGGCATTATCATGAAAGAGCTAGCAGCGGCGCGACAAGTGATTTGCATCACGCACCAGCCGCAAATTGCCGGCAAAGCCGATGCGCATTATTTGGTGTACAAAGATTTGCAAAACGATTCGATCCGAACCGGTGTGCGCCTGCTGAATACCGACGAACGCATTGTGGCCATTGCCCGCATGATGAGCGGCGAAAGACCAACCGCTGCGGCGTTGGAGAATGCAAGAGAAATGGTGATGAATTGATGTTTGGTAAGCGATTTGGTGAAACGTCAAACGTGAGAAGTGAAACAAGATGGCTTTCAAACTTTCGTTCATTTCTGTTTCACGTTTGACGTTTCGCGCCTCACTTTTTCAAAGAAATTTTTTCGCAATCGCTACCAAGGCTGATACGCCGTTGTTGATGTTTTGTATGGCCGCAGCTTTTTGTTCGTTGCTTGCGGTGGCGTCTTTCACTTCTTTTAAAACCTTTGCCAAGTCTTCTTTGCTGATGCCGGTGTCGTTAATGAGTTTTTCTGTATCGTCGTCGGTTAGCCTCGTTAAACTTGTAAATTGATTACTGAACTCTGCATCCGTTCTGCGTGCTGCTTCATTAACGAGTTTATCAAATTTATTGGGCATGGTTTCATTTTTTTAAAAGTCCGTCAATCTTGGTTTTGAATCCGCTCACGTCTGCGCCAACCTTTCCTGCCGAATTAATAAAATCATCAAGCGCATTTTCGATGGCAACAAAATCAACTTTGTTGTTCGTCAACGTTTTTGCCTGATCCAATGCTGCCTGCCTTTGTTGGTCCACTTTAACAGCCGATGCCAGCATGAGTTTTAAAGAAATGGAAACCGTAGTGAAGGCGTTGTAATCTTCGTTTAGCCGGTCGGCAATTCTTGTCTTTTCAGTTTCCAACACGTTTACCAACGAATCTCTTTTTGTGATCAGTTTCTTCGTCACCGCTTTTAAAAAATCGGGGAAGTCGGCTTTGCTGATGTTTGGACTCAGCTCAAAGGCGTGGTCAATAAGCGACGAAGCGTATTGGTCGGATAAAACGTTTTCCAGTGCCCTTCGCTTTTCGGCGAATAAATTGTTCAGCAAGCGCAGATTGAGTTCGTGCATCCGCGTGCCTTCGGTTTGCAAAGCACCGGCTAAGCTTACCGAGCCCGGTGGAACGGTTGCGCAACCTGCAAACAACAAAGCGAGAACAACCCATTGAAAAATAATTTTCATCTTTCTTTTTTAATACCAGCCTGCAATTGCGTTTCTATTTTTTGCTCTGAGTTTCGGGAAAATATTGTTTCCTTACTTAAAAGAATTTTGCGCCGATTTTAAAACGGTTCACACGATCCGCAAGGCCGTTTGTGCCACCGTTTATTTTCTTCGTCATCTCAATGTAATGCGTCAAATTATCGCCCTGGTCAATGGGCTTCTTAATGTCAATCTTGTCGGCAATGTCGTTTAGTTTTCGCGAGTTCCAGAACCAACCCGCACTCATGGCGGCATACTTCAGTTGGTCGGGCGAACAGAGGTTTGCGTTTTTTGCGCCAAGCAGCGTAGGATTGTTGATAAAATCAACGCCAAAGCTGTCGCCGATGGTTTTGTAATTGTTGCGCCCCGTAATTTGAATGAGGCCGCGGCCTTTGTATTTGCGGCCGTCGCCCGGCTGCGTGTTGCCCAAATCTTTTCTGTTTTCGTAAGCATCGCCGGAGGCCAATTCCTCGGTATAAAAAAGGCCGGCGCTTTCATGGCCAACCTGCGCCAGAAAACACAACTGGCGGGCCGGCGTGTTGATGCCGTATTTGTCGCAGGTATCGTTGATGTAAGGAAGGAATTTATCCGCACAAGGTGTAGCGGCGCAGGTGGTTTCTTTTACTTGTCCAAGTGTCATATGCGTTGGGTTTTGAGGTGGTGCAAACGATAAGCACAGGGTTGGATAAAGGGTATTTTTCGAAGGGTAGTTCTGGAAGGTTCAAGGGCTGTGCGCACTGAAACAAACGGAAGTCAATCGTTTAAAAGGGAGCGGTCAAAAAACGATGATGAAAGAACAAGTATAGATATGATTTTTTGTAAAACCAAGTTGTGTAACCTGAGGCAGGGCTTCTGCGGGCAATTAAGTTGAAACAAGAATTGAACGAAACCGTTTCGATTGCTTGCGGAAGAAAAGCCTTGTTCCGTAAATCGCGGATGCTTGTTTTGTACGTTAGGCTTATGTTTGACATCAAACAGCGGCAACGGAATACCGGGCACACGTTTGTAATTTTCTGGCAAGTTGTAGAACAGCCTCAATAAAAGTTGGTTCGAATTTAAAGTAAGCGCTTCCTGAATTTAAGATATTCTGCGTTCCCTTTTTATTGTAGATGTACGCCGGTTTCATACACTATCCATGCTCTGCCCATTTACCATCTATGCAGCATCTGTGGGCAACGAGGCATAGAGGGTTTTACAGAGAAAAATTTAACGATTGGTATCGCCCGGGAAAAGTTGTCGGTTTGTCCTGCTATGGCAATAATGGTGAGAATTATACTTTTGTATTTATCGTTGGAATAAAAGGAAAGCAGCTGGCAGAGCCGGTTGCTTTTTTCATAACTAAGGCCTAAGAAGGGAATAAAGAAGCAAACCCTGGTTACACTTCATCTTTATTTGCTCAAACTTGATTAAGCTTGCTTTCTTCTATTGAAGTTCTTCTCTAAAAACTTGTATTCAAAGCTTAAATTTTCAGCCTTTAGAAATTTGCTCAATTGCCTTGCTGCTTTAACGTTCTGCCACTCAGAAGTTCCCTGATCTTTGTTCGTTTGAGGAAATTATCGGCGCACCAAAATTGTCAGAAATTTCACGCTCACCTGTAGCGCAACAACGACCGACATCCTGTACATTTCGGGGCATAAAACAATTCAATACTATTTGAAAGGCCATGAAAAAAATCTTTTCGATCTTCTTTCTTTTCTCGCTTTTTTCCAACGGGCAGCAAACGACACGTTCGTTTGTCGAAGGCAGCTATGCACCGGGCGGTGCTTTGGTAACGAACCTCTTCCTTGCTGCGGCCTGCAGCGCACCACCTCCCGGCACATTGAATTTGGCAAGCGGATTCCAGAACCGAGATGTTTACGCAGCAAGCTTTGGTTTCCTTCCTTCTGCATCTGCAGCACAGAATACCAAAGCCATGCAGCGAATTTCCGACCTGATCAACGGCCTTTCAGGCGGTATTACACTGCACATAGAGAAAGGAAATTACACGGTGGGCACGGAAAGTTTTGCCGGTACAAAGGGAAAAGGATACAGTTATATTGGCCAGCGACTATTGAATTTGCACGGGTGTACAAAACCGGTTGTTGTGGACGGCCACGGCGCAACCATCCGATTGAAAGACGGCATGCACTTCGGGAGTTTTGATCCCGCAGCGGGCCTGCGGCACGACGCTTTGCCGGGCGGTTTTACAATTGCTGATTACAGGGCTTATCCCTGCACGTTCTTTTGGTTCGAAAACAATAAATCTATTGAAATAAAAAACTTATTGTTGGACGGCAACGCTGAGAACCTGATTGTTGGTGGCTACTGGGGCGACGTAGAAATTCAATTGGAGGCAGACGGCATTGCTGCATTTTATAACGGCAGCATTACCGTGAGCAATGTCAATGCCCGTCACTTTGGACGAGACGGACTGATGGTTGGTAACTCTGTGACCGATACCACAAAAGTTATCAAGCAAATCAACATCGATAATTTTGTAGGCGACGGTTGTAGCCGCAATGCGTTTAGCTGGACGGGTGGCAATCATCTTCGTTGCACAAACTCTTCGTTCATCAATGGCGGCCAGGTTGTAAACCGCGGCACCGGCAAGAAACTCATCACCGCACCGAATGCCGG
This sequence comes from Flavisolibacter ginsenosidimutans, assembly GCF_007970805.1. GTDB lineage: Bacteria > Bacteroidota > Bacteroidia > Chitinophagales > Chitinophagaceae > Flavisolibacter > Flavisolibacter ginsenosidimutans. The sequence goes on along the minus strand of NZ_CP042433.1, from coordinate 2,811,716 downwards.
CGTTGACATAGAAGCGGAACTCGGCCTAATTAAAAACGGCCTCTTTGAAAGCATCTACGTGGGCAACACTGCACGTGGGGTAGGGATTGTCAATGATAACGCTGTTGCCACATCGGATGTAACCATTCGCAACGCAAAAATTGTGGCGGTAAACGGGCCCGCAATCTATGGGCTCAGTCGCCGAATGCTTTGGGAAAACTGCACCATCATCGGCTCTTCGGTAGCGTTAAAAACAGCCGGCAGTACAGGGCCGGATGATCCAAACAACGCAACGTTCAAAAATTGTCTCTTTACGATGGACACTGCTCTGTCTCCGAGTGGAAAAGTGTACGGCACCTATGTTTTGGATTTGGGTGCCGGAGGACAGGCCACCTTTCGCCAATGCACGTTTAATTCTGCACACCGCGGCACGGTCTATGGCGGATATGACTTCAGTTTTTACGATTGTACTTTTTTGCGTGATAGCGCAGCCGGGTCAGGTGTCTATCCATTGGACTACATGAACGGTCGGTTTTACGGTGTGAACAAAAAAGTGACGCCTTACCCGGAAGGAAAACCCTATCGTTCGGAAGGCAGCAAGTTAAATGGACCGTTCTACGAAAACGGTGTTGATGTGAGAAACCTCAAGCCGGGCGAATCGCGCAAAGCTGCCATTCGATTACGTGCTGTTGCCGGTGGCTATGAAGCAACGTACAACGACCGTTCTAAAGAGACAATACAGACAGTCCAAGTGCCGACTTTAAGGCCTTCTTGCCGAAAACAAACACCGTGATTATTAGAATCGTTGTAACGAAACAATTAATGCTTTGAAAAAGACCAACTTTTTGATTAGACTGTGGCGCAGTAAAGCGGGTGCATAAGTGTGTTTTTGCATCTTTAACAAAAGGTCTTCTTGTTGGCAATTGTTCAATCCCAAGGCCTCCTTCAAGTTGTAACCTGTGACTAAACCTTGATATAAATTCGCTTCTTGTCAAGCCAATAACAAACGGCCCACATAAAGGCAATGACGGTAAGCGCAAAAAGCAGCGAACCGATTCTCGGGTCGCCCGGCACGTGTTGATAAACCTTTTCGTATAAAATGCTCCAGGGGTTTGTGTACAGGGTATTGCCTTTGGCATCCATGCCGTTGGGTATGCGTATCAGCCTGAGCCCTCTTGGTAAAAAAGCGCTTAACGCAAACACGAACAAGGCGTTCTTTCCAAACACGTCGAAAAATTTTGTCCACCAGGCGCGAACGCCTTTTACTTCGATGAAATAAACCAGCGTAGCCAGGATGGCGATGGCCATGCCTGTTGTTACCACTACGTAAGAACTTGTCCAGATTCTTTTGTTCACTGGAAAACTTAGATCCCACACGTAACCAGTAAGGAGAAAACCTACCGCCGCAATAAACAAAATTGTCAGCGTTTGATAGATCTCGAAACCTTTTACTGCGCTATCGGTCATGGTCTCAATGTGCTTCCCTCTTTTGCGGATGTAATCGCCCACCAAAAAGCCAAAAATCACATTTACGATGGCCGGAAGAGTGCTCATTAATCCCTCGGGATCAAAGGGACGAACGACGCCGTTTAGTTTGTAGGCTTCGCCTTGGTACATGTGCGGCAGCGTAAGAATTGCCTCGTCTATTCTGTTACCAAAGTAGCCCGCCTTGCTGTACGGATCACCGGGTTCGCCAAGCGAATAGGTAAGCAGCCAATAAAGCAGTAGCAGAAGAAGGCCTGCTAAAAAACTGCCTCTTACTTTAAGATAATACACGATGATGGAGCCAAAAAAATAACAAATCGCAATCCGCTGCAATACACCCAGCACCCTGACGCCGGTTAATTTCCCTTCCGCATTTATCCAGGTCCAGCCGTTTCCGAGCAGATCATTTCCCTGCCACCGCACAAAAGGCCACCAGGCCAAAAAAAGACCGATGCCGTAAATGAGCAGGCTGCGTTTAATTACCTTCTTCCAAAAAAGGGCATCGCCGCCTTGCTCCAACCGCGGCATCACAAAAGCCATGGCATTGCCGACGGCAAATAAAAAGAAGGGGAAAACCAAATCGGTTGGCGTAAGGCCGTGCCAGGTAGCGTGTTCTAGCGGACTGTAAATGTAGTCCCAGCTTCCGGGGTTGTTCACAAGTATCATCAGGCATACGGTAGCGCCGCGAAAAACATCGAGCGAATAATAACGTTGGTTCAAAACAGCAAGATTTGCGTTAAATGTAGCAAATCGTTTTGGGGAAGAAAACTAAGTCCTTGGGCAAACGCTTCTCAGCCTCCGGCTTGGCTGCGCGAAAATAAAACATCTTCACGTTTTCTTTGAATAACGCCTTCGTTTTCCGCCTTTTTTGCAGCCTGTCGGGTTGCAACAAAACCTATATTTGCACCGCCTGAAAAAAGAGTATCCGTTATCTCGTTTGCAAAAACCAATGTGACCGAGGAGGGCGAAGCCTTACGTTTCTGTCCGGCAAGGCGACAGGATTAATGGCCTGCATACTTGTGGCAAACTAATCCCATGAAGATAATAGCGCTTCTTCTGCTCGGCGGTCTCTTTGGCTTAGCGGCCTGCACAACACAAAAGGGAGCCGCCTATACGAACTATCTGCAAAATGCAACAGATACATCCGGCAATCGTCTGACAGTACAAGAACCCGTCATTCAGAAAGCTGATCTTCTCTCTGTAAAGGTCTATAGCCAAAGTGCCGATCCCCGCACTGACATTCCTTATAATTTGCCTGAGCAAACCGTAGTGGGCAGCAGCAGTACTACATCAATGGCCGGTTTTTTGGTTGATCAAAACGGCGACATTGAATACCCCCGGATTGGGCGTTTACATGCGGAAGGGTTGACCAAGGCGCAACTGGCTGAAGCTATCCGTGAGCGGTTTAAAAATGAATTAACCAACCCCTCGGTGGTCGTGCGATTTTTAAACTACCGCGTAACCGTGTTGGGAGAGGTAAGATCACCGGGCTCCTTTGCTGTGCCCACCGAACGCATTACCATTCTTGAAGCGTTGGGCCTGTCGGGTGACATAACCGATTATGGCAACAAAAGCAAGGTGCGGGTGGCAAGGGAAAAGAACGGTGAGGTAGAAACCGGTTACGTTGACCTTACTTCGAAGGACCTGTTCCAATCGCCTTACTACCGGTTACAGCAAAACGACGTGGTTTTTGTTGAGCAGGCCAAAAGGAAATCCGAACAACAGGAACAACAAGCCACCGCTCAGCGAATTAGCTTTATAACCGGCATAGTAAGTACCCTGGCCATTATTTTCAGCGTCATTAAGCGCTAAACTTTTTAAATTATCGGGATGGAGGAGCAAGCAGTTTTGAAGAGCACCAAAGCCGAACTTTCAACACTAAACGTAAAGGAGCTTTTCTTTAAATACATTCGTTATTTACCCTTCTATATCATATCGGTAGCGTTGGCTCTGTTTATCGCTTTTGGTTACCTCCGCTACGCTACAGAGTTCTACCGCTCCAGCGGCTCTATCGTCATCAAAGACGACAAATCATCATCGGGCGGCGACAACAACAAGATTGATATTTTAATGCAGCAGGAAAGCCGCAAGAACATTCAAACCGAAACTGAAGTTTTGCAATCGAGGCAAGTAGTGGCAAGGGTAGTGGAAGCACTGAATTTAAATTTTGTTTACACGGCAGTTGGTAAGATAAAAGAACTGGATGTGTATGACGCTGTTCCTTTCAAATTAGAAGCGCTAAGAATTAATGATTCGGCCAGCGCTTTCGAAATTGACCTCCATTTTATTAACCAACGCAGTTTCCAGGTAAATAAATCCAAAGAGGCCATTGCGTTTGACCAGCCTTTTTCTACGCCAAAGGGCACCTTTCGCCTTATAAAAACCAAAAACCAGGACGTAGGAGAGGATTACAAAATTAGCTGGTACCCAACGGAGGTTCGCGCCAACGGTTTACTGGGCGGCCTTATCGTGGTTCCAAAGCAGAATGCACCTATTCTGACGGCTAGCATGGAAACGACGAACCCACAACTGGCCGCTGATTTTGTCAACCGCCTGTTGCGTGAATACCAGGCTGTAACCATTGAAGACAAAAACGCCATCACGCTGCAAAAACTTGAGTTCATTGATGCGCGGCTCGACTCGGTTTCGCGGCAACTCGACAGCATCAACGACCGTTACGTGGCTTTTCGTCAAAGGAACAACGTTATCAGCCCGGGCGTCCAATCAGAAGCTTATCTTAAGCGTTCCGAAGAGGCTGATAAGGCCATTCGGGAGCAGAAAGTACAGGTGGAAACCGTTCACCAGATTGAAGATTACCTGCGGGGCAGTAACGGAAGTTTAACCGTTCCTTCTTCACTTAGCATCCAAGACCCTGTGCTTAACGCACTGGTGCTCGATTACAACAAAGCGCAGCAGGAACGTAGCGAGCTGCTGAAGAACGCCCCTGAAGCCAATGTGGTAGTGCAACAAAAAACAGCCGAGGTAGAAAACCTTCGCAAAAAGATCTTGGTTAACACCCAGAATATTAAAAAGTCTTTCGGTACGGTGGTAGGCAGCTTGCAGAGTAGCAACAGCAATGCGCTGGCACAAATCAGCAGCATTCCCACAAAAGAAAGAGAACTGCTGGACATTCAACGCGAACTGCAATCGAAGGCTGAAATCTACAACACGCTCCTCGCCAAGCGCGAAGAAGCCGCCATTACGCTTGCCGCCACCATTTCGAATACCAAAATATTGCAGGAGGCGCAGCCAGACAATACCCCCATAAAACCTAACCACCGCGGAACAAAGATCCTTGCGATTGTGATTGGCCTGCTTGTACCCACGATTGCGGTTGTAATGATCGAATTGTTCAACGACAAAGTCACCTCACGAAACGATATTGAACGGCTTACGCAAGTCACACTGCTGGGCGAAGTCGGTCACAATTATTCAAAGGAAACCTTGTTGGTTACTTCGGGCAACCGTAAAGTTATTGCAGAGCAATTCCGCATTCTTCGTTCCAATTTGCAATACTTTCTAACGCATGTAGATAAACCAGTGTTACTGGTTACCTCTTCGTTTAGCGGCGAAGGAAAATCTTTCATTAGCACAAACATGGGTGCAGTGATGGCGCTGGCCAACAAGAAAACCATTATCCTCGAATTTGACATTCGCAAGCCCAAGGTGCTTTCGCAACTGAACATGGGCAAGCGCCCCGGTCTTACCAACTACTTGTTGGGGAAAGTAAAACTTGAGGATCTGCCCGTGCCTGTTGACGGCCAACCCAATTTGTTTGTCTTGCCTTGCGGTCCGGTTCCGCCCAATCCTTCGGAATTGTTGCTGGATCCCAAGCTGGACGAACTGTTTGCCTATCTCAAGCAGAACTTTGATGTCATTGTAATGGATACGGCGCCGGTGGGAATGGTAAGCGATGCGTTAACCCTGAGTAAGTATGCTGATTGTACGCTGTACATCGTTCGTCAGGGTCATACGTACAAGAAGCAACTGGGCTTGATAGACGAATATTACCGCGAAGGAAAACTGCCCAAGATTTCCATTGTGCTAAATGATGCAAAACTGCGCAGCGGCTACGGCAACTACGGCTACGGTGGCTACGGCTACGGTTACGGCGAAGGCTATTTCGAAGAGGAAGAAAAAAAGCACGGCATGAGCAAATGGCTTGGCTGGCTTGGATTTAAAAACGGCATGGAAACAAAAAATAAAAAAGCAAAAGTCTGATGCGTATTTTGATTACCGGCGGTGCCGGTTTTATTGGCGCCAACCTTGTTGAACGCTTGTTGCAATTACCGCAAGTTGAAAAAGTGCGGGTGTTGGACAACCTCGCAACCGGTTCGCTTGACAACATCAAGGAATTTCGAGAGCACCCAAAATTTGAATTTCTGGAAGGCGATATCCGCAGCTACGAAACCTGTCTCAAAGCATGTGAGGGCATGGACCGCATTTCGCACCAGGCGGCACTGGGCTCGGTGCCCCGCTCTATCAACGACCCTCTCACTTCGAATGCAGTAAACGTTACCGGTACGCTCAACGTGTTTACCGCGGCGAAGGAAAGTGGTATCAAACGCATTGTGTATGCGGCTTCTTCTTCTACATATGGCGATCATCCAGGTTTGCCGAAAGTGGAAGACAAAATCGGCAATCCTCTTTCGCCTTATGCCGTTACCAAATACGTGAATGAATTGTACGCAAGGGTGTACGCAAATCTTTACGGTTTGGAATTAATTGGCCTGCGCTACTTTAATATTTTTGGTCCGAAGCAAAACCCGAAAGGCCCTTATGCTGCGGTGATTCCTTTGTTCATTCAAGCCGTGTTGAACAACGAGCCGCCCACCATGAACGGCGACGGCGAAACGAGCCGCGATTTTACTTACGTAGCCAATGCCGTGCTGGCAAACGAATTGGCTTTGTTTACCGAAGACAAAGCGGCCGTCAACCAGGTTTACAACATTGCCTGCGGCGAGCAAACAACGCTTAACCGGTTGTTTGAAGAAATCAAACAAATCGCCGGCAGCGACCTTGCGCCTAAATACGGTCCCGAACGCATGGGTGACGTGCGCCACAGTCTTGCCGATATAACAAAAGCAGCAGAGGGCTTGCAATATAGGCCGGCAACGTCTATTTTTGACGGCTTAAAACCCACATTCGAGTGGTACCGCAAACAACACCATTTCGCTTATTCTTAAATCCAATGTGCCTTCCATGAACGATTCAAGAACCATCGTAATCACTGGTGGTGCCGGCTTTATCGGCTCACACGTTGTCCGTCTTTTTGTAACCAAATACCCGCAGTACAAAATCATCAACCTCGATGCGTTGACCTATGCCGGTAATTTGGAAAACCTCAAGGATATTGAAGATTCGCCCAACTATATTTTTGAACGCGTTAATCTTTTGGACGCACTGGAACTTGAACGGGTGTTTGAGCAATACAAGCCTGATGGTGTCATTCATCTTGCCGCCGAATCGCACGTTGATCGCTCCATTCTCTCGCCGCTCGATTTTGTTTACACAAACGTCGTCGGCACAGTCAACCTCTTAAATACTGCAAAGAAGTTTTGGTTGGCTAAAGACCAGTCAACCGGTCAATCAGTCAACCAATCAACCAAACGCTTCTATCACGTTTCCACCGATGAGGTTTACGGGGCGTTGGGTGATACCGGATTTTTTACTGAAGAAACGTCCTACAATCCGCATTCCCCGTACTCCGCTTCTAAAGCGGCTTCCGACCATTTTGTGAGAGCCTATTACGACACGTATGGATTGCCTGCTGTTGTGACCAACTGCTCAAACAATTACGGCCCTTATCATTTCCCGGAAAAACTCATTCCGCTTTTCATCAACAACATCATTAACAAAAAACCGCTGCCCGTTTACGGCGACGGCTTGTACACCCGCGACTGGCTTTTTGTAAAAGATCATGCGGCTGCGATTGATCTTGTTTTTCACGAAGGAAAACTTGGCGATACGTACAATATCGGCGGCTTTAACGAGTGGAAAAACATTGACCTGGTAAAACTGCTTTGCACGTTGATGGATGAAAAATTGGGAAGAGAAAAAGGCGAAAGCGAAAGCTTGATCACCTACGTGAAAGACCGTCCCGGCCACGACCGGCGCTATGCGATTGACGCGTCGAAGATTAATAAAGAATTGGGCTGGAAGCCGAGCGTGACCTTTGAAGAAGGCCTAAGCCAAACGATTGACTGGTATTTGCAAAACACCGAGTGGCTCAACCACGTTACCAGCGGCGCTTACCAGGATTATTATAAGGAGCAGTATACGGTTTAATTGTTTAAATGTTTAGCTGTTTAGGAGTTGAGGTGTTCAGGAATGTGCAGGATCATGATAACGTGTAAACCGCTAAACTACTCAACCACTCAACGCATCCACTCTTTAACTTCTCAACGCCCATGAAAGGAATCATTTTGGCCGGTGGCAGCGGAACACGGTTGTACCCCATCACCAAGGCCATTTCCAAACAATTAATGCCCATCTACGATAAGCCGATGATTTATTATCCGCTGTCGGTATTGATGATGGCGGGTATCAACGAGATTTTAATCATCACCACTCCCGAAGACAATCCGTCCTTTAAGCGTTTGCTCGGAGACGGAAGCCAGGTGGGTTGTCGCTTTGAATACGCCGTGCAGGAAGTGCCCAACGGACTTGCACAAGCTTTTGTGATCGGTTCAACATTTATCGGTAACGATAAAGTAGCGCTGGTACTGGGCGACAATATTTTTTACGGTTCGCGTTTGGGCCGCCAGTTGCAGGCCTTGAACGACATCGAAGGCGGTTACGTATTTGCTTACGAAGTTTCCGACCCCAAACGGTACGGCGTGGTGGAATTTGACGCGGAGCAGAAGGCCATTTCGATTGAAGAAAAACCATCGCAGCCCAAGTCAAACTTTGCGGTGCCGGGCCTTTATTTCTACGACAACAGCGTAGTGGAAATTGCGAAAAACTTAAGACCGTCGGCCCGCGGGGAATACGAGATCACGGACGTCAACAAAGAGTATTTAACGAAAGGGCAATTGCACGTTGCGGTGCTTGACCGCGGCACGGCCTGGCTTGATACCGGAACCTTTGAATCGCTCAGTGACGCGTCAGAGTTTGTGAGGGTGATTGAAAAAAGGCAGGGAACGAAGATCGGCTGCATTGAAGAAATTGCCTTTCGCATGAATTTTATTAGTGAAACACAATTGCACGAGCAGGCTATGGCGTTGATGAAAAGTGGCTACGGCAAATACCTGGAGCAGGTAATTAAAAAAGGGAAATGAGCGAAACAAAATATTTTGTTCACCCCTCCGCCTTTGTGGACGAAGGTTGCGAGATTGCAGAAGGCGTAAAGATTTGGCACTTTAGCCACATTATGCCCGGCTGTAAGATTGGCGAAGGCTGCAACCTGGGGCAGAACGTGGTGGTATCGCCCAAAGTTGTTTTGGGAAAGAACGTTCGAGTGCAAAACAACGTTTCCATTTACGAAGGCGTGATTTGCGAGGACGACGTTTTCCTCGGCCCTTCAATGGTGTTTACCAACGTTATTAACCCGCGCAGCGCCGTCAGTCGCAAGCACGAATACAAGCAAACGCTTGTTCGGAAAGGCGCAACCATTGGCGCCAACGCCACCGTTGTTTGCGGTAACGAGATTGGCGAGTATGCCTTTATTGGCGCGGGTGCGGTTATTACAAAACCTGTGGCGCCTTATGCTTTGGTTGTTGGCAACCCGGCAAAGCAAATTGGCTGGATGAGCGAGTATGGACAACGGCTGCGGTTTAACGAAGAAGGGAAGGCCGTTTGTCTGGAAAGCGGAGAGGCCTATAAATTAGAGAAGAACACCGTGACCAAATACTAACCTATGTCTGATTTTGCCTTAATTGGGGCCGCCGGTTTTATTGCGCCCCGGCATTTTAAAGCCATTAAAGAAACCGGCAATAACCTGGTTGCCGCCCTGGACAAATTTGACTCCGTAGGCATCATGGACAGTTATTTTCCGCAGGCCAGCTTTTTTACCGAGTTTGAACGCTTTGACCGTCATCTTGAAAAACTAAACCGTGCGGGAAACTCCATTGATTACCTGTCCATTTGTTCGCCCAATTACTTACACGACTCGCACATACGCTTTGGCTTGCGCCACGGCGCCACGGTGATTTGCGAAAAGCCTCTCGTACTGAATCCCTGGAACATTGACGCGTTGGAGCAATTGCAGGCCGAAACGGGAAAAAAGATTTACCAGATTCTGCAACTGCGTTTGCATCCGCATTTGCAGGCATTAAAGGAAAAAGTTGAGGCGGCCAATCCGTCAGAAACCTTTGATCTTGATTTAACCTATATCACGTCCCGCGGCAATTGGTACTATAGCAGTTGGAAAGGCGATATTGCCAAGTCGGGTGGTGTGGCCACCAACATCGGCATTCATTTTTTTGACATGCTGATCTGGATTTTCGGCGCGGTAAAGGAAACCGTGGTGCACGTGCATACGCACGACAGAGCAGCCGGATTTATTCAACTGGAGCGGGCCAGGGTACGGTGGTTTTTAAGCATAAACGAAGAGACGCTGCCGGCGGAAGTAAGAGAAAAAAAGCAACGGACTTATCGCTCCATTAAACTGAAAGGAGAGGAGATTGAATTCAGCGAAGGTTTTGCCGATTTGCATACAAAAAGCTACCAACAGATTCTGGACGGCGATGGCTTTACCGTGGAAGAAGCACTTCCTTCCATCAACCTTGCGCACCGGATTCGACAGCAAACGCCCGTGGGCTTGCTGGGCGATTACCACCCGTTCGCCGGTTTGGGTTTGTCCAATCACCCGTTCTTTTTATCAATAACAGAATAGGCAAACGAAAACGCAGTTTTAATTTATCTGAAAAATGAAAGTTGTTATACTCGCCGGCGGCCTTGGTACGCGGTTATCAGAGGAAACGGTTTTAAAGCCAAAGCCGATGGTGGAAATTGGCGACATGCCGATTCTTTGGCACATCATGAAAATTTATTCTTCGCACGGCTTCAATGATTTCGTTATTTGTCTTGGCTATAAAGGCTACATCATTAAAGAATATTTTGCCAATTATTTCCTGCACAAATCAGACGTTACAATCAGTCTAAAGGAAAATGCGGTAAAGGTTCACGACACCTATGCGGAGCCCTGGAACATCACCCTTGTGGATACAGGACTTGATACCATGACCGGAGGCAGAATAAAAAGGGTCCAACGACACATTGGCAACGAACCTTTCCTGCTCACTTACGGCGACGGGGTTTCGGATGTAAACATAACCGAACTGGTAAAATTTCACCAACAACACGGCAAGCTTTGTACGGTTACGGCTGTACAACCAACCGGCAGGTTTGGTGCGATCAACCTGGGAGCCGGACAAAACGTGGAGTCGTTTACGGAAAAGCCCAAAGGCGATGGCGTGTGGATTAACGGTGGGTTTTTTGTGTGCCAGCCGGCCGTGCTGAACTACATTGCAAACGACGCGACCGTGTGGGAAAGAGAGCCGATGGAGAACATTACGGTCGACGGGCAAATGATGGCTTTCAACCACGAAGGTTTTTGGAAGCCGATGGATACCTTGCGTGATAAATTCGAATTGGAAAAAGACTGGCAGGCAGGAAATGCAAAATGGAAAACCTGGTAAATGAACTTAAAGAAGGTTTACGAAAACAAGAGAATATTTCTTACCGGCCATACGGGCTTCAAAGGTTCGTGGCTGGCAGCCTGGTTAGAAACGTTGGGCGCCAAAGTGAAAGGTTACGCTCTGCCGCCCGAATACCCCAACGGTTTATTTGCCTTGCTGCAACCGGGGAGCAAGACGGAGAGTGTGCTGGCTGACATTCGTGACAAGGTGCGTTTAAAAGCAGACCTGCTTTCGTTTGAACCCGATTACGTTTTCCATCTTGCAGCACAGCCGCTCGTACGCCGTTCTTACCAGATTCCTTCTGAAACCTTCGACGTAAACGTTACCGGTACGGCCAATGTTTTGGAAGTTGTTTATCAATTAAAAAAGAAATGCACCGTCGTGGTCATCACCACCGACAAGGTATACGAGAACAAAGAGAAGGATTTACTGTACACCGAAGAAGATGCACTCGGCGGTTATGATCCTTACAGTGCAAGCAAAGCCTGCGCTGAAATTGTGGTCAGTTCGTTTCGCAATTCTTTTTTCCATCCCGAAAAATTTAATCTGCACCAGAAGGCCGTTGCCAGCGTAAGGGCGGGAAACGTGATTGGTGGTGGCGACTGGAGCACAGACCGTATTATTCCCGATATCGTTTGCTCGTTGAAGGCTGGACGGCCTATTGAAGTTCGCAATCCTTTGGCCATCCGACCTTGGCAGCACGTGCTGGAGCCCTTGGGTGGTTATTTGCGACTTGGCGCTTTGCTGGATGGCGAACCGCTGCTTTATTCAAAAGCTTACAACTTCGGGCCACTCCCGCAAGACCATTTAACCGTGAGGGAAGTGGTGGAAAAGGCGATTTCTACCTGGGGCAGCGGCAAATGGAACGACGCCTCCGACAGTAATCAACCACACGAAGCGGGTATCTTAAAACTTGACGTCAGCCGTGCCAAAGAAGAATTGGGCTGGACGCCCAAACTGGATTCTTCTACGGCCATTGACTGGACCGTCAACTGGTATAAACAACCCGTGGAAGAACAAGCTGCTTTCACTTTACAACAGATCAATTCTTATTCGGCCCTGTGAACTTTACACCGACACCGTTAAGCAGCAGTTACCTGATTGACCTGAACCCTTTTCAGGATGAACGCGGATGGTTCGCCCGCTATTTCAGCAAAGATCTTTTTGAACAGATTGGTCACACGAAAGAATGGGTGCAAATGAACCATTCAGTGACCTATAAAAAAGGAACCATCAGGGGCATGCACTTCCAGGTAAAACCTTACCGCGAGGTAAAAATGGTTCGCTGCATTGCCGGTTCCGTATACGACGTGATTGTTGATTTACGGGAAGGTTCTCCTACCTTTCTGCAATGGTACGGTGTGGAATTGTCGGCTGCCAACCGGCGCATGTTGTATATCCCTGAAGGGTTTGCCCACGGCTTTCAATGCCTTGCTGACAATTGCGAATTGCTTTATCATCACACCGAATTTTACACGCCTGCGGCCGAAGCGGGCCTCCGATACAACGACCCTTTGCTCAACATCGCCTGGCCCTTACCTGTAACACTTTTATCGCCACGGGACGAGAAACATCCTTACCTCACCGAAGACTTCAAAGGAATTTAATTATGCAATGCAGATTTTGTAAAACAGAACTTAAGCACGTATTTATTGACCTGATTAATTCGCCTGCTTCCAACTCCTTTCTTACACAGGAGCAATTGAACGAACCCGAAACCTTTTACCCGCTAAAAGTTTACACTTGCCACAATTGTTTTCTGGTGCAGGTGGACGAGTACAAAAAGTCCGACGCCATCTTTAACAGCGACTACGTTTATTTTTCTTCGTTCTCCACAAGCTGGCTTGCCCACGCCAAACGCTATACGGAACTGATGACGGAGCGATTCGGCTTAAACGAAGGCTCGCAAGTGATTGAACTGGCCTCAAACGATGGATACCTGTTGCAGTATTTTCAGCAAAAAGGCATTCCCGTTCTGGGCGTTGAGCCTACGGCTAACACGGCCGAAGCCGCAAAGGCAAAAGGCATTGAAAGCGTGGTTGACTTCTTTGGCGTACGGCTGGCGAAGGACCTAAGCGCCAAAGGAATAAAAGCCGATCTGCTGCTGGGAAATAACGTACTGGCGCACGTGCCGGACATTGTTGATTTTGTCAGCGGCATGAAGGTTATCTTAAAGCCGCAAGGTGTGATCACCATGGAGTTTCCGCACCTGATGCAATTGGTGGACAACAATCAATTTGACACCATCTACCACGAACACTTTTCTTATCTCTCTTTCCATACCGTCAAGCAAATATTTGAAGCGCAGGGATTGGAACTGTTTGACGTTGACGAATTGCCGACCCACGGGGGGTCGCTGCGCATTTACGCAAAGCACAAAGAGGACAACTCAAAAGAGATTTCCGCTAACGTTGAAGCCTTGTTGAAAAAGGAAGAAGAAAAAGGCTTAACAGGACCGGAGTACTACAACAACTTTCAGCAGAAGGCCCTGGGGGTAAAACTGGCGTTGATCTCGTTCCTGGTTGAACAAAAAAAAGGCGGTAAACGAGTAGCGGCTTACGGGGCCGCGGCCAAGGGCAATACGCTGCTAAACTATTGCGGCGTTAAAAATGACCTGATTGAATTTGTGGTGGACCGTAATCCCGCGAAGCAGGATAAATTTTTACCGGCAAGTCACATCCCGGTGAAGAACGAAGAATACTTAAAGGCCGAAAAGCCGGATTACGTCATTGTTCTTCCCTGGAATTTAAAAGACGAAATTACCGAACAGTTATCCTATATTAAAGATTGGGGTGGCCGGTTTGTAATTCCCATTCCTTCTCTTCAAGTTGTTTGATCGAATGAAAAAGGTATTGGTAACCGGCGCTACTGGATTTATAGGAAGGCACGTGATTGCCTCTCTACAGAAACGCGATTGTGTCGTTATCGCAACGGCTTCGTCTGCGGAGAGTAAAAAAGGAAAAGACTGGCTGGAACATCGGACGTTTATTCCGCACAGCATCGGCAGTGAAACGAAGGACGAAAACCTCTTTGAAAAATTTCAAAAGCCGGACGCCGTCATTCATTTGGCCTGGCAGGGGTTGCCCAATTACAAAGACCTGTTTCATTTTGAAGAAGTATTGCCCCGGCAGTATTTTTTTTTAAAGAAACTTGTCCAAAACGGTGTGAAGGATATAACGGTGACGGGCACTTGTTTTGAATACGGCATGCAGGAAGGCGGGTTGTCGGAAAAGGCCTATCCTTTGCCCGACAATCCTTACGCACTTGCCAAAAATACCTTGCGGCTTTTTCTGGAACAGTTGCAAAAGAAAACTCCCTTTTCTCTTAAATGGGTGCGGCTGTTTTACATGTACGGCGAGGGACAAAATCCCAGGTCACTTTTGGCGCAACTGGACGCTGCGCTCCAAAGAGGTGACGATACCTTTAACATGAGCGGCGGCGAGCAGGTAAGAGATTATTTACCGGTGGAAAAAGTGGCGGAAAATATTGTGGCGATTGCCTTGCAGGAAAAGGCAGAGGGAATCCTAAACTGTTGCAGCGGCAACGGCATAACGGTGAACGAACTCGTAAAGCAACACCTTGAAAAGGACGGCCGCTCCATTAAATTAAACCGTGGTTTTTATCCATATCCCGATTACGAGCCGATGGCTTTTTGGGGAGACGCAACAAAATTGAAAACCATCCTGGCCCAATGAGAACATCACTAACCAAAGCCGAATTAACCCGTTATACCACAGCACAACTCAATCATCTTTTTCCGGATAACAAACTTGTTGATTTAAACGGGCATGTGGCCTTGGTTACGGAAGCATTGGACCGCCTGGAATTTTGTTTCAAACATTGCACACTCAAACATTATTTCAACGGAGAAGAAGTCATTTTTAACCACCTGCATAGCGACCATTACGTAATGTACCTGTGGTATCTTGCCAACTCGCTGTGGCGAAAAGAGGCTAATGCCAATTTGTGCAACAAGCTTTATTACCTGAACAAAACACTCCACGGCCTGGATTGCATGTACAACACGCAGATGCCCGATATTTTTCTGCTGTTCCATTGCAGCGGCACAATGCTGGGCAAAGCAACGTACGCCGATTTTTTTGTGGCCTTGCAGGGCGTTACCGTTGGCTCGCAAAAAGGCGTTTACCCGGTTATGGACAAAGGCGTGTCGCTCACGGCGCACAGTTCACTTATCGGCAATTGCAAAATTGGTAAAAACGTTTCCGTAAGCGCTTACACAAATATTTTTGAAACAGATATTGCCAACAATACAGTGGCTTATCGCAGCAAGACGGGAGAAGTGATATTCAAGCCTTCCGCAACGTCTTATGCGCAAACATTCTTTAACGTACCCATTGAATAAACACGTTTTGCAGCTCCCGAAGGTTCCGCTACTGTCCCGGCTCAATTTTCAATCAAGTTCGGCCAGGGTTATAGCCAACCTTTTCAGCAGGGCCGTTGTAGCCCTGGCGGGTATAGTCTTCGTGCCCATTTACATTCGCCTGATTGGTGTTGAAAGCTACGGGTTGGTTGCGTTTTACGGAACACTTTCCGGTGCCCTGATCGTTCTCGACCTGGGCCTAAGTACCGCCATCAGTCGCCAGGTAGCGATATTGAATGCGCAACCGGACAAGAAGCATGATTTGCGCAACCTGGTTTTCTCTGTCGAAATAATTTACTGGGCCATTGCGCTGGTAGTGGGCCTGGTTGTGTTTTTTCTGGCCAATCCCATTGCTGTTTATTGGGTAAAAGCCAAAGACCTTCCCGTTCCTGTTATTGAAAAAGCCGTGCGGATCATGGGTTTGGTGTTTGCGCTGCAATTCCCTGCCAGTATCTACAACGGGGTAATGATAGGCCTGGAAAAACAGATACCCAACGCCCTGGCTACCGCTTTGTCGGCGTTGGTAAAAGCATTTGGCGCCGTTACTGTTTTATTGCTCATCAGGCCCACAATCGAATGGTATTTTATATGGCAGGCCATAAGCGTTGGCTTGTTCACGCTTTTTCTACGCTACCTGACCAAGCGTTATACAGCTTCGGATCAAAAGGCGGTATTTTCCAAAACGCAGCTTCAAACGGTGCGCAACTTTGCGGCCGGCATGATGGGCATCTCGCTCATTACTTTCTTTCTCGGCCAAGCCGATAAAATTGTTGTGAGTAAACTTGTGTTGCTGGAATTTGTTGGCTATTACAACCTGGCCTTTATGCTTGCCAGCATGCTTACGCAAATTATTTCGCCTTTGCAAAGCGTGGTGTTTCCCCGCTTTGCCACTTTGGTAGCAACGAATCAGCAAGAGGCATTAATCAGGCTTTATCACAAAAGCTGCCGCTGGGTGGCTATCGTAATTTTTCCCGTTGGCTTTACGCTTGTCTTTTTCGCAAAAGAAATTTTATTCTTTTGGACAAAGAATCCAACACTTGTTGAACACACGGCCCCGATACTCCAGACGTTTACCGTTGGCACCATGTGCAACTGCATCATGTGGATGCCGTATTTTTTTATGCTGGCCAAAGGCAACACGCGGTTTACCATTTATCAAAACATCATTGCTTCCGTCATTCTTGTTCCCCTGCTTTTTTGGTGGACAGGCAAATACGGTGCTTTTGGCGCAAGCCTGGTGTGGTTGTGCGTGAACGCCGGTTACATTGTTTTCAGCCTCCCGCTTTTTCACCGCTTGTTTATGAAAGGCGAGTTGTTCAACTGGCTGAAAGATGATGCGGCCTTGCCCCTGTTATCTTCCGGTATTTTATTGCTGGGCGCTAAACTCCTTCAGACCTTCTTTCTAACGCAGTCTTTCAATATATTTTATTTCGGAGCCTTGCTGTCATTGGCCGGTGTGTTGTATTTGTTTTTAATCCCGGAATTGAGAAAATTTTGCACCGCACTTTTTTTGAAAAAATAATCCTTTATGCCTTTTTTAAGTATAATCATTCCTACGAAAAATCGGCAATACACTTGCCTTTTTGCAATTGAGTCGGCCTTGCGGTTGAACCGCGATGACGTTGAAATCATCGTGCAGGACTGCAGCGATACCGACGTATTGAAAAAGCAGATTCTTGAAAAATTCGGAACGGCATCAAATATTAAATACTTCCATTCTGCGGATAACCCCTCAATGACCGAAAACTGGAACCGGGCATTCGACAATGCCACTGGCGAGTATCAATGCGCAATCGGCGATGACGATGCGGTGCTGCCTGAATTATACGAAGCAGCACGTTGGGCAAAAGCAAACGCAATGGATGCCATAGCACATACAGGCGACTCTGCGGCGTATTCGTACAAGTGGCCGGATTTCGGCGATGAGGAACTAAGAGGCAAACTCGTCATTCTTCATCCTTTCGACGGCAAGGTTGAGGAAAGAAGTACAAAAAAAGTTATTGATTCAATTATAGACCGTGTGGACCTTAGCTATTCGTCATTACCGATGGCCTATCATTGCCTTATCAGTAAAGCCTTGCTGGATAGGGTGCGTACAGCTACCGGTAAATTGCTTGACGGTACTTCCTTGGACGTTTATTCCGCTTATGTTTTTAGTTTGCTGATCGACAAGTTTGTTTTCGTCAACTACCCGTTAACAATTTACGGTGCTTGCGGTAAAAGCAACACCAACCGTTTAAGCAGGGGAAATGCAAAAGCGCATTTCAACGAGTTTAAAACCTTGCGTTTCCCGGCCATTATCCCGCGAGTTTTTAATATGCAAACAACGGTTGCCGAATCAATGCACTGCGCTTTCACAACCATGAAACGGCAGGACCTGATTGAAAGAATAAACCTGCCGTATCTCTATGCGTACAGTGCTGCAGAAGGAGTTCAGGAACTGAAGGCAACCTTACGATGTATGTTGGCGAACAAAGTGAAGCTTAATGTGTGGGCTAGGTTTGCAAAGACTTTTTCTATTAAAATGGCAAAGAATTTCGTTCGTTTCTGCATGGGAAATGCCTGGGCTGACAAGCAGTATCGAAACAAACAGCAGGTACTTGTTCCGTGCAATAATATTCTTGAAGTCATTGAATACCATAAGACGCACAATCAAGTAAAAATCTTCCAGGGGAAACAAGAAATCCCCGCCTCTCATCTTTCGTAAAGTCCGTCCGATAAAATTTATGTCAAATAGGGTAAAAAGATTGCTGCTGCGAACTTATGGGTATTATGTTTTCCGGAAAAAAGTTGGCGTGCTTGGCCTTTTTCGTGTGGGTAACCCCCGCAATGTGACTATCGGTGATGACTGCGGCATCAACTCGGGCGTTTATATTTTGGGCCATCACAAAATTGTGATCGGAAGTAACGTGGTTCTCTCCGTGGACGTGAAGTTGATTGATACCGGTCTTGACGTTGAGAACTTCATGAAAGTGAAAAAGCCCGAACACATTTCAAAGCCCATCGTCATTGAAGACGACGTATGGATTGGTGCGGGAGCGATTGTGTTGCAGGGTGTCACCATCGGACGAAAGAGCATCGTGGGGGCGGGAGCCGTGGTGACGAAAGACGTGCCGCCGGGTGTGGTGGTGGCGGGCAATCCTGCGAGAATCATTAAAACCTTGCCTCAATAGCGATTCTTCTTTCCTTTTTATTTATAAAGACAAATCACCTCCAAGAGTCTTCCGTTTACAATGACCGTTAGCGTTATCATTACCTGTTACAACCTCGAAAAATACATCGAGCCCGCTATCTTGTCGGTGTTGAACCAAACGAGGACACCCGATGAAATCATTGTGGTTGACGACTGCAGCACAGATGCTTCGGCCAACGTTATTCAAAAGTACAGCGACCGGCTTTGTTACCTAAGACTGCCGGAAAACTCCGGTGTTTTACAGGCAACGCTTGCGGGCATCAACAAGTCAACGGGTTCGGTTATCAGCTTCCTGGACGGCGATGATGTTTGGCTGCCGCAAAAGCTGGCCGAAGTCATGAGCGTTTTTGAAAAGGATGAAAAGGTGGTGTTGGTCTCGCACAATTACGAGATCATTGACAGCGATGGAAAACCAACGGGACAAACGGATTCAACGCAGAAAAATTTAGAACGCATAACAAAGGACAACCCCGATAAGGTCACCCTTTCCAACCGGGTGAAAGATTCCATTTTGGGTTACAAAGGAATATGGCTTGGAAGCGCTTATTGTTTCCGGCGTGCCGGCTTCGACGTAAAAGCATTCGAGGCCTTTCTTTCGTCTTTCACAATACCGGGCTTCAAACGGCTTTGTTACCAGGATCATCCCATGGCCCAGTTCATCGTGCTCACCAATCCGCCGGACTCCCTTGCATATTTGGTGAACAAGGTCTTGTTTCAATACCGGATATTTGGCTTGAACAGCAGCGGCGTTTCCAATACGCTTAACAGTGCGCTAAAGACCATAGAAAAGGGATCGGCGAACATGGCTGCTACCAGCGCACTGGTGGACCGGTATCCGCATCTGAAAGAGGCCCAGAACATACAGAAGTGGCGCAAAATGGAATTTGAATACCTTAAGGCGCTGTATACCAAAAACTACAAGAAAGCGGTTTCAACGTTTATGCAATTGAGCCTGAATTCGTGGGATTTCAACAGGAAGGTAAAAGAGTTTAAACGCCTGGGCGGCGTAATACTCTTAGGCCCCGAAAAATTTTTGGCCGTTAAAAGCAGATCGTAATTATGTGTGGTATTGCCGGATTTATTGACTTTAAAAAGCAAAGCACAGCGGAACACCTCAAAGGCATGTCCTCCTGTCTTCAGCACCGCGGCCCTGATGGGCAAGGCTCTTATTTTGCCGAAGGCCGGGAAGCCGCGATAGGCCTCGGTCACCGCCGGCTCTCGATCATTGATCTTAGCACGGCGGCCAATCAGCCCATGCACTTTGATGGCCTTCACGTGGTGTTTAACGGCGAGATTTACAATTATGCTGAAATACGCGACGAGTTGCAAAGACGCGGTCATGCGTTTTCTACGCATTCCGACACCGAGGTCATTCTGCACGCATGGCGCGAATGGGGCGGTGATGCCGTTCATCGTTGGCACGGCATGTTTGCCATTGCGCTTTACGATGAAAAGAAAAACGAGGCCGTGTTCATTCGTGACCGGGCCGGTGTAAAGCCCCTCAACTATTACTGGAAAGAGGGTCTCTTCCTGTTTGGCTCTGAACTAAAAACCCTGGTTGCACACCCGGCTTTCAAAAAGGAAATTAATCCCGGCGCAGTAGCATCGTTTCTTCAATACGGTTATGTGTCGCATCCCCATTGCATTTACCGCGACACCTACAAACTAAAACCGGGTTACTTGCTCCGTATAAACCTGGCAACGCAGCAAATTGCCGAAGAGCAATATTGGAACGTTTACGATTATTATAACAAGCCCAAACTCCGGATTGAATTACCCGAAGCCATTGCCGAAACAGAACGCAAACTGGTTAAAGCTTTTCAGTACCGCACTGTGGCTGATGTGCCCGTTGGTGTTTTTTTGAGCGGTGGTTACGACAGTACCTGTGTGACGGCCTTGCTGCAAAAGAACAGCAGCGAAAAACTCAAGACCTTCACCATCGGCACTACCGATGAAAAGCTGAACGAAGCTCCTTTTGCCAAGCAAATTGCGCAACACCTGGGTACGGAGCACACCGAGTATTATTGCACGCCAAAGGAAGCCCTGGAAATCATTCCCGACCTACCGCATTTTTACGACGAACCTTTTGCCGACAGCAGTGCCATTCCAACGATACTGGTAAGCCGGCTGGCCCGAAAGAAAGTTACGGTAGCGCTTTCGGCCGATGCGGGCGACGAGATTTTTGCCGGCTATAACCGTTACGATTACATTTCGCGGTACGGGAAAAAATTAAGTTCCATTCCAAAGCCCGTCCGCAAGATGGCCGTTGCCGCAATGGCCTCTGTTTCCTCGGAAAAAATTCCTTACCTGCGCAACAAGCAGAATTTTCACAGCCGTTACGACAAGCTGAAAAATTTATTGAACGACCCTTCGCCTTCGGAACTTTTGAAAAACCTGAGCCAGGTATTTACCGGCCCGGAGATCAAAGCTTTGTTTGCACAGCCCGTAAAGGAATTGTCCACGGCGCACACAAGCACCGAACTGAAAGCCGGCTATAGTGATCCGTTTTCGTACATGATGGCGATTGATTATCAAACTTACATGGTGGATGATATTTTGCAGAAAGTGGACAGGGCCACGATGTCGGTAAGCCTGGAAGGACGTGAGCCCTTCCTCGACCAGGACATTATTGAATGGGCAGCGCAACTTCCTTCGGAATACAAATACCGTAACGGACAAAAAAAATACATCCTCAAAGAAATCGTGCACAAATACGTTCCCAAAGAAATTATGGAAAGGCCGAAAATGGGCTTTGGCATCCCGGTTGAAACCTGGCTGACCAACGAGTTAAGGCCACTGGTTGAGGAATACCTGAGTGAACACAGCCTTCAGCAGCACGGGCTGTTTAACGTTTCGGCCGTACAAAAAACCGTGGCTGATTTTTTCAACGGCCGCAAGGAAAAGCACCTGAAGGTTTGGTATCTGTTGATGTTTCAAATGTGGTACAAGCAATGGATGGCGTAAGAAAAATTTTGTACATCAGTTACGACGGACTGACCGATCCGTTGGGTCAATCGCAGATACTGGCTTATCTTAAACGGTTGGCCTCTTTAAACAACCGGATCGTTATTGTTTCGTTCGAAAAACCCGGGCTTTTTGAACAAGGCAAAGACGCCATTCAAAAGATCATAACCGAGCACGGTTTAACCTGGATTCCGTTGCCGTACACAAAGAATCCTCCTGTTTTATCAACGCTGGCCGATGTATACAAATGCTACAATTTGTGTCGTCGCCTGCACCACCAATACCGGTTTCACATCGTTCACTGCCGCGGTTACATTGCGGCCATTGTCGGGCAAAAGATGCAAAAACGCTTTGGGCTGAAATTCATCTTCGACATGCGGGGTTGGTGGCCCGATGAAAAATTAGAATCGGGTTTTTGGAACAAGCCTGTTTACAAACCGGTTTATCGGTATTTCAAACAATTAGAAAAACGTTTCTTCCATGCCTGCAACTACGCCGTAAGCCTGACTTACAAAGGAAAGGAAACCATCGTTGGCACAGGCTTGGCCAACGAAGACAAAGTTGGGGTAATACCCACTTGCGTGGATTTTGAAATTTTTAAAGAGCGAACTGATGCAGGTACGAAAGAACTGCGGGCCAAACTTGGCGTTAAGCCCGGTGAAAAAGTGTTTGTTTACAGCGGTTCGCTGGGAGGGAACTACGACCCGGAGATCCTGATAAAAGTTTTTAAAGCCTATCAGAATATACATGCGGCTGCCTACCTGCTCATTTTATCAAAAGACAAAATTGATGAATCGTTGCAAAGCCGCTTTAGCGATGCCGGTATAAATCGCATAGCCATCTACAATGCCCCTTTCACGGAAGTAACAAACTATTTGCGTGCCGGTGACGTGGGCTTTATCTATTACAAAATGTCCTTTTCAACCATCGGACGCAGTCCCACAAAAATGGGTGAATATTGGGCTTCCGGCCTTCCTGTTGTCGCCTTAAAAGGCATTGGCGATCTGGATTACATCCTTGACAAATATCCCGGTGGCGGCGTGTTGTTAAGCGAAGAAAAAAAAGAATGGGAAAAGGAAATCCGGGCGATGAATCCCAACGGTTTGGCTCCCCTGCGACAGTATGCTTTGGAATATTTTCACGTTGAGAAGGGCGTGGCATTCTACCAAAACGTTTATGAGCAGCTTTCCGGGCGGACAACCTGAGCAGGTAGTTGGATGAACCACTAATCACCCTTTTGATTGCTTTCATTTAAGAAGCAACGCATTTTTTTCGATACCCTTGCATGACGAATTCAAAGCGAGTTTTATTTGTTCTTCCTTATCCGCTCGGCCGGGCTCCCTCACAGCGCTTCCGCGTGGAAGCTTATTTCCCTTTGTTAAGACAAGCGGGTTACCCCTTTTCTATTCATACGTTTTTTGACGACGCTGCGTGGAATGTCCTGTATCGCAAAGGCGCTGCGCTGCAAAAAGCATGGGCACTAATAAAAGGTTTTTCACGGCGCTTTTTCATGTTGTTTTTTCTTGTGCCCAAGCATGAATTCATCTTTATTCACCGCGAAGCAGCGCCGTTAGGACCACCCTTGCTTGAGTGGATCATTGCCCGGCTGTTTAGAAAAAAAATTATTTACGATTTTGACGATGCGATTTGGATACCCAATACAACTGCTGTTAACGGAGTTGCGGCTTCGCTGAAGTGTTTTTGGAAGGTTAAGCGGATTTGCGAGTGGGCCTCCAACGTTTCTGCCGGTAATGATTTTCTGGCCGCTTATGCCAAACAGTTCAACGCAGCTGTTCTTGTTAATCCAACCTGTGTGGACATGGAGGGGCGGTATAATCAAACCAAAGATCAGGGCACAAGTCAGGTAACAATAGGCTGGACCGGTTCGCATTCAACCTTGAAATATCTGGACACCGTCTATCCCGTTCTGGAGGATTTGTCTTCCGCATTTAACTTTCGTTTCCTTGTCATTTGCGACAAAGCGCCGTCTGTTCTGCTTCCGTTTATGGAGTTCAGAAAATGGAACGAAAGCACGGAAATAGAAGACCTGCTTGAAATAAACATCGGTATTATGCCGCTGGAGCACGACGCCTGGAGCGAAGGGAAGTGCGGGTTTAAAATCATCCAATATCTTTCTTTAGCAATACCGGCGGTGGCCAGTCCCGTGGGCGTTAATCAATCAATTGTTGACAACAAAGTCAGCGGCTGGTTGTGCACCTCTGGCAATGAATGGAAGACGGCTTTAACCACGCTAATGACAGACGGTTTGTTGCGGAAAAAGATGGGAATGGCGGGACAGCGGAAAATGTTGAAGCACTATAGTCTTCAGTCTAACCGGGAAAATTTCCTTGCTTTATTCCAAGGCTGGTCATAATAAACGAAAACCAATTCTGTTTAAACTACGTGTTGTGCGACAAGCGTAACACTGGCTCCCTTCGTTTTCTTTTCGGGGTCTTCTTTACCCAGCATAACCGCAAGAAAGGCAGCGTAAAAAGGCAGGCAGGGAATTTTATAGCGGGACAAGGCGCCAAAGTTACCTGACGATGCGCCTACGGCAAATGAAAACACGAGTGAGAACACGAGGCAAAAAAGAACGTTAGGGTCTCGTATCACCGTTCGTAAAGGCTTGGCTTTCCGGTCGAGGAATACGCGAAGCGTCAGGTAAAGAAAGGCCAATGCTTCGATGGCTGACAGGGCCACAATGAGTTTCCTTGCCTCCCAAAGGTAGGGCCTGAACAAAGTCACTACTACGGCTTGGGGAAACAAGGCAAGTGTACTTCCCAGCGAACCGTCAATTTGCCCGATATTGTAAACAGAACCCTCGTCACCGGCTGCGTAATTTGTCCAACTTCTTGTGGTTTCTGCAGTTGTTAACAGTTGTTCTAAAGAGTATTTCTTTAGTTCATCGGCAAATTGTTGCATAAAGAAGGCCGTGCCGCCCATCGTTGCCAGAATGAGAATACCGTTTACAGCCCAGCGAACGGACGCCGCCTTGATTTTTTTTGAATAGGTCAGTAAAAGCCATAAGGCCAATGCCGGCAAATACGCAAGGAGGATGTATAGCTTGATTACCGCAATGAGGTAAAAGCTCAGTACGATTAATACAGAATTCCTGACCGAAAAATCACGGTTCACAAATAATCGGAAAGTGGCGTACGTCATCCAGCCCAGTCCAAACATGCAGATCGTATCCTTGAAAATACCCGAGCCCCAAACAACAGTGCTGGGGATAAATAGAAAAGTAAGTGCCAATGCATGCTTTAAGCGTGGGTAAAGTTGTACGAAGGTTCGGTACATGGCCCAGATACCGCTAAACGAGACGAACGCGAAAATTAACGCTGTGGGCAGGTAGGTCGTACCCGTGAACAACGAAAAGATTGCTGTAATGACGGCTACTGTATATTCCGAAGGCGCATCATACCAATAAAGTTGAGAAGAATAGGGATAAACTTCAGGGTTTTGTATGGGTGACGCATGGGTGATTAACTTAAACCAGGTGCTCCATGAGTCGGACAAGGAGGAATTAATAATGCGTGCATGGTTAAAGTAATTGAACGTATCGCCTCCGTTGTAATAAAAATGGTAAACCAACCCAATAAAAATTGCTCCTCCCAATTTTGCGTAAAAGCCTGCCAGGTAATACTGACGCAGCGGATGGCCGATCGGGTAATTCCGGTTCCGAATGCGCCGGGCAAGTAAAACTAAAACGAGCAGATAAAACGGAGTTAATACCCAATCCCAAACTGTAAGGTTCTGTACTTCCACAAACGCGTATTCTTAGGGCAGCGAAAATAGGATATTAATTTTCGGTTTACTTTTAAAATACAGTTTTTGCCCTACGGAATTGCAAAGCTGGTATAATTTCTATTTTCTTAAGCGCATCCATCTTTTGCCTTATTTTCGTGCAGTTTTTTTATGCCAAAAGTCCTGAGGATATTAAATCGTTTGATTGTTGGAGGGCCGGTACTGAACGCAACCTATTTGACCAAATACCTTTCGCCTGAATTCGAAACCTTGCTCGTTGTCGGCGAGAAAGAGTCCCATGAAAAAAGCGCGGATTACCTGGCCGGCCAATTGGGGATTGATTACATTACCATTCCGCAAATGGGCCGTTCCATAAACCCTGTCAACGATTTTCAGGCTTTTAAGGAATTAAAACGTATAATCAAGGAATTTAAACCCGACGTTGTTCACACACACGCTGCCAAACCTGGAGCTTTGGGTCGTCTCGCAGCGTCGGTTTGCGGTGTCCCGGCTATCGTCCATACATACCATGGTCACGTTTTTCATTCTTATTTTAACAGCGTTAAGTCAAGTTTTTATATCAATGCGGAGCGCTTCTTGGCCCGCCGCTCAAGCGCAATCGTGGCCATTAGCGAAGCACAACGGAAAGAACTGACAGAAGAGTTCCGGATTGCGCCTCCCGAAAAATTCCGCGTCATACAACTCGGTCTCGATCTTGATAAATTTTGCGAAGACCAGCCGTTCAAAAGAAAAAAGTTCCGGGAAGAGTTTGGCTTGCAGGACGATGAAATTGCCGTTGGCATTATCGGCCGGCTTGTTCCGGTAAAAAACCACGAACTCTTTTTAACGGCCGTTGCGTACGTGGTGAAAAACACTACAAAAAAGATCAAGGCTTTTGTTGTTGGTGACGGTGAAACCCGTGCAGACTTGGAAAACAAAGCCCGTGCTTTGGGCCTGTCGTTTACCACGCACCGCGACACCGCGCATCTGCACCCGCTTATTTTTACTTCCTGGCGCAGCGACGTGGATTTTGTGAACGCCGGGCTTGATATCGTTACGCTTACCTCCCTGAACGAAGGCACGCCGGTAAGTCTGATCGAAGCGCAGGCAGCCAACAAGCCGATTGTGAGCACAAGGGTTGGCGGTATT
Source organism: Flavisolibacter ginsenosidimutans (assembly GCF_007970805.1). GTDB lineage: Bacteria > Bacteroidota > Bacteroidia > Chitinophagales > Chitinophagaceae > Flavisolibacter > Flavisolibacter ginsenosidimutans. The sequence goes on along the minus strand of NZ_CP042433.1, from coordinate 2,785,180 downwards.
GCCGACATTGTTTCAGAAGGCGAAACAGCTCTGCTGGCCGACGTGTCCGATAGCGAAACGTTTTGCTCGCATCTGTTGAACCTGGTAAACAACGAAGCGATAAGGCAGAAGCTGGGTAACAACAACGCCAACTATGTGCTGAAGCGGTTCAGTTACCAGCGGTTGGTAAAAGATACTTCCGATCTCTACTACGAATTATTACACAAAAAAGTGACGGCGAACGCTGTTCTGCGTTAAGCCTTTCTTCATCCATTTGGCAAATAAGACTGCATGAACAAAAAACGAATCCTCATTACCGGGACGGCCGGGTTTATTGGTTTTAGCCTGACAGAAAAATTAGCCAAAGCCGGAACCTATGAAATAACCGGTCTTGACAACATCAACGATTATTACAGTCCCGAATTAAAATACGCAAGGCTGGCGCAACTAGGCTTTGATGCTGGTGAAGCAAAAATCGGATCACTTGTCAAAAGCATTCGTTACGATAATCTTCAATTCATTCGACTTGACCTGCAAAACCTTGATGCCATGCAGGTCCTGTTTGCTTCGCAGCGGTTTGATATTGTGGTACACCTGGCTGCGCAAGCGGGTGTGCGTTACAGCATGGCGAATCCTCACGCCTACATTGCCAGCAATGTGAGCGGTTTTGTCAACCTGTTGGAGTGTTGCAAGTTAAACCGTGTGAAGCACCTCATCTTTGCCAGCAGCTCCAGTGTTTATGGCGACGATGCTTCTACGCCTTACCGCGAAACACAGCGCACCGATCATCCTGTTTCGCTTTATGCTGCTACAAAGAAGAGCAACGAATTAATGGCTTATACATATCATCACTTGTATAACCTACCCACAACCGGCTTACGCTTTTTTACCGTTTACGGACCGTGGGGGCGGCCTGATATGGCGCCCATGCTTTTTGCCAGCGCTATACAGGAAGGAAGGCCGATAAAAGTGTTCAATCACGGAAAGCTGAAACGCGATTTTACCTACGTTGATGATATTGTTGACGGCATTGAAAGGGTTATGCAACTTCTGCCGGAGGAATACAAAATTTACAACATCGGCAATAGCAAGCCAGTTGACCTGATGGAATTCATTGAACTCATGGAAAAAGGTTTGGGCAAGGAAGCCAAAAAAGAGCTCTTGCCCATGCAGCCTGGCGACGTGCATGAAACCTATGCCGATACAACCTTGCTTTCGGCCGATACAGGTTACAAGTCCAATACACCGCTGGAAAAGGGCATCGAAAAATTTTTGGCCTGGTACCTTGAATACTACAATCTTCCCAAGCCGACGAACGCGGGATAATTCTTACGAACGTCAAACAAAAAAGCCACCTTGCAAACGCGGGTGGCTTTTTTGTTTCGGTACGTTTATAAAACTTACTGTGCTTCTTCGTTTGGAAATACCGGCGGCGTAGTGCCTTGTGTTTCGCTTTGGACGAACTGCTTTGCGTAGTCAAGGGCTTCGCCAACGACGTGGTGCATGTCCATGTAACGATAGGTGGCCAATCTTCCCAAAAAGCTTACACTTTTTAACGCTTCAGCTTCTTTGCGGTATTGCAACAGTTTCGCTTTGTCGTCGGCCAGGCGTTTTGGATAATACGGAATGTCTTCCTCGCCTGTCTCTTTGCTGTATTCTTTAAAATAAACGGTTTTGTCGTGTTGCTCCCAGGGCGTGAAATGTTTGTGCTCGTGCACACGGGTGTAAGGCACGTCTTCGTTGCTGTAATTGATTACCGCATTGCCCTGGTAATCGCCTTCGTCCACGCCGCGTTCAAAATAAACGGTGCGGTACGCAAGCCTTCCGTGTTTGTAGTTGAAATACTGGTCAAGCGGACCGGTAAAAAACACGTGGTCGTATCCCGATACGTCTTGCGAAGCGTCAAACTTTGCGTTCAGCTTTACGGTGATGGACGGGTGATTCAACAGCTTTTCAAACATGAGCGTATAACCGTCGCGGGGAATGCCCTGGTAAGCGGTGTGGTAATAATTATCGTTGTAGTTAAACCGTACCGGCAAGCGCTTTAAAATGGCAGCCGGAAGCTCGGTGGGTTCGCAGCCCCATTGCTTTTTTGTATAACCGTAAAAAAAAGCTTTGTATAAATCTTTGCCGATGAATTTCATGGCCTGCTCTTCAAAATTCTGCGGGTCTTCAATGGAATTGTCGGCAATGGATACAATAAAATCTTTGGCTTCTTTGGGCGAAAATGTTTTGCCAAAAAACTGGTTGATGGTGTGCAGGTTAATGGGCAGTGAATAAACCTGGCCGTTGTACAATGCTTTCACCCGGTTTGTGTAAGGCACCAATTCAATGAAGCGGTTTACGTAATCCCAGATGTCTTTGCGGTCGGTGTTAAAAATGTGTGGTCCGTAAGTATGCACCATCACGCCGGTTTCTTTGTCGCGTTCTGTGTAACAATTTCCACCGATGTGTTCCCGCTCGTCCAAAACATCAACGGTGCAGTGGAGGTTGTTTGCTAATTCATTGGCCAATACGGCGCCGGAAAAACCTGCGCCGACAATCAAAAATTTCTTCATGGTAACTCTGCGGTTTTTAAAGGAACGCTTCTTTGTTTTTTATCCCTTAGTTTATAAAAATGAGGCCAAGGCCGGCTGGTTCATTTAATTATTCGTCGTTTGAATTTCTTGCAACCGATATGAACTCGCGAATTTATTCCTAATTGTCATTCTTATTTTCGATTGTTCAAGTGACAAAATCGGAAGTATATTCGGGCGCATTGAAAATAAAGCCATGTTGTTTTTTGGAAAAAAATCTGCTGACCTTGACTTAAGCTGGCTTCATGCCGATATGCACTCGCACCTTATTCCCGGCATTGACGACGGTGCGCCTGATATGGCCGCTTCGCTTGAACTGATTAAAGGCCTTCAGAAACTTGGCTATAAAAAACTCGTCACCACACCGCACATTCTTTGGGAAGTTTATCCCAACACGGCAGACATCATTGCAAAAGGCTTGGAAGGACTGAAAGGAGCAATGGCCGAAGAAGGCATCAGCATGGAATTGCAGGCCGCTGCTGAGTATTTTATTGACGAGTATTTTGAAGAGAACCTGAAGGCCAAGGAGCCGCTGCTTCCCATCAGCGGCAACAAAGTGCTGGTCGAATTTTCAATGATCACCGCGCCGATGGACTTGCAGCAAGTACTTTTTCAACTACAAATACAAGGCTATATACCTGTCATTGCTCACCCCGAACGATACATTTATTTAGCACAGCGCAAACAGACGTTTGATGAACTAAAAGAAGCCGGTTGCCTGTTTCAACTGAACCTTCTTTCCCTTACCGGCTACTACGGCAAATCGGTGCAGGAACTGGCCGAATATCTTTGCAAAAAGAATTACTACAGCCTTGCCGGCACCGACCTTCACAATCCGCGGCACCTTGCGGCCTTGCAAAAACTTTCATCGAGCGCCACATTTAGCCGGCTAAAAGAAAGCGGTCTTTTGCTTAACTCCACACTGTAAAATCAACCAAAGCTTTTTTTGTTTGTCAATAAGGTGATGAGCTTTACGATCAAAGAACTCGAATCACTTTCCGGCATCAAGGCACACACCATTCGCATTTGGGAGCAGCGTTATCATTTTTTGCGGCCTTCGCGTACGTCCACTAACATTCGGCGCTACAACAACGAGGAACTGAAAACACTTCTCACCGTTGCGTTGCTGAATAAATACGGCTATAAAATTTCCCGCATTGATGAAATGGTTCCTGAGCAACGCACAGAAGCGGTATTGGGCCTGAATCAGCCCGACGCGAAAGATGAATTCATCGTGAACGAGCTTATTGGCTGCACCGTTGATTTAAAAAGTCACGAACTTGAACACCTGCTGACCAAAGAAATACAAAGGCAAGGCATCGAAAAAACCATTTCGGGGGTGGTGTTTCGTTTCTTGGAACGAGTGGGTATTCTTTGGCAAACCAATCGCCTGCGCCCCGTGCAGGAACATTTGGTGTCGGCCATCATCCGGCAAAAAATCATCTTTGCTATTGGCGGCCTTCCACTCCCACAGAACAACGCACCGCTTTTTATTTTGTTCCTGCCCGAAGGCGAACATCACGAGATTGGCCTCTTGTATGTTTACTATCTTCTTCGCAAAAAAAGCCTGCCGGTTATTTACCTGGGAGCCAACGTGCCGCTAAAAGACATGGATTATATTATGCAGGCAAAAAGGCCGCAGTACGTGTACTCGCATCTTACATCTTTTCCCGGCCACTCTAAATTTCAACGCTTTCTGCAGCACCTGAGCGCAAACGCCACCGGCTGCACCGTTCTTCTCTCGGGCTTTGTGGCCCAACTGGTAAAACGAAGCCCTCTTGCTAACGTGGCCATGCTTCAATCCCTCGATGCCGTTCAAACGTATATCCAGGCAATAAGCTAATTCCGGCAAGTATTTTGTTTAAGATGTTTGAATAATTTTTTAAACAAAGTTGTTTTTGGTTTGAAAATCTTGTTTAGCTTTGAGGCAGAAAATTTTAAACAAAAATGGGGACGCACGAATTCAACAGCATGGTTTTGCGCCATGCCGATGGCTTAAAACCATTTGCCATTACCTTAACCAAAGACTACGAATCGGCGAAAGACCTGTGCCAGGAAACGCTTTGCAAGGCCTTTACTTACCGCGAAAAATACGAGCCGGATACGAACATTAAGGCTTGGTTGTTTACCATTATGCGCAACATCTTCATTAACGAATACCGCCGCAAGGCCCGCAAGAAAGCAGTAATGGAAGTGGTCAGGCAATCTGTTTCGCCTTACGGTTTGTCGTCTGAGTCGCTGCTTCGGCTAAAAGAAATAAACGGGGCCGTTCACGATATGCCGGTCATTTTTAAAAAGGCCTGCACCCTTTACCTGCACGGTTACAAGTATCACGAAATTGCTTATGCGCTGAACGAGCCGCTGGGCACGATTAAAAGCCGCATTCATTTTGCCAAAAAACTTTTACAAAAACAAATTGAGCGGTGAGCAAATCGGTTGTCATTATAGGCGCGGGCTTTGCCGGACTTTCGTCGGCCGCTTTTATGGCAAAAGCAGGATGGAAGGTAACGGTAGTGGAGAAAAATTCTTCCGCCGGGGGCCGTGCGCAACAACTGAAAGCAGCAGGCTTTACCTACGACATGGGCCCGAGTTGGTATTGGATGCCCGATGTGTTTGAACGCTTCTTTGCGCAATTCGGTAAAAGCGTTGCGGATTATTATTCGCTCCTTCGTCTCAGTCCTTCGTACCGTGTTTATTGGAACGATGGCCATACCGACATTCCCGCTGATTATGGAGAATTCAAAAACGTTTTTGAATCGTTTGAAAAAGGCGCTGGAGAGAAGCTGGACAAATACCTAAAAGAAGCTTCGCTTAAATACAAAATCGGCATGCAGGACCTGGTGTACAAACCCGGTCAATCGCTCACGGAATTTTTGGATTGGAACGTCATAAAAAACGTGTTCAGGCTGGATGTGTTTACTTCGATTCAGTCGCATGTGGCAAAACATTTTCAGCATCCGCGCTTGCGGCAGTTGATGGAGTTCCCCATTTTGTTTTTGGGTGCCTTGCCGCAAAACACGCCGGCGCTTTACAGCCTGATGAATTATGCCGACATTGTTGGCGGCACCTGGTATCCTGAAGCCGGCATGTTCAGTATTGTAAAAGCAATGCAGGAATTGGCCGAGGAACTGGGCGTTGAATTCAGGTTCAACGAAGCCGCGCAGGAAATAATTATTGAGAACGGCAAGGCAAAAAGGCTGATAACTGATAAGGCCATTTACGAAGCCGATGCCGTTATCAGCGGTGCCGATTATCAATTCACCGAATCGCATTTGTTGCCGCAACAATGGCGCACGTACAACGATGATTACTGGAATAAAAAAGTGCTGGCGCCGTCCTGCCTTTTGTATTACGTTGGGTTAAACAAAAAGCTGCAAAATGTTTTACATCATTCGCTGTTTTTTGATGTTCCGTTCGATCAACACGCCGGTGAAATTTATGCAAAACCGCAATGGCCAAAAGAACCTTTGTTTTATTTGAGTGTTTCTTCTAAAACCGATGACAGCGTTGCACCGGAAGGTTGCGAAAACCTGGTGTTGTTAATACCCGTTGCATCGGGCTTGAAAGACGATACGGAAGAATTGCGGGAACAATATTTTCAACGGATTATTCAGCGGTTGGAAAAGCACACCGGGCAATCCATTGCCGATGCCGTTGTTTTCAAAAAAGCTTTTTCGGTTTCGGATTTTGTAAGTGAGTATAATTCGTACAAAGGCAATGCTTACGGTCTTGCCAATACCCTTCGGCAAACAGCAATTTTCCGTCCTTCTTGCCGGAGCAAGAAAGTAAAAAATCTTTTTTATACCGGTCAGTTTACCGTGCCCGGTCCGGGTGTGCCGCCAAGTTTAATCAGCGGCGAAGTGGTGTCAAAAGAATTACTCAAGTTGTTCAATTAGCAGGTGTATGACGATTGATTTGTTCCATCGCGTTAGCGGCGAATGCAGCAGGCAAGTAACCCTGTGTTACAGCACATCTTTTTCATCGGCCATCAGGCTTTTGCACAAAGACTTGCGGCAACCGGTTTTTAATATTTACGGTTTTGTTCGTTTTGCCGATGAAATTGTGGACACGTTTCACCAACACGATAAACAAGATTTGTTGGAGCAATTTCAAAAGGAAACCTTCGATGCCATTGAGAGAGGCATCAGCTTAAATCCCATTCTAAACAGCTTTCAAAAAACGGTAAATCAATTCAGGATTGATCATGATCTGATTCGTGCTTTTTTCAACAGCATGGAAAGCGACCTAACGCAAAACCATTACGACCGTCAGGGCTATGACGAATACATTTATGGCTCTGCCGAAGTCGTGGGTTTGATGTGTCTTTTCGTTTTTTGTGAAGGCAACAAAGACTTATACGAAAGCCTGAAGGGCCCGGCAAAGGCTCTTGGAGCGGCCTTTCAGAAAGTCAATTTTTTGCGCGACATGCGGGCCGATTTTTTTGACCTGTCGCGCATGTATTTTCCCGGTTGTGACTTTCACAACTTCACCGAAAGTGATAAACAACGCATTCAGGAAGACATCGAGAAGGATTTTGAAATTGCCTACAAAGGCATTTTAAAACTGCCGCTCAAGGCAAGGTTTGGTGTGTATGTTGCGTACAAATATTACGGCTCGCTGTTCAGGAAAATAAAGCAAATTGAACCGCAACGTATTTTGCAGCAGCGGGTGCGCATTCCCAATTATCACAAAGCCTACATTGTTTTGCGGGCAAGTGTAAAAAACGGGTTGCGGCTGATAGAATGAAGTGAAACGTGAGACGATAAACGTGAAACCGTAAAGTCATTCAATCCGAAGTGAACGTTAATCTCACGTTTCACTTTCACGTCTCACAAAATATTTGAATCATGCAGGAACAGAAAGTCATACTGGTTTCGCCGCAGGACGATGAAATCGGTGTTATGGAAAAGATGGAAGCCCACCAAAAGGGTTTACTGCACCGGGCTTTTTCGGTTTTCATCTTCGACAAAAATGGACGCATGTTGTTGCAACAACGGGCTGCTGAAAAATACCACGGTGGACTGTTGTGGACGAATGCCTGTTGCAGTCATCCCTATCCCGGCGAAAGCGTAGAGGAAGCGGCGGCGCGGCGATTGAAGGAAGAACTTGGTTTCAATACGCCGCTAAAAGAAATCTTTGCCTTTACGTATAAAGCCGGCGTGGAAAACGGTTTGATTGAACACGAATACGATCATGTGTTTGTGGGCGAATTTGACGGAGAGATAAAGCCAAACAACAAAGAAGTAGCAGCGGTTGCTTACCATGAAATAGAAGACCTTGCGCTCATGCTGAAAGAACAACCTTCTTTGTTTACCGCATGGTTTAAACTTGCTTTTCCGCAGATTGAAAAATGGTGGAAGAAGAATTACGTAGCCGTTTAAATGAAAGAGAATGGAAGCCGTGTTTTATACAATTGTTTTGGCCGGAACCTTCATCGTAATGGAAGGCATCACGTGGCTTACCCACCGTTACGTGATGCACGGCTTTCTTTGGTACCTGCACCGCGACCATCACCAAAAAGAACCCGGCTTCTTTGAAAAGAACGACTGGTTCTTCGTCATTTTTGCCGTGCCCAGCATGTGTTTGATTGGCTTTGGCACGTATAACAATGTGTGGTGGATGCAGGCCATTGGCTTTGGTATCATGCTTTACGGCGCAGCGTATTTTTTGGTACACGACGTTATCATTCACCAACGCTTCAAATGGTTCAGCAAAAGCAAAAACACCTACGTTCGCGCCATTCGCTGGGCGCACAAAATGCACCACAAGCATTTGGATAAATACCGGGGCGAAAGCTTCGGCATGTTGCTGGTGCACAAAAAATATTGGAGCAAAGTGCGCAGAGACAAAGGCCTCATGGCTGCGCAAAAAGTTGACTACGCACCCGCTGCTTCTAAGTAACGCCAACCATTATTGATTGCGTTGGCAGTTGCCGGTTTGCAATTGGCAATAACCTCGAAAGGCGCTTCAACTTTTTTATTGCTAACTGCCAACTTTCTCTTTCTTGGTTTTCCCCATTTTCTGAAACACCTTTGCAGCGAAGCATAAAAAAAGAGTGATGGAAGAAAAGAAAGAACCGGTTATTTTGGTAACGAACGACGACGGCATCACCGCGCCGGGCATTCGCAACCTCGTGGAAGCGGTAAGAGGCTTGGGCAAGATTGTAGTAGTAGCGCCTGACAAGCCGCAATCCGGTATGGGACACGCCATCACCATCGGCATTCCGCTGCGCCTGCACAAAGTGAACGTGTTTGACGACATCGAGGCTTATCAATGCACCGGCACGCCGGTAGATTGCGTAAAGCTTGCAGTGGATAAGATCCTTCATCAAAAGCCCGACATCTGCATCAGTGGTATTAACCACGGCGCTAATCACAGCATCAACGTCATTTATTCCGGCACCATGTCGGCGGCGGTAGAAGCAGCCATCGAAAGCATTCCATCGGTTGGTTTTTCCTTGCTTGATTATGCGCTGGAAGCTGATTTTTCCGCCGCCCGCAAATACGCAAGAATCATTGTGGAGCAAATGCTCAAGAACCGGCCCGACAAGCATTGCGTGCTGAACGTAAACTTTCCCATTGCCACACCCGAAGAGATCAAAGGCGTAAAAATTTGCCGTCAGGCTTATGCCAAATACGAAGAAGACTTCGTTGAACGTTTTGATCCGCACAACCGCAAGTATTATTGGCTTACCGGCGAATTTGTGAATTTTGATGAGGGCACCGATACCGATGTGTGGGCACTGGCAAATAATTACGTGAGCGTAGTGCCGGTGCAGTTCGATTTAACTCACTATAAATTAAAAAAGCAACTTGAAAACGACTGGAACATTTTTTCTAAAGAAGGATAACCTGCAGCTTGGAATTGTGCTGGGGCTTGTGTTGCCGCTGGTTATTTTTCTGATCATCTACGGCGTTCGTTTCAACGATGCTTCGTTGCCGGACTTTGTAAAAACCTTTGCCACGCAAAAAAGCCTCATCACGTTTTTTGGCGTATGGTGCCTTGTGGCAAACATTGCTCTCTTTACGTATTACGTTAACACACAAAAAGACAAAACGGCCAAGGGAATTTTTGCCATGACGCTGCTTTACGGCATCGCCATTTTGCTGGCCAAGGTACTCATATAAACCCCTGTCTAAAGGGGAGACTTAGGTTGAAGAGACTTTACGAAAAAAAGACAGTCGTTCAGGGCTGTTTTTTTATGAGGCCAAAGGTTCACCTATCCATTGCGCTTTGCTTGCGTCGCACACTTGTGCGTTCTTACCGCTATGCGGCAACGCCTATCTTCGTGACTGAAGAAAAGAAATGATTGAAGAAAAAAAAGACAATCCAAACCTAAGTCTTCCCTTTAGGGGGAGAGGGGGAAAATATTACCTCATTGCCGGTGAAGCTTCGGGTGATTTGCACGGCAGCAATCTCATTAAAGAAATAAAAAAGCTTGACACGAATGCTGTCATTCGTTGCTGGGGCGGCGACTTGATGCAGGCCGCCGGAGCTACCGTAGTAAAGCATTACAAGGAGCTTGCATTCATGGGCTTCATCGAGGTCGTGAAGAACCTTCCCACGATTCTCAACAATCTCAAATTTTGCAAAGAAGACGTCCAATCTTTTTCGCCGGACGTGTTGGTGTTGATTGATTATCCTGGCTTTAATCTTCGCATTGCGGAATGGGCAAAAAGAGCCGGTTTTAAAGTCATTTATTACATCTCGCCGCAGGTATGGGCCTGGAAGGAAAGCCGCGTAAAAGACATCAAAAAATACGTGGACAAAATGCTCGTTATTCTTCCTTTCGAAAAAGAATTTTACAAAAAATGGGATTACAAAGTCGAATACATCGGTCACCCGTTGGTGCAAGTGATTGAAGAAGCAATTCACGAAAAAAAAGCTTCACCCTTGCGTTGTTTTTCTTCATCGGGAGACGAAAAAACGGTGGACGCTTCGTTCAAGAAAGAATTGATTGCTTTGTTACCCGGTAGCCGCCAACAAGAGATAGCCGTTAAATTGCCCTTGATGCTGGAAGCATCGAAAGCCTTTCCAAATTATCAGTTCATTGTGGCGCAGGCGCCGGCACAACCCACAGAATTTTATCAAAGACTACTTGCCAATTATCCCGGCGTGTTGATTGCAAAAAGCGGCCAAACTTATTCACTTTTGACAAAAGCCACGGCCGCATTGGTGACATCGGGAACGGCCACGCTGGAAACGGCTTTATTCGGCGTGCCGCAAGTGGTTTGCTACAAAGGCTCCAACATTTCTTACCAAATTGCAAAGCGATTGGTGAAGATCAAGTACATCTCGCTGGTGAACTTGATAATGGACAAGCCGGTGGTGAAAGAGTTAATACAAGCTGAATTGACGCCCCAAAACATCACAACAGAATTGAACGATATTTTACACAACCCGCAGCGCATTGCACAAATCAAAACCGATTACGCAGCGCTAAAAAATCTTTTGCGGAAAGAAGGCAATGCCTCGGCCCGTGCCGCACAGGAGATTGTGGGCTTTTTGCAGACTAATGCCTGAAAATGAGTTTCACGGCAAGAATAATCAGGCAAAGCAAAAACATCAGCAGGCTAATGCGGTTAATGCCGTGCATGTATTTAACAAACGTTGTCTTTGGCCGGTCGGGATCGGGTTTGCGCAGATATAAATATTCAGCTAATTGTTTCAGCACTCCCATTGGTTAAAGATAACGCGGGAAGAGCAAATTCAACGGGCAATCGGCAATGAGCAATTGGCAGGTTGCAAATTTTTTGTCTTTCGTTGCCGGTTGTTTATTGCTGATTGCTCATTGCTTTTACGGTGCCGGATTCCGCCGTACCTGATTTTGCGTGCGAACGCCGGCGCGGATGTTCAAGCTGTCAGGCGAAGCTTGCCGTGCATAAGAAGGCTTGCTGGCCCGCCGCTTGCTCTTGCGCAACTCATCCTTTCCTTCCGCCGGGTGAAGTACCGCGTCAAAATAGGTGAGAAAATTATGTAGATATCCAATCATTTTCGAATTGAGTTTAGGGTATTGAGACATTGTTTTTGGGGTCAGGTTTTTTCAAAAATTGTTAATACAGGATACGTTCCAAACATAGCAACTCAATCGAAAGATGTCAATACCGTTTTCGCTAAAATAAAAAAATGCGGCGACGAAAAAGCCCGCTTCAGGGCAGATAAGGATAGTCCGGATCGGCTTCTTTTTGTTTCCGTTCTTTTTGCAATTCGTCCGGCGATTTCAGGTTGTTGTAACGAAACCTGAGCGACAAGGCGTAGCCGTCCAAATCGGGGAACAAGCTGGCGCGGTGCATGTTCATTTGCTGCAGTTCGCGCAGGGCCGGCTTTTTTTCGGTAGCCGGTATTTCCAATTTTACCACGGCCTTTGGTAAATCTTTGCCTAAAAATTGAAGCTGCTCCATGAAAGGCGTAACGGAGGTACCCGTGCTTACGAAAATGGACTGTTGCAGGGAATAGCGCCGGTTCATGCGAAAAGGTTCTACCGGAAAGACAAGGTTCTTGTTGTTTTGGTAAAAGAGCACTTCAAACAATTTCTCGTTAATGAGGTTTTGCGTTTCTTTCAACGCCGTTCCAAATTCCTGCGAAAGAATCTCCAGCGATTTTTGTTTTAAGTGCTCAATGTTAAAGCACCAAACCGCTACGTGTGCGCCTTCCCGCGGAAAGCAAAGTTCAAAAGCAAAATAGGCGGCCACAAAAGGCGAGCGGGTAAGATCGAGCAATCGAGTAGGCGCGCCGTGATGTTGCATCAGTGCCAGCCATTCAATGAGGTGTTCGGGGGTTTCGTCTTTCGACAAATAATTGCGTGCGCCGCGCTGGAATTCGGCTACAAAATCGGCTTCGATGCGGGTATTGTGCCGGATAAAATCCGTGCGTTCGATGGCGTTGTTCAGGTCCCATTCGGCGTGTGCCTGACCGCGAAAAGCCCAGTTCTCCGAAAAGCGTTGAACGAACAATTTGAATTCGTGCCAGGAGGAGAGGCGTAACGTGGAATAGTGCTGCTCCATGCTGTAGTTGATACGAAAAAGTTACGCCAAAGAAAAATTTTGCGGGCTACAATTTCGACGCATTTATTAAGGCGCCTTCTTTCAGCAAGCCAATGATTTCTTTTAACGATGCGTTCATGGATTGCATCTGCAAATAGTTGGCATAATTGATTTGGGTATTTACCCAACGGATGTACACCGCTTCGTTTTCAAAAGCGTTCATTCCTGTCTGTTGCCTGAAGGCCTCCGGTGTGAAAGGTTCAAATTGGTGCGTCATAGTTCTGACGATGAAGTAAAACAAATTTACATCTATAAAAGTCTCGGCAAACTCTGCCTTGCAATCGTTGTGCAAATTGAGAAGAAACACGAAAAAACCTCAACCGTATTTCTACGAGAAATTTACACGAAGAAGCGTTCCACAGGAACGCAAAAGGAAAGATTAAAAACTAAAGTTGTAACCAAAGTTTACAACCGGTTGATTGCCGTAAGGCGAATTGGGCCGTTGAAGTACGTCGTATAAAACCGTGGTCAGAAAATAGCCTCTTCCTGCGGCCATTGAATAACCGCCTCCGATCAGAAAAGCAGGAACGATTTCCGCATCCAGCTTAAAGGTTTGCACCATAGGCTGGTAGTATTTAATGCGTCCGAAAATATAGTTGCCTTCGGGCTGCACTTGCAGAAAAACATTTTGCACGGGATAGAAGCGGCCAAACAAACTGAGGCCTGTAATGCCTTGCGATGTTTTGCTGTAATCGTTACCGGACCAGTCTTTTTCTTTTACACTGGCGTATTGCAGGTTTAACCCTAAACCTGCCGCCACAAACCGGTTAAAGTGGTAGCCGATTTGCGGCGATACATTTATGACGGTGTATCGGCCGAGCGTAAGCCCGAAATTGCCGCCGGTAAAAAACTTCTGCCGAGGGTTTTCTTCCTGGGCAAACAACAGGCAATTGCAAAACACGATAAACGTCAACAAAAAGGCCTTCTTCATGCAAGTTGTTTAATCAAAAATTTTTCCGGCGTTCAGGATGTTGTTCGGATCAAAAACGGCTTTGATGCTTTTCATCAACCGCAGTTGCACCGGGTCAAACACGATGGGCAAAAAGTCTTTCTGCACAAGACCAATTCCGTGCTCGCCGCTGATGGTGCCGCCAAGGTCTTTCACCAGCGCAAACAAGGCACGCAGGGCTTCTTGCATCGCAGGATCATTCTGGCTGTTTCGTGTACCCGGTTTTTTAATGCGGATGTGCAGGTTTCCGTCACCGGCATGTCCGTAACACACTGCGTGAAAATCATATTGCCTTCCTAACTCTTTCACGCCGCGAATGAGTGCGGGCAATTCGGCACGCGGCACCACGGTATCTTCTTCAATGGTATAACCGTCAATCTTTACGGCTTCGGCAGCGCGGCGGCGCAATTTCCAGAGCTCGGCTTTCTGTTGCGCATCATCGGCAAAATATACTTCGCCGCCTTCGTACTCTGTCAGCAATGCGGCAATGGCTTCCATATCCTGCATCAGCACGTCCATGTTGTTGCCGTCCACTTCAATAATCAGGTGCGCTGCCGTGTCTTCTGTTACCGGTACAAGCGACGAGCCAACCATCTTGCTGGTGATGAGCAAGGCATCAATTTCTACCAGTTCAAGAGCGCTGGGATTAAAGCCCGCACGAAAGATGGCGCTCACGGCTTCTCCGGCTTTTTCCAACCGTTGAAAAGGCACCAGCATCAGCAAATCGTATTTGGGATGCGGGATCAGCTTCAACACAATTTTGGTTACAACGCCCAAGGTTCCTTCACTGCCCACCATCAATTGGGTGAGGTTATAGCCGGTGCTGTTTTTTAGTACGTTGGCTCCCGTCCAAATAATTTCTCCCGTTGGCAACACTACTTCCAAGTTCAGCACGTAATCTTTTACCACACCGTACTTCACGGCTTTGGGGCCGCCGCTGTTTTCGGCAATGTTGCCGCCAATCATGCAGGAGCCGCGGCTACTTGGGTCGGGTGGATAGAAGAGGCCTTTTTCTTTCACGGCGTTTTGCAATACTTCGGTGATAACACCGGGTTCTGTTGTCACTTGCAGGTTGCGTTCGTCTATGTTGATGATTTTATTCAGTCGCTCAATGGACAACAACACACCGCCAAGATGTGGTAAAGCGCCGCCGCTTAAACCGGTGCCTGCACCGCGCGGTGTAACAGGAATTTTATACTGATTGCAAATTTGCAGGATGGCGCTTATTTCTTCGGTTGTTCCGGGCTTGATCACGACATCGGGTAAGTAATGCAAGTCTTCGGTTTCGTCGTGCGCATAATTGTTCAGCGATTCTTCATCTACCAACACGAATTTCTCACCGCAAATTTTTTTGAATGCATCCAAATGCTCAACGGCCAGCGATTGAGGAGCAAGAGTTGTTGTCATGGCCGTAAAAATCGGCTAAAACAGACAAACGCCAAAGCTAAAATTAACGGCTGCGTATGATGCCCACGATAATCGGCAAGTAAAAGAAGTAGAGCCGAAAGTCATTAGAACTATAGCTCTTCACTGTCTAATATTTGTGGTTTTGCATCTCACTTTTATCATTGCCGAAACGTTGGACACAGGCTTTGCCGGCGGTTGCCGTTGAATTGGTCAAACAAGCCTTGCTTGATGAGCGAAAACTCAAAAGCTCCGCGGGTGTTGTTGAAGGCTTTTAACGAAGACATTGTTGCGTCGTACGTAAACGAAAAAGTATAATCTCTCAATCCCAAACCAATCATCGGAATCACGGCATCGTTGTAGCGGTAATACAAACCGCCAATCAAAGTCATGTCGCCATCGCCGGATAAATTGTAATGTGCGTTGGCGCCGCCCACCAGTTCGTACACCGTTGTTTGGCGTGAATAATAAACGTTTGGATTTACAATCCATTCGTCGTTCAGCTTAAAGCTTCCGTTTAAAAACCCGGTGTACCTTATGGGCACACGCATGTCGGCGCCGGGGCTGGGGTTTTCAAAAAAAGACTCGTTCGGACGGTTTACGTGAAAAGCTGAAAAGCCGCCGTTGAGGTAAATATTGTTCGTAGGAAAATAGGCGTAATTCATTCCTACCTGCATGTCAAAATAAGAAAGGTTGTTTCGGTCGAGTACAACGCCGGTGGGAATTTTGTTGTCAAAGAAATGGCCGTCAAACTGATCGGGAAACCGAAGGTTGGTTGTGTTGATTTGCTTGTTGGCCCAACCCAGGTTAAAACCCAAACTTAAGAGACTTGAATAACCCAGCGTTTGATGATAAGCCACCGAGCCGTAGATTTTTGTCGAAGTCAGGTTGCCGCTTCCGGCCACGTCGTGAAGAATCACGCCGCCAATGCCCATCCAGCCCTGGTCTTTGTTGGCCTTCATGATTTGCATGTCGCCAAAGGCACTCATGGTTTTATAAGGCACCTGCATGATGGCCGACCATTGGTTTCGGTAATTAATGCCAATGCGGTAATCGCCTTCGGGCATAAAGCCCGTGTTGGCCGGGTTGGTCAACAGAGGCGAATTCATGAATTGCGAAAAATGAAGGTCCTGCGAAAAACTATCAGCCGATAGCCATAAGCCGCAGGTCAGTAGAAGCAAGCGTGAAAAGTATCGTTTAAAATTTTTCATTTGCACGTTTCGCTTTGATGGTTCTCAATCGCGTTTCCCTCGCACAAGCAAATGTTTGGTTACACCGCATCGGTTCATCAGCGTATCAGCGTTATATCGCCGGTTTTCCGGTACTTGGTGCCGTCGGCAAATTCCACGTCCAGCGTAAACGCATAAACGTCCATTGGCAGCAGTTGCCCTTTGTAGCGTCCGTCCCAGCCAATGGTTTTGTCAGCGGTTTCAAAAACCTTTTCGCCCCAGCGGGCGTAGATGACAAATTTCATTTTGGCAATGCCGAATCCCCTTACGAATATCTTGTTGTTTACATCGTTGCTTTGCGGGGTAAAGGCATTGGGAACGTCCACTGCGGGTTCGGTGATGTTGCTTACCTCTTGACAGCGTTGTGCCGAGCAGCCCGCAGCGTTGTAAGCCGTCAAGCAAGTGGTGTATTTGCCGGTTAAATTAAACTCGTGTTTGATAAGGCTGCGTGAGGTTGTCAGCAAGGAATCGCCGTCACCCCAAACCCATTTGAAACGCACCGCATCGCTGCTGGATAAATTGGTGTATGAAAGGGGTGTGTTCACTTGCGGCACTTGCGGTGAAAAACTAAAGTCAGCCGTTGGCGCTGGATATACAACAAGGGTAACCGTTGTTTTGTCAACGACGTTGCAAGTGTTGGAATCAATCGCTGTCATTGTTACCGTGTACGTCCCGGGATTGAGGTAAGTGTGCGTTGGCGAAGCCGGCGGGCTTGTGGCCGTAGTACCGTCGCCAAAATCAAAGATGAACGAAGAGCCGCCTACCGATTGGTTGCTGAATACCGCATCGTACGGCGCACAGCCCTTCGACGGCGTCACCAGTACCGCTTTTACATTGGCCGCTACCCGCAACGTATCCACGTAAACGTCCGGCGAATTGCAATAAGACGTATCGTTTAGGTACAGCTTTACCACGTAGCTGCCCGCATTGGCGTAGGTATGAAAGACGGAATTTCCGCCGGCTGTTACTTTTGGTGAGCCATCGCCGAAGTCCCAGGTGAAGGTTCCTGATTTAAACGGTATGCCCGGTGGTGCTACAGTGATGTTGTCGAAGCGGTAACGAAATGTATCGCAGGGCGGGCTCAATTTTACCGCTTTAAACCGTGGCAGGGCCATGTTGTCGCCAACGCGAATGGTGACATACGATGTGTCGCGGGGGAAGCATTTCGACGAATCCACCGCCACCAGCATCACTTTGTAAATACCGACCCGCTGAAAGGTGTGCGAGGTGTCAGCCTTCGTTGTATAAAAACTACCCGTGCCGTCGCCAAAATTCCATTCATACAGCGGAGCAATTTGAATGGTATCCATAAAATCTACGGTGAGCGGAACACAACCGCTGCTGTCACGCGGCACGCCGTTGATGGTGGATCGAACGTGTGCGGCCGTACCGGCAAAGTTGAAGGCGATTTTTACCATGGCAAGATTACAAGAGGCCGATGCCGGTTTGGTCGGACTCCACACGTCGCTTGGTGTAGTCGGGAACGGATTGCGGGTTCCGCAACTGGCGCAGATGGCCTGGTAAATAACCCCTTTGCTATCAAAACGGCTTGTGCCGCCATCAACGTGGTCGGGAAATACACCGTTGTTCTGCCCGAAAAAGCTTCCGTAAAGCTGCCCGGCGGCATCTTTCTTCAAAACAAAAAAATAGAAGTCTTCACCGATGCCCGAAACGCCAGGGTCTGCCGTTGATTTCAATGCATCGGGTGTAACGCTTAACCCCAAAACACCGGCGTTGGGAAAGCTTTCAATCTTGCCACCCCAACCCGAAACGTAAACGTTTTCGCAGCGGTCAACGAGGAAAGCTGTCGGTGAAATATCGGGAACTGCCTGGCCCTTGCCAAAGACGGTAGAATAAACGTAAGCCGATAAGTCGGGCTGCAGTTTGGCAATAAACTGTTTCCCGTTTGTCTGGCTCCAGGCTGCGTTGAAGATTGTCCACGAGCCGGTTGTTTGTCCCATGATATACGGGAAGCCGTTGTTGTCGAACTTAAGGCCGTAAATTTCATCAACACCCGCAGTGCCGAAGTAAGATGTTTTTATAATGGATGATCCGTCGGGGGAAAGAATGGTTACAAAACCGTCAATGTCACCAAAAGGTGTAGCGCCGATGGTTCCGGTTTTTGGTCCCGGTATTTGGTCGGCAGGAGTGGATGATGTGCTGGCCGTACCGCCGGCTACGTAAATGTTGCCATTCTTTGGATGGATGGAAATCACATAAGCGCCATCATCGCCATTTCCACCGAGATAGGTGCTGTACAATACTGTGCTTAGCGTCGGGTCAAATTTCAGCACCACACCGTCTTGGCTGTTTGCTCCACCGGCATTGTTCGTTTGAACAGCATTAGGCGTCTTCGGAAAATCGTTGGATCGTGTAGAGGAAGCCAGATAAATGTTTCCGGCTTCGTCGAGGTTCACTTCGCTTCTGGATTGGTCGCCATAATTTCTTAGGATAGACATCGGGCTGGGTTCACAGTTGGTAATGTTTGAACCGTCATCACCCTTGCCGCCAACAATTTTACAGGCGTTTAAAATGCCGTTGGCATCAAGCTTTGCAACAAAAATATCCCATCCACCGCCGGTACCAAACCTTGGGTTAGGTCCTGCCGTCGGAAAATTTCCAGAACTGGTTCGTCCCGCTACAATTAGTTCGCCTTGTGCGTTGGTAATCAAACTTTGCGGCATTTCGTTGCCGCTGCCGCCGAGATAAGTGGCGTAAACACGGTTTTTGCCGTCGGCGGAAAGTTTGATGATGCCGATGTCGAAGCCGCCTTCAAGACAAGCGTCGCCGCCGCCATAATTGGTTTGATAGGCGCCTGGCGAAACCGGGAAGCCCTGCCCGAAAACAATACCGCCGCCGAACATGCTGCCGTCGGGGCCATAGGTGGCCGTGAAGCCCCAGTTGTCCACAGTGCTTCCGCTGAAAGAGCAAAAAATTAAATCGGGATCAATGACAAGCGTTGTCTTCGGATCGTAATCTTTTACATCAAAGCGAACCACGTTGTTCTTTATTGTGTACTTCGCGTTCAGCGTGACACGGCCGGCATTGTTGTATTGATAGGTATAGGGATCTCTTTCTCTTAATTCGCCCACCGATGTTTTAATGCGGAGCTCTTTGTTTTTGACTTCCAAGCCCTCGGCACCTTCGTACTTTAAGGCAATGTCAGAGGGATTGCCGCCGGGATGCACGATGAGGTCATACTTTACCGCGCCACCGCCCGAATAATAACGCACGTCAACGTTGGGGTACACGTCTTTTACCGTAACGCCCTGATACATCCGACAACCGCTTGCCCATTTGGACGGATCGTTGCCAATGAAATAATTGTTGTAAGAAGCAACGGCTTTGTCGGCAATAATTTGCGAGGCCGTAGCGCCGCCCAAGAAACTCACACGGTAAGCATGAGACTTCACTACGATGTCGCCGTTTTTGCGGCTTTGCGTAGAGGAACTGCTTAGTCCCTGTGGATGAATCGATTCGGTAAGGCGTGCCCAATCATCGGGGTTGTGCTGCAGAACGGTAAAGCCGTTCTGTTGGATATAAAAAGCGCCGGCCGACACACTGCCCATGTACTTTACACGGCTGTCCCACTGGCCTTTGTTTTCAATGAATTCAATGTTTTGGCTAAACGCAGCAATGCTGTAAAAAGTGAGGGCAAAGAGTATGGCGTATTTCGTGGTCAATTGTTTCTGAAGTTAACTGTTATTTGCGAGAATTATTGCGTCAGCGTTCGTTAAGAAATTTTACTCCAAGGCGTTTTACCTTTCAGTGACAGCAGGTACTGTTTCAACGGATTATTTTCAGGATTCGTTAGCTCCGGATCGTTCTCCACCATTTCCTCGGCAATCTTTTTTGCCGCATCCAGTATCGGTTTGTCATGGACTATGCTGGCAATGCGAAAGTTTAACACGCCACTCTGCCTTGTTCCTTCAATATCGCCGGGACCGCGCAGTTCCAAATCTTTTTCTGCAATTTCAAAGCCGTTGGCTGTTTGCACCATTGTCTTCATCCGTTCACGGGCTTCGGCTCCAAGCTCGGTAGACGTAATTAAAATGCAATAGCTTTTCTCCGCACCGCGGCCTACTCTTCCGCGCAATTGATGCAGTTGCGACAGTCCAAATTTCTCCGCACTTTCTATTACCATCACCGTGGCATTGGGTACGTCCACGCCCACTTCAATCACCGTAGTGCCAACAAGTATCTGTGTGTCTTTGTTCTTGAAGCGTTGCATGTTGGCTTCTTTCAATTCCCAGGGCTGGCGGCCATGCACCATGCTAATCCAATACTTGGGTTCGGGAAAGAAAGCCTTAATGTTTTCGTAACCGCTCATGAGGTTTTCGTAATCCAGTTTGGCGCTTTCTTCTATCAACGGAAAAACAATGTAAGCCTGTCGTCCGGCATCAATTTCTGATTTGACAAACTCCAACACTTTGTGTCTCGCCGTATCAAAACGATGAACGGTTGTAATGGGTTGTCGTCCGGGTGGAAGTTCGTCCATAATGCTGTAATCCAAATCGCCGTAAGCCGTCATGGCAAGGGTTCGCGGAATGGGCGTGGCCGTCATTACCAAAATGTGCGGCGGCAGTGATGATTTCTTCCAAAGCTTTGCTCTTTGCTCTACGCCAAAGCGGTGCTGCTCATCTACAATTGCCAGCCCAAGGTTTTTAAATTGCACCGTTTCTTCAATCAGGGCATGAGTGCCGATGACGATTTGAATCAAGCCTTCCGTTAATCCTTTTTGAATTACCCTGCGATTTTTTGCCGGCGTAGAACCGGTGAGCAATTTTACCTGCAAAGGAAGACCTTCCGCCAGGCGGCTTATCGTCGCGTAATGTTGCTGCGATAAAATTTCCGTTGGCGCCATCATGCAACATTGGTAGCCGTTGTCAATGGCAATGAGCATGGCCAGCAAGGCCACGATGGTTTTGCCGCTGCCCACATCGCCTTGCAACAAGCGGTTCATTTGATGACCGCTACCCGTATCGGTGCGAATTTCCTTCAGCACCCGTTTTTGCGCACCGGTTAATTGAAAGGGAAGATGGTTTTGATAAAAGGCGTTGAACAATTCTCCAACTTTTGAAAACACAACGCCTTTCGACTTTCTGTGCCGCTCAATGCGAACGATGGCCAAACGAAGCTGCGCAATAAAAAGCTCTTCAAATTTTAAGCGCCGCACGGCTTGTTCGTAAGCTTGTGCCGAGGAAGGAAAATGGATATTCAGCAAGGCTTCGTACCGCGAAACGAGTTTTAATTTTTGCAGCAAATAATGCGGCAGGTTTTCTTCCAGTTCTCTTTCGTTTAGCAAGGAAAAAAGTGCCGCTGTTAGCTTGCTGATTTGCCGTCCGCCAAGGCCCTTGGCTCTTAATTTTTCGGTAGTGGGATAAATGGGTTCGAGATAACTTTTTACCGCAGCTTTGGGGTCAGTTACCAATTCTATTTCGGGGTGGACAATCTGCGGCTTGTCCATGAAAAAACCAATCTTGCCAAAGGCGTTGTAAACCGCATCTTGCTTCAGCATTTTTTCCACCCAGTTCATGCCTTTGAACCAGGTTAGTTCAATCACGCCGGTATCATCTTTTAAATAAGCGGTGAGACGTTTGGCACTTCCGCCGCCTGCGTTTTCAAAATACCAAAGGCGGCCTTGTACTTGCGCATATTCCGTCAGCGTTGTAAGGTCTTCAATTTTAGTGATAGAAGTCTTATCAATGTGCCGGTAAGGAAAAAGATAAAGCAGGTCCTGGTAAGTAAAGAGGCCCAGTTCTTTCTTTAATAAATCGGCCCGCAACGGGCCAACGCCTTTTAAGTATTCAATGGGTTGCGACAGTATGGAGGCTAAGTGGGTGATGGCAAAACTGTTTGAAACAAATATAAAGCGGATGCGAAGATGTGCGAATTGGCCAATTCGTAAACACAGAAGACCTAACAATGCAAAACAGTATATAAGAACATAAAAAAAGCGAGGACGTTGCCTCGCTTTTCAAAATTGTTTTTTGTTTTTATTGACCCGTGGTGGTTGTGGTTGTTCCCCCGTTGTTGCCGCTCAAATCAAACACCAGTGAGAAGCGCAAGGTGTTGGCCAGCGGGTTTTGGTTGTTGCCAGAACCCGTTGGAATCAGGTAAGAAAAGTTCAAGCCAAACACGTTGTACTTGATGCCCACACCGGCCGTAAAATAACGGCGGTTGCCTTTTGTTTTGTCTTCAAAGAAATAACCTCCGCGCAACGCAAATTGGTTTTGGTACCAATACTCCGCACCGGCAGAAACCTGGAATTCTTTCATCTCTTCTGAAAAGCCGCCGGGTGCGTCGCCGAAAGAAGAGAACCAACTGCCTACCACGCTTTTGCTGCGATAGTTGGCAGCAGCGGCATTGTTTTGCGCGTCAATGGCCGAATCGCCGTTCGGGTTGTCTTGAAAGCGCGGCGGTGTAGGCACGAGCAACTTGTTCAGATCAATGCCGAACATGATTTTGTTGCTTTCGTCCATCACGGCAGTATAGGTTGCACCGATGCCCAAATTAGCCGGCAAAAAATCTTTCGCCTGTGCGTTGTTTGTGTAGGCAATCTTGCCTCCCAAATTGGTTAATGCAGCACCAAAAGACCAGCCTTGTCCTACCGTGTTTTGACCGTTGTGGTAAAACCCAATGTCGCCGGCTACAGTGCTTCCGGCCTTGTAAGTACCGGCTGCCGATGTGGCGCCAGACGCAAGGTTGGAGTAGATGTATTTCAATCCTACACCGATGCCGGTAGTGGGTGAAAGTTTGCGAGAATAACCTACGTCAATGCCAAATTCGCGGGGCTGGCCCGTGCCTTCAAGGTTGCCGTATTGATCGGTGAATTGAATCTGCCCCAAACTAAAGTAACGCAGCGAAGCGGAGATGGCTTCGTTCTCGTTCATCTTATAATAGCCCGAAGCGGAGGCAAGGTAAACATCGTTCACCAGCTTTTTTAGCCAGGGCGTGTACGTTAAGTTAATGCCCGCATTGGACTCGTTGAAAGGCACTTTGCCCAAATTGTAGTAAGAGGAACTTGCATCGGGGCTGGTGGCAACGCCCAAATCACCCATGCCGCCGGCGCGGGCATCAGGAGAAATGCGCAAAAAAGGAACCGCCGTTGTTACGACGTTTATCGGTTGTGCGGTTTGTGCGTGCACGGCGGAAAGCCCGCCGGCCACGAATAGGGTAGCAGCAGTAGTTAATCGTAAAGCAGTTGATCTCATAGTTCAATTTTAAGATGGTGTGAAAATAGATAGATTTAGATGTTTGTGAAATAAAATTCGTTCGTGTTTTTATTGAAGAAGAACCATTCGTTCCCATATTGCAGCCGTTTTTCCGTTGGGTGCTTTTGCCAATAAATGATAGAGATAAACGCCCTTCCCCACTTTTTCTCCCCACTCGTCGCGGCCATCCCAATTCAACTCAATGGAACGGTTCCCGTCCGTGTTTATTGTTTTGGTAAGGGTTTTTATTCGCTTTCCGCTTATGGTAAAAACATCCACCTTGACAAAGAGGTCAATACCGGGATAATTGTGTTCAAACCAAAAAGATGTTTGCGTGGTAAAGGGATTGGGATAATTCAACACATGTTCAAGCCTTAATTCTTCGTTGTTGATAACGGTAAAATTTAAAACCGTTTCACTCGAGTTGTTCATTGCGTCCCAGGCTTTAATTTTTAACGAGTGCAGTCCCGGTGCAAGCTGCGGAAGTTGAAAACGCACCGTTCCTTTTTGATAGCTGTTTACGTCGGTTTCGTAAAAATTGTTGAGTACAAAGTATTGACTGTTGTTGCCGTCAAGCGTGGCTACAATGTCGTGGTCAATGCCGGAACTGCCCGTGTTGATGCCCGATGAATCAAACAATTTAAGAAGCAAAACCGGCGCCGTGTTGGTGATGCTGCCGTTTACAAAGCGGTCGTCATTCAGGTAGGCTTTTATCTCCGGACCAAGATTGTCGGCAAAACCTCCCTGCGCAATGCCGCCGACGACAACAGAGGTTGAATAACCGTTGCCGCTTTTCGTTCCGTCCTGCGCATACAAACTAACTTTTCCCGCGCCGTATTGAAAATTGATATCCTTTGGCAGGCGAAACTGAAAGGAAAATTTTCCGGCCGCAGCCGTTGCCTTGCCTTTGAACAAAACATTGCTTTGATCAACAAACGAAACGGGGATGCTTGTAGGATCGTTGCCAAGCGTGGTAACAACTTTTGGCTTGTCGAAAAGCGAGAGATAAACTGTTCCGTTGAAGTCCGTTTGTAACGCGCCGCCGTTGTTTTGCAGTTCACCTTGCACGTTTACAAACTCGGTAGCGCTTAACGTGTCAGACTGCGTTAAAATATTTTTTCCGTTTAACGTCGTCGCCTGCACTCTCAAGGCCGGGAATGCAAGTGACATGGCGGGATCTCCCAACAATGTAAACTTGCGGTTGTTCACGATGTCGCCAGAGCTTGTGTAGGTTAAATTTTTTGACGACTGCACGGCTTCGCCCAATGTCTTGTAACGACCGCTGGCGTCGGCTTGCAAGGCCACTTTCAGGTAATTGTTATTTAAGATGCGGTTGCTGAAAGCAAACACCACTCTGGTTGTTGTCATCAAGGCAATGGCGCCGGTTTTGGGCCGGAGCAATAAATTTTCTCCCAATGAATTTGCATAAGGATTGTCGTACGGCGCAAAATCGCAGGTAGCTGTTATGAAAAGTGGCAGGCGGTATTGATTGTTCCAGGTGTTTACAATGCTTTGGTCAAGGATTACTTCTTCGGCCAGTCGTTGCGGGCCACCGTGACCGCTGTAATTCCAAAGAAGCGTTCCGTTATAAATATCGCTGTTCACCGCCACGTTGGCTTGCGGGTAACGTCCGCCAGCAGAGCCGCTTTCCTGCTGAAAAGCGTCCAAATAAATTTTGTGCTCGTTGAAGACCGGCGCCGTTGGGCCTACGGTACTTGTCAACGTTTCCGCATCCTGCAAATGCAGATTCTGGTCTTCGTCGTCGGCAATAAAATCAAGATTGTTTTGCCAGGGACCAAAAGCGGCCGGCGAATGATAGTCCATGAGTTTATCCACAAAAGCTTTGGCTTCCTCAACGGTTTTTGCCGGTATGCGGCCAATGCCAATGTCGAGTGTATTAACGGCGGTTGAATTGATGTCTTCGGCATCTTCCAAAAAGCCAAAAAAATCATCCGACGTATAAGTAGAAAGCGGGTCAATGGAAGAAACGCTTTCGTAAGCCGGAACGAGGGCCGTATTGTTTGGAAAACGGTCTTTGTAATCGTACGATGCTTTTCCAAACAGCAAAAGGTGTTTCGGCTTTTGGTTCCAGGTAGAAGCGTATTTGTCAAAATACATTTTTACAAAATCGCGGATGGCCGTTGGATCAGGAATGCCGGCAGAGAATTCGTTGAAGATTTGTTCCGGTGTAACAATCACCGAAACCAGACCGTCGCGTTGTTGATGAAATTGAGCGAGCCGCTGCGCCTGCGATAAAAATTGTGACGGTGCAACGATGAAATAATCAGTGGCCGCGGTTGCGTGCAGGTTTTGGTTGGCCGCTCTTCCCTCTGCCTTTGGAGAAAGAAAGGTTTGCGAAAAAGCAGCGTATTCCCGCAGTTGCAAAGCATCGTTCGTGAACGAAACCTTGCCGCCGTTATTTGCCGAAAGCATCTTTACAGGCTGTAATGGATTTGTGACATCCCAAACCTGTGTCGCTGCGTCGGCTGAGAGGTTGAACTGCACGGTCGAATTGCCTACGCTGTTCCAATCGCGAAAAGTCAATTGCCTGTCCGCAGGGAGCGTCAAACTTCTGCGGCAAAAAACTTCGAACCAATTTAGCCATCCCTGACTATTTATACTGCCCGGCGAATAGGTATAATAGACGGCAGGATTGCTTCCTGCTGGAATGAAGTTGTCGGCCTTTTGCGTTTCCTGTACGTAGCGATCATACGTTCCTGTAGTAACGGGAGGCACCGAAAATTGCTGTACCAAAACATTGTTTACGGAAGCGGCAAAACCGCTGCTGTTGTTTGCCGAACGGGCGGCGGCTGCAGTGATTAACGTGGCCGGCGCAGGCAAAATATCAGATAGCGGTAAAACAAAACTCCGGTTCAGGCTATGGCCGGGAAGTGCCGAGAATTCTTCGCCGTACCATTCTTTTCCGCTGGATAAAAAATTTACAGTGTCTAGTTCGTGAAAAAAACGTTCGTCAAAAGAAGTGACGTTTATTGATGCCGCGAGAGGAGAGGTCTGCGTTGCAATGCGTTTGCCCGTTCCGCCGATGGTTAAGAAATAAAATGCCTTGTCGGTGTAAAGATTTTTTCGGTGAGTAAACCGCCTGTTGACCGAATCTTTCTTCCATTCGTCAGGGCCGGTAGAATAAAACAAAATATAGTCGCCTCCGTTCAGTTGCCCGTCTCCGCCGTCTTCCACGCTGACGGCAATTTCTTCCAGGTCGTCGATCCGGGATGCCGCGTTTGATTCGGGTAACATGCCACCGGTGCGTCCAAAGAGCCGGATTTGTGCAGAAGGAATGCTGCCGGAGATGCCAAGAGAATTCAAAAAGGCTGCGTCTATTTTATAAACGCCTTCGGCCGGAGCGCTGATTTTGTACCAGGTGCCGGTGGCCAAAACCGAAGCCGGTTTGTAACCGCGCTGTGCCGCTACAAATTGAAAACTCATCACCAAAACTAAAATGTACCGGAGCCGGCCCGACGGCCGCCAGAGCGGTTTAGTAGAATTCACACACAAAAAACGTATTTTTCACTCGTTCTTTTATCGCAAGGCAACTATATTCGCACACCGTCCGAAAAAACTGTTTGTGAGGGTACAATAATTGGCCGTCGCTGCCGTTTAAGTTACTTCCAAAGGTTTGTAAGGACAGGTACACGCAAATCCCGTGTGTCCTTTCGAAAAACAAAATATGCAACCATGCAAGTAAAAAATCTGGTAATCCTTTTATCCTTCTCCGCAGCGCTTACTGCTTGTCACAAAAACAAGTACCAAAAATCCGACGTTACCGGCTGGAATTACAACGACAAAAACCAGGGCGGCTATCAGGTGTCGAAAGCGACCGAGCAAGCTACAGGCCCGGGACTCGTGTTTGTTCAGGGCGGTACTTACACCATGGGCCAAACGGACGAAGACGTGATGGGTAATTGGGACAACATTCCCAAGCGTGTGACTGTGCCTTCTTTTTATATGGACCGTACCGAGGTAGCCAACGTGCACTACCGCGAGTACATTCACTGGCTGACCCGCATCTTTCCGCCTGATGAAGAGCAAGGCCAAAAAGTATTGGCCGCTGCTTTGCCCGATACCCTTGTTTGGCGCAGCGAGTTAAGCTACAACGAGCCTTTGGTTGAATATTATTTCCGTCACCCGAGCTTTAACAACTATCCTGTTGTTGGGGTAAGCTGGAGACAGGCCCACGACTTTTGTTTGTGGAGAAGCGACCGTGTGAACGAAGGCATCCTGATGCAAAAGGGCCTGATTGCTTCACAAAACGTCAAAAGCCAGCAGGCCGAAGATAATTTTACCACAAAATCTTACCTGCTTGGTTTGTACACGCCGCAGCCAGGTAAAGGCGTGAATTCTAAAAAGAATCCTTTGCGTGATGCCGATGGTCGTCCGCGTGCAACGGCTACAATGGAAGACGGTCTGTTGCAACCCGACTACCGCCTGCCTTTTGAATCGGAGTGGGAGTACGCTGCCTACGGTTTGATCAATCAAAATCCGCGTCCTTCGCGTAAAGAAGGCAACCGCGGTGAGGAACTGCAATCCAATAAACAAATTTATCCTTGGGCTGTGAATGTGAACGGCCTTCGCGATACGAAACACGGAAGCTGGCAAGGTCAGTTTATGGCCAACTTTAAGAGAGGTTCCGGTGATAACGCCGGTGTGGCTGGTGGCCTGAACGACCGCGCCATCTACACCGCTGAAGTAACGGCTTTCTACCCCAACGGTTTCGGTCTTTACAACATGGCCGGCAACGTAAGCGAGTGGGTATTTGACGTTTATCGTCCGCTTTCGAACCTCGACTTTGGCAGCAATAACGATGACGTTGCACCAGTACGCGGTAACGTTTACATGACCATTGATAAAAATGCTCAGGGTGAAGCCGAAAGAGACAGCATGGGCCGCGTGAAAATGCGCCAGGTAACGGATGCCGAAAGCCGCAACCGCCGCAACTATCAAAGAGGCAACGTAATCAACTTCCTTGACGGAGACAGCCTTTCCAACGCAACATACGGCTACGGTCAAACCACGCTGGTGTCGGATAAATCGAGAGTGTACAAAGGCGGTAGCTGGAACGACCGTGCTTACTGGCTTAGCCCCGGCACACGCCGCTTTTTGGAAGAAGACCAATCGAGCAGCACCATTGGTTTCCGTTGTGCCATGGATCGCATGGGTAGCCCCGAAGGCAACAAGCGCAAAACAGGCAACTTCTGGAAGTCCAAAAAACAAACCCGATAAAAAGTTCTTTTTCATAAACAAACCCGCTACCCAATGGCGGGTTTGTTATTTCTGCCACACTAGCAAAGGCATTTGCCAAACTCGTTTTCCACAGTGCCCTTTTTATTTTGGCAAACCGGCCGCAGCTTGGCACAGCGGACATTTTGCTTGAATAGCGGGCAGAATCTACTACGGTTTGACGGGTAGTTTCCACATTTTTAACACAGCCTGGGCCTTACCGGACGACACCGGGTTGGTCTTTTGGCGTTCATAAGCTAAGTTTGCCGGGTTCTTTCTATTCCGTAACCCTTAAAAATTTTACACAATGAATGCAGTAAAAAAAATTACCGGGGTGTTTTGCTTTGTGCTGATGACCACCATCACTGTAGCGCAGAAGACGGTGAAGAAGTACATCAAAAAATACGAAGGCCTGGCAATTGAAAAAGCCGAGAGGTATCGTATTCCGGCCAGTATTATTCTCGGTGTAAGTTTGGTGGAAAGCGATGCTGGCCGTAGTCCCATCGCCAAATCACTGAACAATTTCTTCGGCATCAAAGGAGCAAACTGGAGCTCTACCAAAAAGATGGGCTATAAGTCCGCCTACAAAGAATACAAAACCGATGACGAAAGCTTCGAACACTTTTGTCAGGTGGTGAAAAAGAAAAAGTTTTACGACAAGCTCAAAGGCACGGTAGATTTTAAAGAGTGGCTTGACCAAATGAATCATGCCGAGTATGCTACCGCAAAAGGCAAGTGGGTAAGAAAAATCAACGCTACCATCTCTCAATTTAAATTATACGAATTGGACAAAGCAGCCGTACTTTCATCTGATGTGGTAATGGCCGGTGCTGCCAAGTGATCATTACAAATGTTTTAAAAGGCCGTCTTAAATCAAGACGGCCTTTTTGTTTAATTTTAACGTCCACCGCCGCGGTTTCCGCCGCCAGATGATTCTCCGCCTTTTTTGCCGACTTCTCTCGCTTCTTCTGAAGTAAACTCATGTCCCGAGCCTCCTCTTTCCTGTGAAGCTTTTCCGCCCTTGCTTGCAATCTCGCGTTGTTGTTCTTTGTCCATTGCTCCGAAACCGCGTTCGGAGTTTCCGCCTTTGTTCCCACCTTCATTTCTGTTTGCCATAGATAGATTTTTTAAGTGAACAATGACTTCCTATTCTGCCAACAAAATGCCGAAATGCTTTCCGGTTTAAAAGTGTAGAAGGTCATCAGGTAATTGTGTGATGGTTGTTGAAAACAATCATCGTAAGAGGAATAAACGTGCGGGAATTCAGCAAAAGAGAAGCCCAATTTTAGAAGACTAATTTATTCACATTTCAAAATGACGTGCTATTTGCAAATCAGAAAAAAAGGTCTGAAAATTTCGTTGCAAAAAAGGTTTACCGAAGTAAAAGTAAATGCTCCCTTTAAAGGGAGCATTTACTTAAAATAGATCCTACTTAACTTACAACAATACATCCAGGCTTGGACTGCTGATTCTTCTTCGAAACCCCGATGCCTGACCGCCCTTTTTGCCGGCCGCTCGTGCTTCATCCTTGCTCCATTCGTGCGCCACTCCTTGCTCGTGGGCAGCACGGCCGCCTTGGCTGGCAATTTCACGCTGACGTTCAGCCGTCATGGCGGCAAAACCGCGTTTTGATTTTGGCTCTTCTCTTTTTTCACTGTTCTGCATACAACAAAATTTTATTAGTTAGTAAATGAGGGAATGGTTTATTACCCGGCTGCTTTTTGCTTGGTTACCGAAAAAGCAGCCATATATGGAGTGAAAACAGAATGCCGGTTTTTCAGGTGCCAAAACCGGCTTTTGTACCGGTTTTTATAAGACAAATCCTAACCCTTGCGTATTCATCTCTACATTAAAACGGTAACAAGGCAAGCCAACCCTTAATGCACACCTGCCGGAAAAGACGGATTGCAGAGGTTAAAAACAGCCTGTGAAAAACTATTGGCGATTTTGCCCGGCTTTCCACAAGTTTTTCTATAAGGTGTCAGGTTGTTAGTATTTGTTTATTTATCCGCTTTAGACAAGGGTAAATTATTGAACACCGCCACCGCTTTTTTCTCAAAAGCATCCAAGAGGCCCTTGGCGTATTTATTGACGTGATGAACTTCTATTTATTTAAAAAATCTTTTATGGCAGAAGCGACAACCAACCGATATGCGTTAATTACCGGTGCAACCAGTGGCATTGGTTACGAACTGGCCAAACTGTTTGCCGAAGACGGTTACAACCTCATCATCGTTGCCCGTACGCAGGAAGATCTGCAACAAAAAGCGCAGGAGTTTTCGCAGCAGTACGGTGTGAACATTGTGCCTGTTGCAAAAGATTTAATCGGTGAAAACGCAGCTTTTGAATTATACGATGAGGTGAAGGCGAAGAACCTGACCGTTGACGTACTCGTGAACGACGCCGGGCAAGGGCAATACGGTCTTTTTGTGGAAAGCGACATCCACCGTTTGCTCGATATCATTCATCTGAATATCAATTCGCTTACGGTGCTCACGCATCTTTTCTTAAAAGAAATGGTGGCCCGCAACGAAGGAAAAATTCTACAGCTTGCGTCTATCGCTTCGCAATTGCCAGGGCCTTACCAAGCGGTTTATCACGCCACAAAAGCCTATGTGCTTTCGTTTACCGAAGCGCTTGTCAGCGAATTGAAAGATTCGGCCGTTACCGTTACGGCACTGCAACCCGGCGCTACCGATACGGACTTTTTCAACAAGGCCGAAATGCAGGAATCAAAAATTCTCGACAGCAAATTGTCCGATCCTGTGCAAGTGGCAAAAGACGGTTACGAAGCCCTGATGAGTGGCGACGACAAAGTCATCTCCGGCTTTAAAAACAAAATGATGGTGGGCATGAGCAATCTAATGCCCGAAAGTACCGTGGCCAATCAAATGAAGAAAATGCAAGAGCCCAAAGACAAAAACAAATAAGCGAAAAGCCCTGCACTGCGGGGCTTTTTCCATTCAGAAGCTCATCCTTAATTTTTATAAAAACCAACAGCATGAAAGCAGCAGTATTTCACAAGATTGGCGACATCAGCGTGGACAATGTAGACGATCCAAAGATTGAGAAGCCCGACGACATTGTTTTAAAAGTAACCACAACGGCCATTTGCGGTTCGGACTT
Source organism: Flavisolibacter ginsenosidimutans (assembly GCF_007970805.1). GTDB lineage: Bacteria > Bacteroidota > Bacteroidia > Chitinophagales > Chitinophagaceae > Flavisolibacter > Flavisolibacter ginsenosidimutans. Next base: position 2,753,425 of record NZ_CP042433.1, on the reverse strand, counting down.
GCACATTTACGATGGCTTTGTTCCGCAACTCCGCGACATGGTTCTCGGGCACGAGTTCATGGGCATTGTAGAAGAAGTAGGACCAGAGGTAACGCGGGTGAAAAAAGGCGATCGTGTGGTGGTACCTTTCACCATCGCTTGCGGACAATGCTTTTTTTGCCAGCAGGGCTTTCACCCCAGTTGCGAGCACACCAATCCCGAACATTACGGGCCCGAAGGCGATTTGCTGAAAGGCAAAGGCGGTGGCATGTTTGGCTACACCGATTTATACGGCGGCTACAACGGCGGTCAGGCCGAATATGTTCGCGTGCCACACGCCAATGTAGGACCGAAGATTATTCCGGATGGCTTATCCGATGAGCAAGTTGTTTTTCTTACCGATATTTTTCCCACCGGCTGGAGCGCCGTAAAATGGGGCAAAGTAAAACCCGGAGACACGGTGGTGATTTTCGGCAGCGGCCCTGTCGGATTGATGGCCCAAAAAGCAGCATGGCTCAATGGCGCCGAACGGGTAATTGCCGTTGATCCGTTGGAATACCGCCTGGAAAAAGCAAGAACGGTAAACAAGGTAGATACGCTTAACGCCGGCGAGGATGATTTGCGTGAAAAGATTTACGCCATGACAAACGGCCGCGGCGCCGACGTGGCCATTGATGCCGTGGGCATGGAAGCCAACCGATCGGTGGGCGAAAAACTGAAAGCCGTTTTCAACGCCGAAAAAGGAACGAGCAAGGTCATTGAAATGTGTACTGAGGCTGTGCGCCGCAACGGCATTGTTTCCGTGGTGGGCGTGTACGCAAGTCCTTACGATAATTTTCCCATTCACCGCATTTTCGACAAAGGCCTCATTATGCAATTTGGTCAGGCGCAAACACACGTGTACATAGACGAATGTTTTGAAATGGTGCGCAGTGGAAAAGTGGTGTTGGACGACATCATCACGCATCGCCTTCCGCTTTCGCAGGCATCCGAAGCTTACGACATGTTCAAGCACAAAACCGACGATTGCGTGAAGGTGGTGCTGAAGCCGGAATTAGACAGGAAATGAGCAAGAGGCATTTGTCTGATGCCTGTTGTGAACGTCATTCTTTCATTCTTTAAAATGGTTTATCATGCTCGACGAAAAGAATACAGTGCAATCCTTTCTTCAACAAATACAACATCTTTTTAGCGCCGAACTTCAACTCACGCAGGCCATCCCGAAGATGATGGCAAAGGCAAAAGGTTTGGGTTTGCGAAAGAACCTGGTCCTTCATCTCGCTGAAACCGATCAGCACAAAGAAGCGCTACGCCTTATCTGCAAAAGTTTTGATGCGGAAGCCGGAGGCGTTATCAATGCAGATATGCAGGCTATTCTTGAAGAAGGCGAACAAGCCATAAGCAATGCCGGCGATGACGTTGATGCCGTTATCATTGCCGGTGCAAAAAAAGTAGAAGCGTGGGAGATAGCGCAATACGAAACCGTATCGCAAACGGCAAAAAGCCTTGGTTACGTTGGCATCGCCGCCCGGTTGCGATTCACCCAGCAAGAAGAGATTCAAACATTGACAAAACTGTCTTTTATGGAAAAGGAATTGCCTTTTAAAGAAGTCCAGTTGGCAACAATGAATCTTTAAGAAAAGAAGCACACCTTATAAAGGTCAAATGCCCGGGACGCCTTCGTTGCCCGGGCATTTTGTTGAAAAAGATTTGCCGCAGTTTGTTGGTTAAGGCTCCGGCCGCTAACAATTGTCCAGTGGCAAATTTTTATTTACAAAGGCTATTGAAAGAAAAAGGCCGCATTGAAATGCAGCCTCGTGTAAAATCCAATATCCTATGAAAAACCTACGCTATCATTACAAATCTTGCACCAGACTGTTCTTAAAGCTCAATTAAGCCAATGATCTGTATTGTTCAGATTGCTTTGTGTAATATTCGTCCCGTTTTAAAAAAACTGGCGGTGAAGAATGAGGAAATGAATTGCTCTCTTTTTTGTTCTGGCACGGTCTTTTGCACTTCTTGAAAAAAACACACTATGAAACGAATTTATTTTTTGGTGCTGGCTGCGTTGGTTAATGCAGCGGCCTTTGCGCAGGACGGTGGAACGACCAATGTGGATGTAAACGTCAAAGGCGGCGGCTTTCCGTGGTTGTGGGTAATTGGCGGACTTGTGTTTGTGATTTTACTTGTAGCGCTGTTAAGCGGAAGCGGTGGAACCGACAGGGTGATACAGAAGAAAACAATCATAAAAGAATAATCACCCCGGCCGGTTGTTGCACAAAGGCATATGCCGGACTATAAAACAGGCATAATAAAAAAGCGCTCTGCAAGAGCGTTTTTTTATTATCGTTTCGCCGTGGGCAATGATGTGTACACGGGCTGAGAAAAAGGTTGCTTTGCGCCATGAATTGGATTCACCGGCGTTTTTTCATTGCGCAAACTATAAACTGCGCAAACGATAACGGTGAGAACGGAAAGAGAGAAAAGACAAAGCACAACGATTTTAAAAATTTTGGGGCGGTCTTGAAGCGCCACTTGTAGTGCATGACTCTGTTGCATGGGTAAGGGAATTAATATTTGGAAATGAAGATAGAGGTTTTATTAAAAAATCATGCCCTCCTAAATTAACTTACCGTGAACTTAGCCTCAGCACACAAGGAAACGGTTTTTAACTGGCGTTCAAAGACTCCTTTGCTGTAAAGCATTTAAGGCCATTCGTTCCTGCTAAAATTAGCTGCCGTTACAAGTGGCACAATAGTAGCGGCAAGTAGCCCTGTTGTAAACACCACCATTATGTATCGTTGGTTGCAGAGCCGTGGAAGAAGACATTCAAAAAAAGATTACACCAAAGATTCCTCTGTCGCTTGGTTCGTTGTGCTTTTGGTACTGCTGGCAGCTTACCTTATCGTTCGAACACTTACAGCCAATCACGCCAATACCGAAAACGAAAGCCTGAAAGAAAAGAAAGTAACGTTGGTACAGGGCGAACACCCTCTCGCTTGAACAACGCCCGGTTCAGAAAGATTGGGATAAACGTCCGCTTTCTTTTCAATTAATTTCCCTTTTGCGGGTTACCATTTTGCAAGTCGGGTATAAATGTTATCTGTTAACCATAAAATCAGAAACATGAAAAGAACATTTGTAGCCCTTGCCATTCTTGCTTCTTTGGCGGCTTGTAACAATTCAGGCACTTCAACCGGTGACAAGAAAGACTCGCTGGACTCCGTAGCCAGCGAGAAAAAAGACAGGATTGATTCTTCTGCTGAACAACGCAAAGACGTGGTTGATTCCACTACGAAACATCAAAAACAGGTGTTGGATAAAATGGACTCTATGAATCACAAAAAAGATTCGGTTACGCATTAATCATAAAAGCAATTTGCAAAAGCCCGGAATTCAGCCGGGCTTTTTTTTGCCCGAGACTTTCAAGCCAGCAATCCCTGCTCCTGAAGTTTTGAAGCAATGTCCTGAATTACGTGGAGGTTTCCGTCCTTCTTTCCCCGCAGCGAAACCGGCTTGTCGTTTTGCATTTCAAAATGCAACGAAACGGGCAGATTGGCAATGGCCAGTTCGTTGCCGTCAAGCAAGGGAGCAATTTCATAGCGATTGTCTTCTTCGTAAACGTCAAACGTAACGGGTTGCTGGCTGATAACGTTACCGGCTCGTTTGTACGGGACGGGTATGGTGAGGGTTGCGATTTTCCTTTTCATAATTTGAGGGGATATAGTGCCTCTAAGCTCGTCAAAGAAAATGCCCTTTGTTGTGCGCAGGCAAAAAGCAATGTGAAGCTTTTTGTATTTCTTCATTTGCCAACGGCAGAACAGGCCGTGTAAATCTTTCCCGGAGAGTGAACAGAAAATCTACCGATGGGCAATTAAAATTTATTGTTGATAAATAACAACACTTCGCTTGCAGCCCCGATGGCCCGCTGTGCAACTGTTTCAAGAGTTTCGCCTGCGAATGGTAAAAACATAAGCGTAGTTACTGGCATAAGTTTTTTTCAATGTCTCCGCCGTTCGCCGGTTTTATTTGCCCCATTTATAAACTGTAAAAGCCAACGGCGCTACCGTTATGGATGAAAGAGAAGTGATCACCCGCAAAAAAGTAATCGGCGGATTGGGCCTTGACCTTGCTTCGCTTGCCGTGTCGCCCTCGTTTGCAACACCCGCCGCAAAAGCCGGTGATGCCGGTACGGAAGCCCTTGAAGACCCAACCACAAAATACCCGAAGCCGCCCTTCAAATCACAATCGCAGCCCTGGCCGGGATTGGCAAAAGACATGGACCCCAAACCCGACCACGGCGAAAAAAGCTACAAAGGCTCGGGGCGTTTAGCCGGACGAAAAGCCCTCATCACGGGCGGCGATTCGGGCATGGGCCGTGCCGCCGCCATTGCCTATGCACGGGAAGGTGCGGACGTAGCCATCAATTATTTTCCAGCGGAAGAACCCGACGCCAAAGAAGTGATTGCATTAATTAAAGCCGAAGGACGAAAGGCGATTGCGATTCCGGGTGATTTGCGCGACGAAGCTTTTTGCAGGCACCTTGTTGCAGAAGCCGTGCAGGGCCTCGGCGGTTTGGACATTGTGGTGAACAACGCCGGCCGGCAACAGGCAAAACAATCCATTCTTGACATTACGACGGAGGAATTTGACGCCACGATGAAGACCAACATCTATGCACCCTTCTGGATCATCAAAGCTGCGTTACCGCACCTGAGACCGGGTTCGGTGATCATTGGCACCACATCAGAGCAGGCTTACGATCCCTCGCCCGATTTGTACGATTATGCGCAAACAAAAGCGGCCACGATGAACTACGTAAAATCCCTGGCAAAGCAACTCGGGCCCAAAGGCATCCGGGTGTGCGGCGTGGCGCCCGGACCAATTTGGACACCGCTTCAAATCAGCGGCGGCGCTACGCAGGAAAAAGTAATGAAGTTTGGCAGCGATACGTCACTTGGCCGACCCGGTCAGCCCGCGGAGCTGGCTTCTATTTACGTTCAGTTGGCGGCCAACGATGGCAGCTTTGCAACGGGAAATATTTATGGTTCTGGCGGCGGCAAAGGCCAACCCTGATTCTTTTCGGCCCACTGCCAACAGCATTTATGCAAGTACAAAATAAGGCTGCCAACGGGCAGCCTTATTTTGTAAATTTTAATCAGGCACAACTTAGCCGGTTATTCCGGCATTGCTCAAATACTGGTGAAAGGTATCGCTGCGCAAACCAAGCCGCATGGTTTCCAGCGGAATCACGTCCTGCGGTTCGATGTTGGCGAGGTTGACGTTTGCTCCACCCGTTTTAATAAAAAACAATTGCTGGTCTTTTTGCGGCGCTTCCCAAATCATTTTTTCGCCGGGAATCTTTGTCAGGATTTCCTGGATCAAGCCTTCCCGCACTTCCGCTGTATCGCGGTAAATGCCATACGTGCCCGACTCTCTACCTTCGGCAACAACGTAACTGGCGCCGGCATTAAGTTCGGTGTTGATGATTTCAATCCAGCGGTACGGCGGTGTTACCTGTTTGTGGTCTTTGTCCTTTGAACCCACTTCGCTGAGTACCGTGCCGTATTTGCTGAGCGTTTCAATGTAGCCGCATTTTTCGGCCTGTGTAATGGTAATGGAACCGTCCGAAACCTCGGTGCAGGAAATGCCGTAATCCTGCAGGAACGATAAATACGCGGCAAACTGGTTGCGTGCCACAAAGGCTTCAAAGAAGATGCCGCCAAGAAAGACCGTTACGTTATGCTGCTGGTAAAGCTTTATTTTTTCTTTCAGGCCAAGCGTTAGCAAGGGCGTTCCATAGGCCAGCTTTACCATGTCAACATAAGGAGAAGCTGCCGATAAAAGGTTTCTTGTTTCTGCAAGGCTCAGCCCTTTGTCAATGACAACGGTGAGGCCGTGTGTTCTTGGTTGCGTCGTGCGTTGCGGAATATTTTTCAGGTGAAAGTTCATTCGGGTTGCTTTTGGTAAAGCACAAAACTATTGAAAACGCCTTAACGCTGGCCTCAGCCAATCGCTTCTGTCAACAAGCCCGTCATTCAGCGAACACGTTATACAACACGGCCAAGCGCAATGGATTTGGCAAAATCAATTATTTTTATAGCAGTTCCCTCCCACTGAATTCCGCTGCTAATTACCCGCCTCTTTAAGACATCAAGTTTGTAAAAAACAGTTATGAAAAAGAATCAACTTTTTTACAGCCTGGTCTTTTTCCTGGTAAGCTGCACGTGCAACCGCGAAACCAAAAGCAACCCGGCTGCAACGGGAAACGAACATGCAAAAGACAGCCTTGCTTTTGGCGATACGCACCAGGTTTCCGATGGATTGGAAGGAAAGATTTATTATTTGCCGGTGAACACGCCAAAGCTTCCCGCTTCCTTCGACACGATGAAAGCAGTGGCAACGATTTATACCAAAACGGTCAACGTTCCGCAACGTAGCTGGTCAACCGGGTTTCCCGGAGCCGGTAACCGCTTTGAATGGTTTGCCATTGAATACAACGGAAAGTTTAAACCGGGGAAAGCGGGTCGTTACACGTTTACATTGTTAAGCGACGATGGCTCCAGGCTTTTTATAGATGATAGCCTCGTCATCAACAACGATGGACTGCACGGCCCGGCCGCAAAGAGCGGCAGCCTCGATTTGTCAGCATCCTACCACGACATGCGCCTGCAATACTTCCAGGGGCCAAGGTATTTTGTGGCCCTGCAATTGTTTGCTCATTTGGACAAGGAAAAAGATGGCCTCTTTCCGGGTACGGATTTCTCGCTTTCCACACCGGGAGAAAGCACGGGGCCAAACTGGATCGTTATTGGGGTTGTGGCCTTACTGCTGCTTTTGCTCCTTTTTCTTCTGTGGAGAAGAGAAAAGACCAAAGAGAAAAAAAGCTAAACGTTCAGCAGTCTCCAAGCCCACTGGTTGCAGAAAGCTGATTAAACACATGTAGTATAAAAGGGTATCACCTTTTGCTTAGCCGTTACAATTGGTCTCGCCGTTGTATTCCATTTCGAAGATGATGCCGCCTTCCTCCAGCTTCAAAATGTTTTGTCCCGGTAGCCAGCTCATTTTATACGCGGCGGGTTTCTTGTCCGAATCGTTGGTTAGCACCAGCAAACGCCCTTGAACCTTAAACGTTCCCTGCGGCCCAATCCCGGTGCTTGGAACATAACTGAAACGATTGGTCCGGCAAAATACCAGCACGTCTGCGGCGTTGTCGGCAGCGGGGGCATTTCCGCTTTTGTACAGTTTGAAAATGCGCCATGCCGTCTGGGCAATGCGAGGCATATTTCCGTTCATCGGCGGCACTTTGTGCTGCTTCTGGCTAAAACCAACCTGAAGGAGCAGGAGCGTGGCAAGGGCGAGGAAGGTTTTCTTTTTCGTGTCGCTAAATGTAGTGAATCTTGTCATCAATCAAGTTGATGGAAGCTCTTATAAACAGGTTTTTAGAAACTCAGTGAACCGTCTTTACTTCCCCATTGCCAAAAACAAAAAAGCCGCCCGGTAAAGAGCGGCTTGCTTATTCAATTCGGTAAACCTTAGTGTCTTCCAAAATCCCGGTTCTCGCCTCGCTGGCCAAATCCACCGTGGTCGGTACCGTTCATTCCCTCGTTTCTCCTTTGTTCGAAACCGCCACGGTTGTTGTCGTTGCCCCGTTGTTCATACACGTTGCGGTTCGGCGTATTGGCTCTTTGATCAAAGCCGTTATTGCCAGTCCTGTTACCTCTTTGTTCGAAGCCGCGGTTGTCTCGCTGGTCAACGCTTCGGGCCTCCCGTTCTACCCGGTTGCGGTCATCAAAACGCTGATCTCGCCGTTCATAGCGTTGCTCGCCTCTTTGCTCATAGCGTTCGTCCCTGCCGTACGCATAACCTTCGTTCCTGTGATCGCGGAGCACCGGCTGGTTGTGATAGCCACGATAACCGTAGTATTGTCTCCGGTAATAATCGGCACGCAAATAGGGCTGCGGCTCATTAATTACCACCTTGTAAGCGCTGTAAAGGTCAAAATTACTGTACGCGGAAGGCATGTAAGGAGAGGATCTCCACTCGTAGCCGTCAAAGTATACAAACTCCCGGTTCAGTACATCGTAGTAAATGTCCATGTCGGGGAAGTAATAATATTGGGCATAATCGTAGCCGTAAGGTCCCCAGTCGGGCTGGGCACCGATATTAATGTCCATACCAACCCTTACCTGCGCATCTGCTTTTTGCAGAAAGAGCCCGGAAAGGAGCAATAAGGCAAAGAATAGTTTTTTCATAAATGGTTGAATCAGTTATTAGCGACTGACTGAATCATTAGAGTCTATCACGCCTCCTGCGTTTAAGGCAGCCACGGGGATTAACGTTTGATTAAAAAGGACTTTGAATCTGCACAAATACGGCGGAAAGTTCCGCCGTGAAGGATTTTATAAACACCGGCATTCATTTCTTACTGAGCTGCTCTGCCAGCCCGATGAGAATACCTTCGGGCCCGCGGATGTAGCAGAGTCGATACGCGTCAAGGTACTGAACCACTTCGCCGACGAGAGTGGCGCCATGCTTGTAGAGCCGGGTGAGCGTCTCGTCAATGTCGTCCACGGCGAACATGACGCGTAGGTATCCGAGAGCGTTCACCGGAGCATTGCGGTGGTCGGCTACTATGGGCGGCGTGAGAAATCGGGAGAGTTCGAGGCGGCTGTGACCGTCAGGGGTGACCATCATGGCAATCTCAACCTGCTGAAGTTCCAGCCCTGTAACACGTCCGGCCCATTCGCCTTCGATTGTGGCCCGCCCTTCAAGCTTCAAACCAAGCTCGGTGAAAAAAGAGACGGCCTCGTCAAGGGATTCTACCACGATGCCGACATTGTCCATTCGCAGTAAATTATTTTTTGTCATCGTTTCTATCGCTTTATGAATTAAAGATCAAATCACTGCGTAAATCTTTCCATTAAGTTCAGGACAAAGCCTCGCTGTCGTAAAGTTGCGCCTAAGGTTGAAGAGATTTTCAGCTGCGGAAATTTAATGCCTTTTGCTTCAGTTTTCATCTGCCGTTAACTAACCTTAAGTGCTGAGCCGTTTACGCTGTTGTTGGCAGGCTACCGTACAAGATCTTCACCTCATACAACAACGGCGTAAAAGATCATTCACATTGAGGCAGACGCATTCGGTTGCGGGCTTTTGTCGCAATTCACCTTTTTAATTGCCGTAATCGCACAGGGAAAAGATCCGCCATTCATTCCATCTTTGTCCTCAAATCAAACATCATGAAACCCAAAACAATCAACACGCTGTACTGGACGTTCACTCTTCTGTTTTGTGCCTTAATGATTTTTTCGTCGTGGTCGAGCATACTGGTAAACGAAGATTCGGTTAAATTAATTCACGGCATACTGGGCTACCCGGTATATTTTATTCCCTTTACCGGCTGGGCGAAACTAATTGGCGCCCTTGTTCTCTTGCTTCCCGGTTCCGGAAGGATAAAAGAATGGGCTTACGCCGGTTTGTTTTTCGACTTGATTGCTGCCGTTTATTCCGGCATTGCGCTTTCTCACACGTTTGATCCGCGGATGCTGATAATGCTGATTTGGTTTGCACCGGGTGTGCTGTCATACGTTTACTGGCAGAAGAAAATAACCCTTGATTCAAAGAAGAAAGTCGTGGCTGAAAACAAAAAGGAAGCTGCCTTGTCTTATTGAAGACCGGTAATGATAAAAAGCACAGGATTTTGTCAAGACAAAAGAAAATGTAGAAAGCGTTGCGGAGAGCTTTTGAGTAAGTTATTTCATTGTTGTTATGCATCAGGAGGCATGTAACCCTGGCGGCTAACGCTGTGTTGTGCGTTCGTTTTAGTCCAGGAACAATGGCCTAAATGCAAACGCTACTCAATGTCTTCCATAATAAAAATGGCATTCTTGTTTAAATCAAAAAAGCCAAACTCGTTTGTGCCCCAAGATGTCTTTGTTTTGAAAGCCGTTTGCGAAACGGTTCCCCGCCCAACAAATTCGTCAAAAAGAGGCTTTATATTCTTTGTACCGATGCGTATTACTGACCCGCCAAGCAAGGGGTCATCTTCCGTGTCGGCATGCCATTGCAGGTGCAGGCAAATCTTGCCCCTGTAAAGAACGGCATACATTGTATCCGAATAGCTTGTTTCAAATCCCGCTTTCTCCTTGTACCAGGCAATATCTCTTGCAATGTCAGCCGAAGGAAGAACGGGAATAACGCCAAGGATTTCAGTTTGCATTTGCCGGAAGGTTATTGTCAAAGAAAAACAACGTTTACTGCCTGTGGCTGTCAATTGAAATGACGCTTAACGGAAAAGCGTTGCTGTCGGGTGTGGCATTGGCAACACTGCAGTTAAGTAAAAATAGACAGATGCCGTGATATTCGTCAAGCTACATGGTAGCACGTCACGCCGCACTTGCAGCAATGCGCTGTTCAGCGTTCGTGCTTATTTAGTGAGCAAGTCAAACATTTCTTTCGGTGACACAATTTTCGTCCCTTTGTATTCAGACATCGTAAAATCGTTCGTATTCCCTGTTATGAGATAATCTGCCTGGCATGTTTCGGCAAGTTCCAACAACCGATTGTCAGCAGGGTCGCTGATAATGTTTAAACCAACCGTTGGGCTGAACTTCAATGCGCTGTTTTCCACGTCCGCAAGTAACGTTTGTGCTCTGAAATGAAAGTCTGGAAATCGGCTGAATTTCTCACGGTTCAGCACTTTCACATACTCGGTAAAGAGGGGCTCTGATAAGCAAAGCTGCAGATGGCTGTCTGCTAAAATTTGGTCAACAATGAAATGGGGATAATTTCGCTGAATGAGGGCCGAAACAAGCACATTGGTGTCAAGAATGAGCCGCATTGTTTCTTACGGCTTTTACTTCTGCGGAAATCTCGTCCATACTCATGTTGGAAAGTCCATAACGCTCAGAAAGCTCCACTGCTTTTTTAAGATTTTGCCGACTGAGTTCACGGCTAACCATATCGACAAAGTCTGTAAACGAGAGTTGATCGGCCTTGATGCCGAACTTCTCGTATTCCAAGTCCGATATAGCAATGTTCAGTGTCCGCATATCCAATAATTTGCCAGTCTCGAAGATATGAAATTTGCGGGGGTTAGAGTTATGCCGCATGACGCACAACGTCGAAAGCGTTTGCGAAGGCATGGAGCTTTATGTTCTTGCAGCCTCACTTCTGCTTTGCAGTCAAATTATGTTTATCGCGGAAAATTAGCACTTCGGCCATGCTTTTGCAAATGTTCTGTTAGCGGCTGTCTACTGTCTTTTAGCTATGCTGTCGTAAAGTCTAAAGAGTTCTTTTAAGCTATCCGGTCTTGCAACGTTGAACGCTTTGTATTGCTGTTCAGCAACCAACATTTCACTGTTATCACAACTCGTGCCGTCATACGCTACTGGAAAGGATTTATTTAGAAGAAGATTGTTCAGTGGCTGAAAGTGTTCACTTTTATATGTTGCTGGCAAACTGTGATCGGCATCGTATTGTTTTTGTCCGACAACATAGTGGTAGCGAACAAAAACTTCGGGGCTTTTGGAAGACGTTGTTACGTCATAGATTTGGCCAATGGTGAAAGCCGTATGGTTTTTAAGGGAGTTGACTTTTAAATAGGCTATGAATATTCCAATAGCTAGGAACAAAATGAGAATACTATATCCGAAAAAATTCTTTTGCCGTTTAGTCAGATTTTGAAACATACAATCATAGAGTTCTTGCGATAGCCGCTAACATCTACCATACGCACCTTTTGAGATGCGGTTTTCAGCGGTCAATTTTACTGCTTCCTTCTGAGAGAACAAATTACAGGTGCGCTTTTTTGTTGTCCAATCAACATACTCTCATTGTTTGTTCATCCAACAACACAAAAACGCAATCCCGTTGCTGCCGGCGGCCTTCTTTGTCATTTAGGATTGTTGGCCTGATTCAAGGCGAAGGTCTGTCCGGGCATACGGCCCCAACTTTTTAATCCTTTATGCTCCGGTGGCCGCTGGCGAGAGGAACTGCGGCCTACTGAATACGCCATATCCGCACACGGTCAATACGCTGGCGGCTTTTGGTGCTTCGGATGCCAAACCACCCATGCGTGAACGGCCGGCTATCCTTATAAGAAAAAAAGCGGACTCCGTCAACGTAAAAACCGGAAACGCCGTCCTTCACCAGTATCGCAATGTGATAAGTTTTGTTGGGTTGCAGCAAGTGCCCGCTGTCTTTTAATTCGCCCACGATCTCCAGCTTACCACCGTCGTAGCGGCGCATTCTTGTGGTGGTGTTGTAGTTGCCGCCCATGCCCACGTAATAAAGTTGCAGGCTGTCGTATTCTTTAAAATCGCCTTTGCGGCTAAACATCTTACGCCGCGGGTCTGTCGCCATCCAAAACTGGTTCAGGTCACTCAGCCGGTCATTGGGGCCGTCTTCCATCACTACCCTGCGGTCAAATTCTATCAGCACATTGCCGCGCAGTTCTTTTTTGTACCATGCGGTTACGCCGCCTACAGTGTTCAATTCCAGTTGACCGTCTTTTACCGCGCAGGCCTTTCGTTCTACTTCCGCAACTTCCAGTATCCAATTTTTGCCGAGCGCCGTGTCGGTAAAATCATCGCTAAACAAAAGGGTTTTCTTGTTCAGTACAGGCAAGCTATCCTGACAAGAAGCTGTTGTTTGTAATACGGTTAAACCAACAATCAGCAGAGAAGTGAGCACTCTTTTCATAAACGTTTTGTACAACGGAAAGTAAGGCTTTACTGCTAATCGACCATCTCGTGCTGAACGCCGTTACACAGGTAGGTAAATGATGGTTAAGCGGTCAATTCCTTTCATTTTGTATCTCTTACCGCCTTGCTATGATAAAAAAATTAACCACTGCTTTTCTACTTCTTTGCACCGCTACTCTTTGTTTTGCCCGCACGTATTTTGTTGCACCTACGGGCAGCGACAACAACCCCGGCACCAAAGCCCTTCCTTTCGCCAGTGTTCAAAGAGCACAAAGCCTCGTTGCGCCGGGCGACACGGTTTACATCCGCGGTGGCCGCTACGGAATGCAGGAGTCGCAGATTGCTTCGCGTTCAGGCATAAAAGCCTTTGTGATTCACCTGGATAAAAGCGGTGCAGAGGGGAAACCCATTCATTACTGGGCTTATCCCGGCGAACACCCGGTGTTTGATTTTTCCGCGGTAAAACCGGCCGGGTTTCGCGTGCACGCATTTGAAATCACCGGCTCCTGGCTGCACCTGAAAGGGCTGGAAGTTACCGGCGTGCAGGTAACCATCACCGATGCGAACACTCAGTCCATTTGCTTCTCCAATGACGGCGGCAGCAACAATATTTACGAACAATTGAACATGCACGATGGCCAAGGCATTGGCTTCTTTCTGACGGCGGGCGCCAACAATCTTGTGCTGAACTGCGATGCCTACCGCAATTACGATTATACCTCCAAGGCCGGTGGCGGACGCAACGGCGGCAATGTGGACGGCTTTGGCAATCATCCGTCGAAAGGCAGCGTGAACAACGTCTTTCGCGGTTGCCGTGCATGGTACAACAGCGACGACGGCTACGATTGCATCTCGGCATCGGAAGCAACGGTTTTTGAAAACTGCTGGGCCTTTTGCAACGGCTATTCGGCCGACGGCGTGAGCCGTGGCGATGGCAACGGATTCAAGGCCGGCGGTTACGGTGCAAGAGTCTTGGCCGGCCTGCCGGATTCGATACCGCACAACACCGTTCGCTTTTGCCTGGCGGTGATGAACAAGGCCAATGGTTTTTATTCGAATCATCACCTTGCGGGCAGCCGGTGGTACAACAACACGGCTTATGCCAACGGCACCAACTACAACATGCTGAACCGCAAGGCCAAAACCGAAACGGACTATTTAACCGACGGGCCAGGCTACGATCACGTGCTGCGCAACAACCTGAGCCTTTCGCCGCGTTCGGGAACGGATATTGCCAACTACGACCCAGCCCGTTGCACCATCGATCACAACAGCTTTCTCAATGGCGGGATCACAATTACTGCGGCTGATTTTTTAAGCCTCGACACAGCACAACTTACGGCACTGCGAGGGGCTGACGGTGGTTTGCCGCGCATTGATTTCATGCACCTCAAAAATGGAAGCAAGGCCATTGATGCAGGCGTTGATGTTGGCTTTTCCTATGCAGGCAAAGCCCCGGACCTGGGTTGCTTCGAGGCCGAGAAGAAATAGTGCCGTTATTTTTTGGAGCTGCCCTTTCAATGATTTTTGCCCCTTGCATTACTGCGAGGGGTTTTTTACTTTCACGGTACAAAGCTTCTTTTTCGTTCTTCCCTTCCTTTTGAATCACTTGCTCCCGTGGACTGCGAAAACAACCGTTGATTTCGTTTTGCTCACCGCCTAAATCCACTGCTATGGCAAGGAAAGAACCCCTCCGGTTTGCCCACCCGTTTTTCACCACGCTTCCCGTTGAAGAAAGGCCGGTTGTTCCCGGTGTTGGCCGCCGCATGACCGACTTCATTGCAACCAAACTGGAAAAAATTCCCGACCCGCAACGCGACCCCACCATGACGCTTAACGAAATCATCGGGCAGGCCGGCGCCAAACAAATCGAAGCTTCCGGGTCCATCTCCTTTCACGCCGTTGGTGATACGGGCCACGAGAACGGGTTTGACGAGGAAGCGGTAGCCGACGCCATGGCCGCTGATTACAACGCTGCCCACCCGGAAAAATCGCCTGCTTTTCTTTTTCACCTCGGCGATGTGATTTATTACGACAATACCGACCGCGGTTACCACGCACAGTTTTACGTGCCCTACCGGAAGTACCCCGGAAAAATCATCGCCATCCCCGGCAACCACGACGGCGAATTGTTCAAATTCGACGGTACGTCCACCGGCCAAAAAACCACGCTGGAAGCTTTTCAAAAGAATTTCTGCCAGCCGAAACCCGGCGTTCCCCCGGCGGCGGGAACTATTTTTCGCGAGATGGTGAGTCAGCCCGGTGTTTACTGGCTGCTGAATGCGCCTTTTGTTGACATCATTGGGCTGTACACAAACGTGGCCGAGAACCCGGGCTTTATCGAAGCGCCGCAGATCGGGCAAAAACAATACGATTGGCTGGTGAAAACACTTGGGGCTATTAAAAAGCTGCGCGACCGCGGCCAGCGCAAGGCCCTGTTCATTGCGGTGCACCACCCGCCCTTTAGCAACGGCAGCCACAGCGGAAGTACGCAAATGCTGGCCGATATTGACAAGGCCTGCACGCAAAGCGGTGTTATGCCCGATGTAGTGTTGGCCGCTCATGCGCACAGCTACCAGCGGTTTACCCGCACGGTTAATTTTAAGGGCAGGCAAATGAAGATTCCTTTTTTAGTGGTGGGCTCGGGCGGAAGAGGGCTTCAGCCGGTTAGCCCGGCAACCGGCCAACACGTTGGCGACCATAGCTACGATAAATCGTTGATGGGATTCGGCTACCTGACGGCGACGGTTACCGCAACCCAAGTTGTTTTGATCTTTACGCAGGTACAAGGCGCCACCAAAGCTCCTTTTGATAAAATAACCGTTGACCTGGCAACCAACCTCGTTCACTAACAAAGACGCTGATTTCAGAACTTATCGTTGCACGTTCGTTCCGCTGGCATAAGTATGCGAGAGTGGTGGACTGGACGAAACATAAAACAGACGAAACTCTTGCGCATCGATGATAGAGGAACTGATCTCGTATATGCAGGTCTGGAGTCTCGTGCTTCGATTCTTCGACAAGCTCAGAGTGATAATCCCTTCGGTGGGCTCAGAACAGGCTTAACTCAGGGTGACAAACGCTCGGCGACCACTCTGCAATCTTTCCCTCCTTCGGCAATATCCGTCCGAGCTCCGTCGAAGACGCAGGGCAGGTACCATAAAAAAGGCCGCCTGCGGGCAGCCTTTCTCCAAAAAGTAGCGGTCCTTTTTACAACGCAATCTTCGATACTACGTCGCTGTACACCACCTGCTGCTTTACGCCGATGGCCGTAACGCGGCCGGCGTACTCCTTGCCGCTATCAAGACCGGTAAACAGGTTTTTAATGCTGGTGCCCGGAATGCTTTGCCACTGGCTGTCGGCCGTTACGGGCCAGGGCGTCAGCTCGTGCACGTAGCTGCGGGCACCCGCCACCTTTTTGCAGCTTAGTTCCAGTTCACCGCGGTTGATGCCGTTGGCCAGGGCCACGCCATCGGGACTGGTGATGGGCGGCTGCGGGGTGGGTTGCTTGCTGATGTTGTAGCCGCTTGACGTGGCCACCACCTCGTCGCCGGCGGCGGTAAACAGCACGTAATTTCCCAGGAGATGCAACTGGTTCACCAAGGTTTCCCGCAGGCTGTTTTTTACCGCAATGTCCTGCCGGCTGCCGCCTTCGGCCGCCTGTACCGCGTTGGAGAAGGCGTCGATGCTGGCGCCCAGGTCAGTGAGGCTGGGCACCGGCTGCGGAAAAGAAGCGTTGCCTGTCAGACTGGTTTTAATGAAGGTAGCCCTTACGATCAGGTAAGCGTCGGAGAGTTCGTTGAACCCGTTTGTGATGCGAAATGTTCTCATAGCAAGAAATTTTTGGATTAAAAAAATAATTACCGGGTAAAGGTTTTAAAATGCCCTGCCGTCAGCAATCCCCCAAAAGAGGCAGGAAACGGAAGGATGTTGACAAAAGCCCTCTGGGTTAAGGCTTTGCGCAGGCGAGGGCTAGGAAGATTGCGTACAAATCCAATGAAAGACAAATAAAATATGTAAAAATTACGATGCGTTTGTTGTAAAACCGGAACCATTTTTTGGAAAAAGGAGTTCCTTAAAGACCTGCCGGAAACTCTTTTTGGCCAAACCGGAATACCGGGGAGCTCCCCGGTGTTCTTTTTTGGCTGGCCGGGATAGTTTTTTGGGAAACCGGAACCTTTTTTCGGCTCACGGGAATACGGAACGGCAAAAAAAGGTTCCGGTTTTGGCCGGCGGCGCTACCGGAAAGGGAAACCGTGATGCCGATTGGACCGCCGGCAACAAAGCCGGAGCAAAAATTGTGACCGAAACAGGAAAAGAAGTGAAGGAAAGCCCTGTTCTTTCGTGGCGAAAGCAGGAAGAGGTGAGAGAATTAAGCACGCTGCCTCCTCTATTTGTGCTGACGAAAACCTATTTTCAGGGCATGCAAACAAACGGTGCAAAATGGTTAACGTTTCTTCTTCTTGCGGCAGCGGTAAATGCCGCAGCGCAAACCGATTCCCTCGCCTTTGCGCAGGCCCGGTGGACGGTGCAACCGCTGGCAAAGGGCATTGAATGGAAAACGGTCTACTTCGAAAAAGGTTCCCTGTTCGGTGCGGCCGAAAACATCAACCTCATTGAAATCTCGCCGAAGCAAAAAGGGTACAAGCTGCACGTGGTGCATTCCGATTCGCTGGAGCCGACGTCTGTCCTGGCGATGCGCAGCAGGGCGCTGGCCGCCGTCAACGGTTCGTTTTTTAAAATGCGTGGACTCGATCCTGACGAATCGAAAAAGGTAGCCGGCAAAGCGCCGCTGGAACGCTCCCTACTCGGCTATAACCGCTCGGTGGTTTACTTGCGCGAAGGCGACAGCGTGATTGCCGAAAACAAGGAAAAGGACAATGCCCGCAAACGCCACAACCAAGGCTCCGTCGTCATCCGTAAAAGGGCGGTTTCGTTGGTGAAAGATTCAGCCGACATAAACTGGGAGCACCAATTGAGGGGCGAGGATGTGATGTCCACCGGCCCGGTGCTGATAGTGAACGGGCAGGACCAACTGCTTACCAAAGATGCCTTTACCACCGACCGCCACCCGCGAACCGCGATTGGTAAACGGCGCGACGGAACGTTGGTGCTGCTGGTGGTGGACGGAAGGGCCGCCGAATCGGCGGGGGCGAGCCTCCCCGAACTGCAGGCCGTTTTTCGCTGGCTGCGCTGCACGGAGGCCATCAATCTTGACGGCGGCGGCTCTACAACGATGTACATCAAAGGCCAGCCCTTTAACGGTGTGGTAAATTATCCCACCGACAATAAAAAATGGGATCACGAAGGCGAACGGGAGGTAGCGAATGCGTTGGTGATTGTGGCGCGGTAATCTCTTCTTTTACTTTCGGCCGGCTCTTTTGGGCTTTACCACTTCGTAGCGTATCCACAAAAAGTCCTCGTAAATCCGTTTGACCGATTTTAAGCGAAAGCGGGTGGCCTTTCGCTTGCCAAAGCCTTCACCAACTTCAAATACCGTCGGTTGCCCGGTGGTTCCGTCTGCCACCGGCGCCAGCACCAGGCTGAATTCGTCAATCAGTCCCGCTTTCAGAAAGGAACCGTTCACGTGCCCGCCGCCGTCAATGCGAACGGTTTTAATACCAAAAAGTTTGTTGAGCTTTTCCAGCACCAGCTTCAGGTCCAGTTCTTTTTCGCCGCCAAAAATGTAGGAAACGTTTTTGTCCTTTAGGTGCGCCAGGTAAGCGGACGAAACTTTTTCTGTGAGCACCTCAATTACTTGTTCTGTCGATACCATGTTCGTATCCCAAGTGCATTTGCCGGAAGGGTCAATAACGACGGCAAAGGTTTTCGACTTCTTCTCGGCCACGAAATCCTCTTTCGGGATACGAAGGCGAGCCGTCGTTTTTGGCAAAGGCTTTTTGCTGGAAAATTCCTGCATCGTCACCCGTCCCACCAGCCAGGCGTCGGCCTTGATTTTGGCCGCCGGCTCTTCAAAATATTTGGCTGCGTCTTTTAGGCCCCAGATGTTTTGCTTGATCTTTCCGTCTACCGACCCGAGCATGTGACAAATAACGTAAGGTTTCATCTCGCTTGTTTTAGGTTTTGCCGATCAGCGGCAAAGGTGGAGCAGGAAAGAGCACGAACAAAAACGCCGTATGCCCGAAGTGGCTAAATGTGTTAAGCAGATCTCAACCAACACGGACAACTTTACCTTTCTTTTCAGGCTTGCTTGCCCTTGCTGGCTTCAAACTTGAGCGAATAAGGGCATGAAACGAACGCTCTTTTTTCTTAGCGCCTGCTTACTGTTGGCGGTGGCCCTAACGGCACAACCAACAAAAGGCAGGCTGGATATACAACTCAACAAGGCCATCCTGCAACCCGGCGATTCCTTGCGCATAACAGCGGATTACAAAGACGGCCAAGCCGCAACCCCATCCCTTGCGACGCTGGAAATTATCATCGAGGCCGAACAAGGCCAGCGCACCCGCCTTCGCTGGCCGGTGATCAACGGGCACGTTGGCGGCACACTTTATTTACCGGACTCGCTGCCGCGTGGGAAGTACACCCTGCTTGCGGGGGTGCAAAGCCGCTTTTTCGAGGTAGTGGGCAAGATACAGGACGCAAGGAAACCGGATGCGGTACAAGCCATGCTCCTGACCAAAAGCGGTGACTGGGACGAGCAGGAAATCCCGGTGGCGGCGGACGGTTCTTTTGTTGTGCGCAACTGGCTGTTTGAAGACAACGCCCTGATGGCTTTTTCCGACGCAAAGGCCAGCGGCCAGCCGCTGAACATCCGTATCAGCACCCAGCTTGATTCCAGTTTTAACGCCGTTGCCGTGGCCGGCCGGGCCTTTTACGTTGGCAACCCGTCCGCAGCCGTAAGACGTACGCTCAACCAGCCCGTAGAAGGTACTGCGGCGGCTTTTGCCGACGGGGGCAGCCTGCTGCCGGCTGTGCTGGTAAAAACCACCGCCAAAAGCCCGGCGCAGCAATACAACGAGGAACACAGCAGTGGCTTGTTCCGTTCCGGCGACGAAAGGCTGATCAGTCTTCTCGACGATCCGGGTGCCAACAGTTTTCCCAACGTTTTTTCCTACCTGCAGGGCCGGGTTGCCGGTTTGGAAATAGAACCGTTCGGACTCAGTGGCGGTGCCGCCCGGTGGCGTGGCAGCCCGGTTACGTTTTTCCTGGATGAAGTAAGGGTACCCGCCGGCCAGGTTGCGGCCATACCAATGACGGACATTGCCATTATAAAGGCCTACCCGCCGCCTTTTCTTGGCGCACCGGGCAGTGGCGGTGCCATTGCCGTTTACACCCGCAGGGGTGGCGAGGCGACGAACCTTCCGGCCGGTAAGCAGGTGTTTAAAGTGCGGGGCTACACGCCGTCGGCCACGGTGCTGAACCTGAACAGGCTAAGCATCTAAAACAAAAAGAGGACAAAAAGGCGCTTTTACAAACAGGTTAGGAACGGCGACCCGTTTACAGTTTTAGGGCGGCTTCTATTTCGTCTTTCAGCGCACCCGAGGCTTCGTCAAAGAGGTCGTCCTTTTGCTTTTTGGAAGCTTTGGGACTGTTGGAGGCCTTGATGGTGGAGCGGATGTTGTCGAGCGGCTCAAAAAGCGGTGCTACGTTGGGGCCGTACTTTTCATCGGCTTCCATGTCTTTCAGCACGTCTTCGTAGGCATCCAGGATGCCGTAGATCTCTTTGACGTTGTCGGCGGTGTGCCGGCGCGGAATGCGGTTGAACAGGTCTTGCAGCGTTGAGTGGGCTTCGTTCATGTAGAAAGGTTTCGGGTGGGGCAAAGGTAGCGAGAACGGGTCACGCATATGATTCGCAGACGAAGGCCGGCAAGCGGTTGAAAGGCTCAGTCCTTTCCTTGCACTGTTACACCGTCTTCCGCATCAATCTGGAGCCGCCTTTTGAGCATTTCTTCAAAGGTCCATTTTGCTTTGTGGGCCTTTTCATCCGTCAGGGTAATGGCTTCATCGGTTTTTGCAGCAGATGATTTTGTGCGGGACGGTTTTGCTTTCCCGCTCTTTGTCTTTTGTTGCTTTTGCACCGTGCTTTTTGGGGCTGCACGATGCGTAGTTTGTGAAGAGGCACTAAAAGAAACGATCATTGCCGCTACAACCAGGGTCACGAATTTCATACACACGTTTGGGTGGTATAAAACAAAGGTCTTGCCAATACTTTGAGGCCGTTTTACGCCGCCGTTGCTTGCACCGTTACCAAAACTTCCACCAGGGCTTTTTGAACGGGATGACAGGAGCCTTTTTGGCTTTCTCCAATTCTTCCGCAGCCCGAACCGGGTCGCTGTCTTTTTCGGCAATCCATGTGTCAAACGATGT
This sequence comes from Flavisolibacter ginsenosidimutans, assembly GCF_007970805.1. Taxonomy (GTDB): domain Bacteria; phylum Bacteroidota; class Bacteroidia; order Chitinophagales; family Chitinophagaceae; genus Flavisolibacter; species Flavisolibacter ginsenosidimutans. The sequence continues at coordinate 2,732,411 of NZ_CP042433.1, read as the reverse complement.
GTCGGCCGCGTCAATTTCTATCACCCTGTCTTTGTGCATCATAACGCCCAGGCCGTGTTCATCGTCCCAGGTGCAGCCAAACTCGTATCCGGTGTAAGCGATGCCCTCTTTGTGAACGTCCAAAATGTGTACGGTTGAAAGACCAATGAGGGCGGTAAACTGCGCCGTTGCGGTAACGTTCGGCATGATGTCGTCACCGTCTTCATAGCCGTACTCCGGTTGCATCCTTTGGTAAGCGGGAAGCAAAGCATTCAGTATTGCTTCCCGTATGCTGCTTTGCTCGTCAACCAAATAGTTGTACGCAGCCACCTGTTCTTCAGAAACCGACAACGATTCGTTTGCTGACGTGTACTCGCCAACCGTTAGTGCAATTGTTCCGTCGGAGAGTTCGTTTGCATCAACAGAATTATACGGTCCTTTCCGGCTTTGAAATCCTTCCCATGCGGGTAGATGAACGGTTCCCTCAAGGCATTTTAATTCGTGCTTGCCGCTTTTGATCGTCTTTACGGCCAACGTGGGAATGAGGTGAAGATTGTTTTGCATGTTGATGATAAAGCTATTGATTGAATAACCGCTTGCGCAGTCGTTGGCGTCCGCGCCAACGTGTTAACGACTGCACGCCTATTGAAACCGTCGGCGGGGACGCCACGGAAGCATCAGCAATTAATTTCCTTCTACAATTTTTATTTCTTCTTCTGTTAACCCGTAAAGCGCATACACCATTGCGTCAATTTCTTTATCGGTTTGGTGAATGATGTTTTGCAGGTTAGCGGCCTTTCTTTTTTGTTCTTCAAAATAGGGCAGCCATTCGGCTTGTTCGGCGAGGGAAAGTTTGACCTTTTGTTTTTCAAGTTCGCCTAAGAATTGCTTGAAGGAAAGCTGCGGCCAGTCGGCGAGTTTTTTGGAAATGGTAATGTCTTCGTGCTTTGCTTGTACGAACTGCAACAGGGATTGTTTGAGCTTGTGCAGTTCGCCGTTTTTGGAAAGCATGATGTCGGCTTTGGCGATAAAGGGTTGTTGGCCGGCTGTAACCGCAACAGGTATTTTGTCAATGAAAGTTGATGACATCGAATAGTATCCGCCTTGTTTCAAAGGAAATGTTGACTTAATGTAGAAATTAATAAGTTTCGAATTAAGTATTGACAACAGAAATCTTATGTTTAAAATTTCTTTTTCTATAACAACACTAAATACTCTTGCTCCGCTATACCCTGCCTTATTCTTATCGATTCCGAATTTTGATGTTTTCTGTTCACCAGGAAAAACAATTTTTTCATTAGAATTAAATACTTCCAATTGACCAAATCTTGTTAACGAATACCAATTTGATGAGTTTTCAAAAGTTTCTCGTGAATCCTTTCTTTTTTCAAGGGAAACTTTTCTATCCAGCAGATACTTGTAAGTATTTGGATACTGCGTAGACAGAGTTGATTCAGGCATCAGTTGAGTCTTTGATTCGTTCAATTTGTAAGGATAAACCACATACAAATCATAGTCTGAAAAGTCATATCGATAACAGTTCTGGGCTCTTATCAAAGGAAGTAAACAGCCATCTTCCAAATTGTATTTTTTAATGTCTCCTTTATTTAAAATAAATACGTCATCATTACCACTCACAATTCCGTAATAGCATTTTCCAAACGAGTTTAACGGTTGATGAACACTTATCTTAGATAGTAAGTCAACGGCTACATTACTTGTTAGCACCCAATTATCGTCGCTTAAAAGAGTTACTTCTTTAATTTGAAATTCTTTGTAAAACCCTTGTCTCGCTTCATTAATTGACTCAATTCTTTTATAGTCAAAATGAGATTTTTTTGAGTTTCGAAACGTGAATATGCTTACATACGTGAGAGCGTCTTCAAAGACTGGTAAATCTCCAAAGTCAACAACATTTTCAATACCGAAATTTTCAAGAATGAATTGTCTGGCTCTTCTGCCATATTCTGCAACAAGAAATTGGTTTGATGTAATAAATGATAACAGGCCATTCTCTTTGAGAAGCATCTTTGATAACTCAAAAAACATTATTGAAATATCAATCCTTTTATGGGCAACTTTTTTGTTTTGCTTGAACCAATCTATTTCTTCATGTTTTAAATTCTGAACTTTTACATACGGCGGATTTCCAATCACCACATCAAAGCCGCCTTTGTCAAACACTTCCTTAAATTCTTCTTTCCAGTTAAAGGCTTTATCTCCTGCTACGGTTTTGTCGTCAATCAAACTGTTGCCCACTTTAATGTTGCTGCTTAAGTTGGAAAGCTTGCGGCCTTTTTGTGCCGTGCGCAACCACAAAGAGAGGCGGGCAATCTCCACAGCTTCTTCGTTAATGTCCACGCCAAAAAGGTTGTGCTCCAAAATGTCGTTCGGCGTCCACCTGAACTCAAGCGAAGCACCGGTGAGTTTGTTGGTCAGTTCGTCCACGTAACTGTGTTCGGCAATTAAAAATTCAAGCGCCGCATTCAGGAAAGCACCGGAGCCGCAGGCCGGGTCGCAGATGGTAAGCTGCAGGAGCCAGTCGCGGTAATCGTCCAGTTTTTGCAGCAAGGCTTTCTTGTCACGCTTGCGCTTGTCGGGTGCGTAGTCTTCTTCTACAATCGCCATTGCTTCTTTCTTCTTCCGGCACAAAGCGCCAACGGTGTTTTCAACAATGTACTTGGTAATGTAGCGGGGCGTGTAAAACACGCCTTCCTTTTTGCGGCGGGAATTGCGGCCCCCACCGGCTCCCCCGGTGGGGGAGTGTTCCGCCGCACCGGCCTTGCTTTGCAACGATGCAACTTCGTGTATGAGCTCCCCGGCAAGCGAGCCCTGTGCGCTGGTGGCCTTCCCACCGGGAAGGTCGGGATGGGCCGGAGCCACCTCTTGCTCTATCTTTTCAATCTCGTTCAGCGAGTGTTCAAAGATGTGGCCGAGAATGTTTACGTCCACTTCGCTGTTGTAATCGTAATTGCTTAGCCTTACGACGCCGTCAAGCAATACGTCGTCGGCAATCACCAAATTGTCCAACAGTTCATCGGGACTAAACAGGCCGCCGTTGTAGGCAAAAATGTCCTGGTCTTTGTTGCCTTGCAGCAGGTCGGCAAAGTAAAGCTTAAAGCGTTCGTACAGGCTTTGCTGCATGCGCAGCTTTTGCACCTGCTTGTATTCGTCAACGATGCGCAAAATAAAATTGGGCGGTAACAGCAAGCGGTCTTCGGCAAAGAGGATAAACAGGAAACGGTCGAGCAGCTTTTGTGTTTTGCGAAAGAGTTCGAGTTTGTCGTGCTGCGGATTGTTTGCAACAAGGTTTTGATATATCGCTCCTTTAAAACGACTGTAATCGGCGTACAGCTTTTTAGTCACGGCATCTTCCTGCGTAAGCGATTGCTGTTTTACTTGCAACGGAAGGTCGGCAAGTAAACTATCTTTTTGCAGACAGAGAAACAGAAGATCGAAGCCTTCTTTTGTTAGTGTAAAAAGATTGAACTCGATGTGCTCCGTTGCATCCTGGATATAAAAGCGAAGCTTTTCAAAATTAGAAGTGACAACATAGGTGCAGCCTTTTTGGTTGTGCAAATAACCAAAGGCCTGTGATTCAATTTTGGAAAGGTCGGTGGTGTCGGTTCCTTTTAATTCAATAACGGCACGAACGGCAGCATTGTTTAAAATAGCACCGTCGGCCTTCTTGCCGTCTTTTTCGTTTTTGTATTCGGTGGTAAGGTTGTAGCCCGGCTGTGGATTTAAGGTGTAGCCCAAAATATCCACAAACAAATCGCGTAGAAAACCTTCCTGGTATTGTTCTTCTTTTGCCGCACGAATGTTTTCCTGCTTTTGTGCGTTGTGAAAATGCGCCTGGAAAACTTTCCAGCTTGCGGCTAACTTTTCTTTGTCAAGGTCTGCGATGTATTTGCGGAGAACGGCTTGTTGAAATAAGGGCATGGCAGTTAGAAAAAGGCAAATTAAGGAATGCAACGGAAAACAAATGCGAAGAAACCGGGACAAGGGATCACAAAAAGAAGAATGTTTGCGAAATCCTTGTCGGCGCTGCTTTCAATTAACCTACGCTGCAAGCCTTCGACAAACTCAGGGTGACAAACGCACAGGCGATCATTCGGGCCAACGGTCACCCATCGCTAAACCCTTGCCCACCATAAACAACAGCTCCAAATCTTTTCTCGCGCCGTCTAATTGCACAGGCCAATCTATTTCATCATCAGCGACAACACCGGTTCTATCAGGAGCTTTGAACCTTCCGCGTCTAAATGCAAGCCATCGGCCGTCATGGTTTCCACGTTCAGTCCCCGCGTTTTGAAGCCGTTTACAAAAAGACAACCGTTTCGCTTTGCTATTTTTTTAAAGGTTTTGCTCATCTTCTTTACCCGCTTGTTGCCGCCTTTGTATTTCTCCGTTGCCTCGGCCTTCGTGCCGTAAGGCGTGGGCGAGATGACGATGATCTTTGCGTTGTTGATGGCAGGACAGGAACTGGATTTTATTTTTTGAATAAGCCTCTCTAAGTTTTGCGGCACTTCGCCCTGCCGGTCGGCAAAAACGGCTTTGCCGTCATTTGTTCCAAGGTCTATAACGATGTAATCAAAGGGGCGGTTTTTGGTAAAGGCCGCCGCCTTCTTCAGGTTCTCGTCAATCACGAACAAGGAATTTAGGCTGCTGTCGCCAAGATTTAAAAAGCCAATCGTTCGTCCCGATTTGCTGATGTTGAACACCGTTGCATTGGGCAAGGCGGCTTGCAATTGTTTGGGCCAACTGTAGGGAAAGGTTCCGTTGCTGTCGCCGAGTGTAAGAATGTTTAATGCTTTCTTCTTTGAAGCCCCGTCTTGTGCGATGAGCACGAAGGGAAGAAGCAGGCAGGAGAGAAGAATTTTCAATTTCACTTTCACGGTATTGATTATTTTGTTTGTATCGCTAACAGCGTTGGCGGCGTTTGTTCAGAACGAAGTTTTAGTTGAACATCACCTTTTGTGCGGCCGGATTGAACAACTTGCAGCGAGACGTCATCAACGTAACAAAAAGCATTGGCCGCACCTTCCGCGGTAAAGCCAATCTCTACCTTGCCGCCTTTCACGGCTATGCCTTTTAATTCGATTGTTTTCCACGCGGTGTTTTCTTCTTTTATGGCGAGCTTATAAGTCTTTCCTTTGCTCTCCGCATACATTTCAAGTTTGGCAAAACCGCTGCTGTTTCTGATCCTCGCGGTCAATGTGTAAACTCCGTCTTCCAACGGAACAAATGGCGATGATGCGATGGCTTGCGAAACCTTTCGCCTGAAAGAAATTTTGTCGCCAATGTTCAGGCTTTTCTCGCCGGTTACGAATCTTCTTTCGCTGTCGCTGTTCGTGTGATTCAGAACCGGCGAAGACAAGCTGTCGAGGCTAATCTTATTGCCTTCGATAACCGTGGTCGTCCAGCCCAGCAAGTCTGTTTGCACCGGCTTTACGTGGCTTGGTATTGCTTTGCGGTCGGCTTCAAAGCTACCGTTCTTTGCGTAGTTGTTGTCCGGCGCTACGGTCCATTCACCCGTTGCGGCATCCAGGTTCCAGGAATTGAGCGAATTGAAATAAGGCGCAGCGCCGTTAAAGGAAAGCGGGCACCATTGATTGTAACCGAGGCCGTTGCCGGCAAAGTCGGCCCAACGGTCGCCGCAATAAACAACGGTTTCTTTTTTATTTCCTTTTACCGTTACAAAAAAGCCGGTTTGCGAAACGTGTGCGTAGTCATCGGCGCAGCCAGCCATTACCTGCATGTCGTTTGCGGGTGTATAAGGCCCGCGAATGTCATCGGCCACTAAGTAGTAAGCAAAAGAAGCGTCCCAGCCGTAGATGTTGGAGGCGCACATGTAATAGCGGCCCTTGTATTTGAACAGGCAGTTTCCTTCGCGGCTTTCGCCCTGGAAAACCTTTGTGCAATCCAGCAGGTTTACCATCCCGTCTTTCACGCCAATCTCCGAAACGTAGATCTTGTTTCGTCCGCTGCCGTAAGAATAAACGAGGTATGATTTGCCGTTGTCTTCGTCGGTAAACACCGTTTGATCGCCGGTGTTGGTGGTGCCAATCATGTCTTTCATGCTGATCTGCTGGTGCCAGGTAAATTCTCCTGCCGGCGTGTTGGAAACAGCAAGTAAAACCTGGTTGCCGTGCTGCACAAACAAGGCATATTTCTTCAGCTCTTTTACATAGGCTACGCCCAAACGTCCTACCCATGTTTTGCCGCCGTGTTTAAGAAGTTCTTCGTTGGTTAACACGTCGTTCTCAAACGTCCAGTTTACAAGATCGGTAGAACTGTAGCAGGTAACGGATTTGAAGCTTGCCCTGGGCTGCGTAAAAGCGGGATTGTTGCGATAGCTCTCGGCCTCTTCATACCGCACGCCGTACCAATAATATTTTTCTATTCCCGACTGTGGATCTTTAAACCGGAAGATGCCGCCGCCCTGGCTGTAAATGGGCTGGCCGTCTTTGGTGTTCCAGAACACATCGTTTTTGATGTTGTGTGCCTGCGCTTTTGGCGAACCGGAAAAGCTGGAGATTGTGCAGGCCAGCACGAGAAGAGCGGCGGCAAAGGAATTGTTCAACGGTTTTTTGTTTGGGTAAATTTAGCGGGAACCAGGACGCTGTGATTGTTCTCGCAAAACAAAAACCAACGCCGTCTGTCTTTGTTGCCCAGCGGCTGAAAGCAAACAAGGGACGAACAGAAGTCTGAAGATCTAAAATTATTCTATAGAAGAAAACAAGGGCGGATGCACGGCGCCAAAATAAATTGGAAGAGCACTGAAACCGGAAGCATCTTTTGTTCAGTTTTCCACAGGTATTTTGTCAAAGCAGTTCGCCGGGATTTAAAAACTTGTGTGTATAAATAGCCTACCTTACGAGAGTTGAGTAGCCTTATTTTGAGCTCTTCCGTTATTTACCTGTGATTGGATTCAATTTTCCGTATCGTTTACCCTTTGTAAAAAGCAAGCAAGTTGTCAGTGGAAAGTGAATTGTGTACATCAACTTCGAAGGAGAATTATTTTGCCAGAAACGCTGAAAAAAAAGAGCAGTGATACAACAGGACCTGTGGAGAGAAGTGTCACCTTGTGTCTTCGTTCATCTCAACTTATACTTAACGGTGCATGGGATTGGGAAATGGAAAGCGCCGCTGTTTATTGCAGCGACGTGATGTCCTTTCCCGAAACCTTTGAAGGCACCAAGGGCATTGTTCATCCCGATGACCTGCAAAAGCTAAGCGGCGCACTTCAACTGCTGGCCGATGGCCGGTTGCCGAACCTTGACTTTCGCCTCATTACTACCTGGGGCGAAGTAAAAGCACTGAGCGGGGAAAACGTTTCGCTGGAAAAATCATTGCCAACAGAAGCGGATCAAAGGGAACGTTGGGAAGGCCCGCTGCAACAACTGGCATCGCTTAAAGAAGCTGAGGCCCTAAAGCAACGAACCGATCTTGCAGATGCGGCCGAAATAGCTCACCGCATTGGTTCCTGGGCCGTGAACAAAAGCACCGGCGAAGTCTGGTATTCCGACGGCGTGTACCGCATTCACAACCTGCCGCCGCAAAGCCTCAACGCACACGCCAATACCTTTCTCGTCTTTTTGCATCCCGATGACCGTGCAACGGTAGCCGATGCCCTGGAAGCTGCCTATGCCCAGGAGGTGCCGGTGCATTTGGAATACCGCATTGTTATAGCCGGTGGCGAGGTGCGCACCGTGCGGTTAATCACGCATTGGTCGTACACCAAACAAGGCCAACCGCTTTTTAGCGGCGTGCTTCGCGACCTGAGCGAAGAGCGGCAGGCCGCCGCCGAAGCCCAGACGGCGGCGCAAACCGCAAAATTCCATCAGCAGGTGATGAAGTTTTCGGAACATTACTGGAGCGCCGGTTACTGGTTTGTCAACCTCGTTACACGCAAGGCGGTTTATTCCGACAACTACTACCGCATTTACGGCCTGAAGCAGCAACAATTGCCCGGCTATAACGCCTTCCTGAACCTTGTGCATCCCGACGACCGGTACCGCATACAAGACCTCATTAACCGCATGTACAGCGAGCACCGGTTGCCCGAAGCCGAGTTTCGCATCATTCGTCCCGACGGCAAACAACGGCATCTGAAACAAAGCGGTAAAGTTTTTGTCAGTGGCAACGATTTAATCATGATTGGCGCGGTACACGACGTTACCGTGCAACGCGGACTCGAAAAAAAGGTCGCCGAACTGCACGACAAGGCTGCGTTGCAAGACCTGGTTCAATCCGTTACCGAGAACCTTACCGAAACCGGCTTTATTACCTGGCATCCCGAAGGCTACGTTCAGTGGAGCCCAGGTTTGTACCGGGTACTCGGGTACAAGGCCAATTCGATAGAAGCCTTGCCGGGACTTCTGCACCGGCAAATTCACCCGGATGATTTGAATGCGTTTAAAGATGCGGAAACACTCGTTACCAACGGCCAGCCGCACGAAGGGCTTCGGTTCCGCATTTTAAACAGGGGCGGCATCCGGCAATTGTCCATCTCCTTTCACCGCATTGCCAGTGGTGGCCGCGAGATGGTGGTTGGCGTGGTGCAGGATTTTACCAGGCAAGCTGCCCTGCACCAAAAGCTTACCGACACTACGCGGTTTGGCGAAACGCTGAGTGCTGCCATCAGCGATGCGGTACTGCTTACCGATAAAGAAAACACCGTGCTGGCCTGGAACCGCGTCGCCACAGAAAAAACCGGCATCAAGGCTGAGGAGGCTCTTTACAGCAATCTCTTTGATTTGTTTCCGGCGCTGAACGAGGAAGCCTATTTAAAGCAGTTGCAAACCGTGATGCTGGGCAGCGAAGTTCACCAACTGAAAGCCCGCAACCTTTACCTAAAAAAGCCGCATCATTATTACCTGATTCCGCTGCGAGACGAGAGCGGCGAAACAACCCGGGTGCTGCACGTGGTGCAGGACGTTTCCCGCGAATTGGATCTGCAACAGCAATTAAGCGAACGCCTTGCCTTTATTGAAAGCCTGGTGGAATCTTCGGTGGACCGCATTGTGGTGCTGGACAAGCACATGAATTATGTGTACTGGAACAAGAGAGCCGAAGAATACTACGCCACCGGCAAAAGCCGCGTGATTGGCCGCAACATCCTCGAAATTTTCCCGGGTTTGCGCAACGATCCAAACTACAACGAGTTTCGCAAAGTGTTGCGGGGCGAAACCGTTTACCTGCCGCCGTTGCGAAACGCGGAAAGCAACGAATATTTTGAAACCTATCTTGTTCCGGTAAAAGACGAACACCAGGAAGTAGCGGCCATCCTATGGATTGTGCACGACCTGAGCAAAGAATTCCAATTGCAGGAAGTGCAACGCAAAGCACAGGAGCAATTGGCCGAAGAACACCGCCGGTTAAAGGACGCACAAACCATTGGTCGTGTAGGAAGTTTTGAATGGAACGCGGCAACAAACAGCATTCACTGGAGCGATGAAATGTACCGCATTCACGGACTGGAACCGCAAAGTGAAACCCTTACACTTGAAAAAGTGTTGTCCTTTATCCATCCCGACGACGTGGAAACTTCTTTAGAAACGTTGCGGCAGAGCCGGAAAGAACCCGGTTTAGTAAGTATGACACACCGCATCATCAGGGCCGGCGGTGAAGTGCGGACGATTAGCCGTACCCTGCAATCGTTTGCCGGTGAAGATGGACAGGTTACCTTTTTAAGCGGAACGGTTCAGGACATTACAGAACAAAAATTAGCGGAGCAACAGATCAAGGAGCAGTCGAATTACATTACACGCATTACCGACACCGTTCCGGACATGATTAGCGTAATTGAACTGGCAACCGGTAAAACGACCTTTCTCAACGCAGACGTTTTTGCAGCCAATGGCTTTGACGCTGAACGGATGAACGCAAGAAGCATGGAGGAAAGGAAGGAAATTATCTACCCCGACGACCGCCCGGTTCTTGCAAGTTATTTCCGTTCCCTAGCCTCTGCTTCCGATGACGACATGGCCGTTGCCGAGTATCGTTCAAAAACCGACAGCGGTGAATGGCGATGGTTTTCGGTAAGGGGCAAAGTGTTTCAACGAAACGAAGAAGGCGCGGTTACACACGTATTAAACGTAATTGAAAACATTACCCGGCGAAAGAAAGCCGAAGAAGAACTCATTCGCATTAAAGACGCCCTGACCCAAAAGGCAGCGGACAAATTTCTCGTCCTCTTCAACTCCATTGACGAAGGCTTTTATCAATGCGAAGTCATTTTTGACGAAGCCGGCAGGCCGGTTGATATTTTATACCTGGAAGAAAACCCGGCCGCCGTTCGCATCATTGGGCAAAGCTTTGTTGGCAAAACCCTGAAACAGATAAATACCGGCTACGAAAAGAAGTGGTTTGAAACCTGGGGTTCCGTAGTCCTCACCGGCGAAAGCAAGCGGATGGAGCAATATTCCAAACCGGATCAAAAATGGTTTGATTTCTACATCACGAAAATCGGCGACAAGGACAGCCGACAGGTAGCGGTCATTTTTCAAGACGTTACCGAACAAAAAAATGCAGCAAAAGCGTTGCGGCAAAGCGAAGAAAGGCTTCGTCATTTTAATGCGTCGCTGGAGCAGCAGGTGGCCGAACGCACAACGGAAATTGAGAAGAACCGGATTCTTTTAAAGCAAGCCGAGAACATTGCAATCATCGGAAGCTGGGAATACGAAATTCCTTTGGGCCGCTTTAGCTGGAGCGACGGCATGTACAGCATCTTTGATGAGCCAAAAGGCGCACTCGTTCAGCCGGAAATTTACCTGGAGCGTTCGTTGGAAGAAGACCGGGCCGCAGCGAAACGCATTGTTAAGCAGTTGCGCAAACTTCACCAGCCCTTTGAAGAAACCTTGCGGATAAACCGGAACGACGGCTTTCGGTTGCTGAAGGTAAAGGCAACCGTCGTTTGTGACGAAGAAGGCAAACCGCAAAAAATAATCGGCGTTGACAAAGACATCACCGGCATCCATAATGCCGAAGAAAAACTGGCGCAAAGCCAGTACTGGCTGGAGCAAACTACCAAGGCTACACCCGATGCCATTACCGTTTATGACCTCGAAAAAAAGGAACCGCTGTACCTGAACGATTGCCTTGCGCAATGGACCGGCGTGCCTGCGGACAAACTCGTGAGCATGGGCATTGAAGGACGATTGCAATTGATTCACCCCGACGACCGGTTGCCGCTGCTGCATTTCAACGAAAAAATTGCCGCGGCAAATGACGGCAAGGTACTGTTGATGGAATACCGCGTTCTATCCAAAGACGAAGGCATTCGCTGGCTCCGGAACCGGGCCAAGGTTTTTCAACGCGGCAAGAACGGCAAGGTCACACACATTCTCAGCATACTGCAAGACGTTACCGAAGAAAAAGAGGCCGGGGCAAAGTTGAAAGAGCTGAACGAATCGCTGGAAGCAAAAAACAAAGACCTCGAAAACAAGAACGAGGAGATTACGTCCTTTGCTTTTGTGGCTTCGCACGATTTGAAAGAACCGCTGCGCAAGATTCATACGTTTAGCGATTGGCTGCTGACAAAAGAGGAAGGCATTTCGGAAGACGGCAAAGAAAATTTACGCCGTCTCATCAACTCGGTAAAGCGACTGGGCGTTCTTGTTGACGACATTGTTGCTTTAACCAAAGTACACGTTCGCGATGAAGGATTAGAGGACGTTGATTTAAACACCGTGTTGCAAACAGCAATGTCCGAGATGCAGGACGTGATCGTGAATTCCGGCGCCGAGATTGTTGCCGGTGAATTGCCGGTAATCAAGGGAGTCGAAAATCATTTGCTCTACCTGTTTAAAAATCTTCTTGGCAACGCCATTAAATTTCAGCCGCCCGGCAACAAACCCGTCGTTCGCATACAGGCAAGCCGGGATGATAAATACACCAGGCTTTCGTTTGCCGACAACGGCATCGGCTTTGCGCCGGAGCACCGCAAAAAAATCTTCCAAATGTTTCGCCGCCTGCACGGCCGGCAGGAATACGACGGCACGGGAATGGGCCTTGCCATCTGCAAAAAAATTATGGAAAAACACGGCGGGAACATCACGGCCGAAAGCGAGAAAGGCAAAGGCGCAACCTTTGTTTGTACGTTTCCTGCCTGATTCTTCACACAAAAAAACAGATGCCTTTTATTGCAGCGGTTTGCGCGGTGTGTGTATAAGCATCGCAGGCTTTACGGCCCTTTGGCTATACCAGGCAAGAATCTTTTCTTGTAGAAAAGATGTATCAATTGCCGGCCTCTTGTTGGCTTTGTCAAAGAAGAAAAGATTGGCTGCAAACTTGAAGCATGAACGGTGGCAATTTAATCTTCAATAAAAATTTTTGTCTATGCGAAAACTTCTTTTCTTGAGCGGATTGGCTTTGTGGATTTTTAGTTGCAACGGCAAAGACAACGGATCGGGACAAAGCCCGGCTACGGATACAACGGTGAACGTGACCAACTCAACGCCGAACAACGCAACCGGCACCGGCGCCAGCAACATGGGCGGCGATACGGGTACGATTAACGGAACTCCGAACAATCAAACAATGACCAACAGCGGCGCAACCGGTGGCAACAACATGAACAGCAGCGGCACAACCACAACGAACAGAGCCGATACATCAATGAACCACGGTGGGCAGAAAAAAAGTTCTCAACGCCAATAAGGCAATTGTGCGGCGCTTGTTAAAAAGGCTTCGGCGCTTGTTCAAACCGAACGGCGCTGAAGCCTTTCTTTATTTGCTGCAATTTGCGTAGGTCCTTACACGGTCTTTCCTGCATTTTGCTCCAGGTCTGTTTTAAAGTTTGCCGTGAAGATTACATCCCAGGTGCGGCCATTGTGTTTTAGCAAAGAAATACTGGTTGCCGCGAAGCTTTCTTCAAAGCTTTTGTTTTGAAACTGCGGCCATGCCCCAGCAAAAGCCGCTTTGTGCAAGTCGCGGGTAGCGATGGTAATGTGCGGATGAAAAGGCCGGGCTTCTTTTTTTATTTTGTAATCGCTGCGCTGAAAGACGTCATCGGTTTTCTTTTTCAATTCATTCAACGCCTTGTTTTCCTTCGTGGCAACGAACAGGGTTCGCGGCTTAAACGCAGCGAAATTATTCGTCCACACGGTGAACGGTACAACGGCCGATGCAATCGTTTTCAAATTGTTTTTCAACTGGCTTTCGTTTTCCGCATTCATCCAAAACGGCGGTACAAGCGTAACGTGCGCCGGCGACTTCAAGCCTACTTTGCAGCCGTAGTTTTCCTTCATCCATTTTTTGTGCTGAAGAATTTTTTCATCCAGGTGCTTCGGTAAAACCACCGCCACGAAGTACATGCTTTCCATGCCGCAAAGCTAAAAGCAGTAAAGATGGAGGAGTCAAAATTCAAGATCCGAAATTCAAGATGCCAACCGGTCAACGTGTCAACTAATCAACTTACTTGTTGTGAATGTTCAAGCCATCGCTGTCTTTTTGCAGCGTGAAGTCTTTCTTGTCGGATAAATATTCGTTGTATTTTTTTACCGCGTCGGCCGGTAATTTTTTGCCGTTCACGGTTAGCTCGCCGCTTCTGTATTCTACCTTGTAGCTCGCGTCTTTGTTCAGGTAGCCGTCTTTGTTTAAGGCGTTCACCAAATTTTTATACGAGGTTAATTCCTGCCTTGCTTTTTCGATGTTCTTCTTTGCTTCCCGCATGGACTTTTCAATCTCGGGACGCATGTCTTCCAATTCTTTTTTCATTTTCGAAAAGTCAATCTCCTTTACTTTTTCCAATTGGGCTTTCATCTTTTCGGTGTCAATTTTCGCAACGGCTTCTTCTGCTTGCTGCCTTATTTTTTCGGCGTTTATTTCCTTCAGTTCTTTCTGCATATTGACCATGTCCTTTTGCATCTCAAGGTTCATTTTCTGCGCATCAAGTTCCTTCATGGCGCGGGCCAGGTATTCCTTCATTTTCGTTTTGTCCATCTCAAGATGCTTCATGGCTTCGCGCATTTCGCGTTCCATTTTCTCGCCGTCAATTTGGCGCAGGGCTTTTTGCATGTCGGCTTCGCCTTTGTCAAGTTCTATCAAGGCCTCATCAAGATTTCGAACTTGTTTCTCTTTTTGCGGAACGGTGTCGTTGCCGTTCTTTCTGGCTGTGCCGGCATTCGTTTGCGCAAAGGATACCGTCAATACCAGGGCGCTAATGATTACCAGGAGCGGAACTGTCTTCCATAAAAAAGTTCTTTTCATAATTCTTCGATTAAGGTTCAAGCCAAATCTACGATGCGTTTCGTAAATGCTGGCTACCGTTCATCAAGTTTTGGATGGCGGATGACAGATGATGGATGACGGTTAAGCGCATAAATTCACTTCTTATTGCTGTCATCTGTCATCCATCATCTGTCATTTCTCCTCTATATTTGACCCATGCAGGTAGATGACGCACTGATTGATAAATTATCCCGCCTGGCCATGCTTGATTTTGATGGGGCCGAACGCGAAGAGCTAAAAGCCGATCTCCAAAAAATGATTGGCTTTGTGGACAAGCTCAAAGAGCTTGACACAACCGGCATTGAACCGCTGTTGCACATAACCAGCGCCGTAAACGTGTTGCGTGAAGACGAGCCGAAGAACATGCTCACCAAAGAAGAAGCCTTGCAAAACGCACCGCTGCACAACGGGGATTTCTTTCTCGTGCCCAAAGTGATTAAAAAGGACGATGCCTGATGGAAGCGGTGATTCGGCTAAACGATGTGCGAAAGAATTATTATCTCGGCAAAGCGGTGGTTGAAGTGCTCAAGGGCATTTCGCTTTCTATTAATAAGGCTGAATTTGTGGCGCTGATGGGACCATCCGGATCGGGCAAAAGCACGCTGATGAACATTATCGGCTGCCTTGATACACCGACAAGCGGCGACTATTTTTTAAGCAATCAACCGGTGGCCCGTATGAACGACGATGCGCTTGCCGACGTGCGCAACAAAGAAATTGGTTTCGTGTTTCAGCAATTTAATTTGCTGCCGCGTTTAACCGCTTTGGAGAATGTGGCCCTGCCTTTGGTTTACGCCGGCGTTGGCAAAAAAGAACGAACCGAAAGAGCAAAAGAAGTTTTGGAGCGGGTAAGTCTTGGTGACAGAAGCCATCACCGGCCGAACGAATTGAGTGGCGGCCAAAATCAACGCGTAGCCATTGCTCGTGCTTTAATCAACAACCCTTCCATCATCCTGGCGGATGAACCGACGGGCAATCTCGATTCAAAAACGTCGGCCGAAATCATGAAGGTGTTTGAACAAATACACGCCGCCGGTAACACCCTGGTTTTGGTCACCCACGAAGAAGAGATTGCGGCACACGCCAAGCGCATCGTTCGCTTGAAAGATGGCATTGTTGAAAACCCCCTGTCCCCCTAAAGGGGAGACTTAGGTGGAAGAAACTTTATTTGACGTCATCAGTTCTTTAGAATAAAATTGATGGTAAGAAGTTGGAAAGGCTATCAATGATTGAAACAAAATTTCAAAACAAAAATGTCAACCTTGTTTTTAAGAAAGATTAAAAAAGAAAAGCAAGATTGACCTAAGTCTCCCCTTTAGGGGGACAGGGGGGATTATGGCATTTAAGATTTACACAAAAACAGGCGACAAAGGTGCAACCTCTTTAATCGGCGGCACCAAGGTTCCGAAGAATGACATTCGCATTGAAACCTACGGCACGGTGGACGAACTGAACTCGTGGATTGGTTACATCAACGATTTGTTTAAGGACGATGAATTCAAAACCGAATTGAAAGAGATACAAGACCGCTTGTTCACCATTGGTTCTTCGCTGGCCACCGATGCGGAGAAGGAACCGAAGCTGAAGCTGCCCGACCTGCACCAAAGCGATATTGTTTTTTTAGAAAACCGCATTGATGGAATGACCGCGGGCCTTCCGCCGATGAAATCCTTTATTCTGCCCGGCGGACACGCTACTGTTTCTTCCATTCACATTGTTCGCTGCGTGTGTCGCCGTGCCGAGCGGCTTTGCGTGAACATGCAACAGCACGAGCTCTTTGTGGACGAAAAAATCATTCAATACCTCAACCGCCTGAGCGATTACCTTTTTACCCTGGCCCGTTACGCGGCGCAAAAGCTGGGCGCCGAAGAAATACCCTGGAAGCCCCGGTTAAACTCCTGAAACCTGCCGCTGACCGACGATTGCGAAGCTTTCATAAGTCGTTAAGAAATTTTTATTTTCCGATTTCGTTACTTAGAAATATGAAACGCTTCCACCTGTTACCCTTACTTCTGTTGACTGCGAACTTCTCCGGCACGCCGGCTCCGGCCAAGCCGCAGTTGCCCGTACCCGTTACCGTTACCGTACCCGAAAAAATTTTACCCGGCGGCGAAGATGAGAACGAAGTCATTCCCTGGCAGCCCGAACGAAAACTTGGGTGGGAGGATTTTCTCTGCGCCCCGCAAAAGCAGGGCGATGCCGTTGCTTCTACAAGTACCTCGCTTGGTATTTCGTACCAGGTAAAAGACGGCGACTTGACCTTCCACATCTCCTGCCATTTTTCCAAGAAGAAATCCTGGGGTTTGTTAAGGACCGATTACATACTGGCGCACGAGCAGGTGCACTTCGACATTACCGAGCTTCATGCCCGCAAGCTATATGAAGCTTTGTCGAACTATCAATTCAATCCCGAGACATTTAAAAAAGACATTGCCGCCATTTATGAGCAAATTGTAAAAGAGAAGGAAGACATGCAGGAAGCTTACGACGGCGAAACGGATCACAGCCGCCGCAAGAGCATTCAATACGAGTGGTTTGACAAGGTGGATAAAATGCTGGCGCAAACCGCGGCGTATGCGGCTTATCCGTAAGAACCTCACCGGGAAGTGGCCGCACCAAACATCCTTCTGAAAAAAGCGTTCAGGCTTTCCTTGGTCCAGTGTTCAAACCTTCCTCTTTGCACCACCAAATCATTCTGCGCGGGAAAGTTCAGGTAGTAGTGAAAACAGAAACGGTCTGTCGGATTGTACCAGCCTACTTCTTGTCCAAAGCGCAAAACGTTCAGCACCGTTGTATCGCCCCAGCGTTCAAACGTGTAATAGCCTTGCGCAAAATCTTTTAATGAGTGAAGGTCTTTTTGATTGCCGACGGTATCGGTCAGCGTTTCATTCCGCGGAAAGAAGGTAAACCTCATCGTGTCTTTGTCAAAGACCGAACGGTAGGCCGTGTAATAGCCGTTCTTTTCTTTTGCTGCCACAAACCAAAGCAGGGAATTAAACGGTGACGGCGTGGTAAAAAAATCCGTTGATTTGTTTTGGGCGGAAAGGTTTCGTTGAACAGCATTGTCAACAATGATTTTGTTAACGATGGCGATGCACAAATAAATGGCCGAAACAAAAATGCCCGTGCGAATCCACATCACTCTTCGCTTGTGCGATTTGTGCAAAAAGAGAAGGAATAAAAAAGATATAAACGGTGCGATGGAGAAAAGCGGATCGGCAACGTACAACACGTTAAACGTAAACCGGTGACGGCTGAACGGCATCAACAAGCCAACACCGTACGCATTAAACGTATCAATGAAAAGATGAACAAAAATGTTCACGGCAAAAAGCAGCAACACGTTCTTTAGCGGCAGCGGCGTTTTGTGAATCACGTTCTTCACCAGCCAGGTGAGAAAAAGAACGGCAACCACACCAAACAAAATTGAATGCGTAATTCCGCGATGCGCCACAACGTTATCCGCCCCGTGCAAAAAAAAGCCGAGTACGAAATCTACATCGGGTACGCTTTGCGCCAATGCACCGTAAAACATAGACCGTTTGTGCAGCTGCCTGCCCGCAACGGCTTCGCCAATACAAGCGCCAAGAACGATATGGGTAATGGAATCCAAAGCGGGAGTTTGTGCAACAAAATTGAAGGCATTGCTTCACATAAAAAAGCCTTGTTCAACACAATGAAGCAACCATCAATTATTGGTTCAGCGGACGTTGAAGCGCTTCGGAAAATTCTTTCCAAATGTTAGCGACGATTTTGCCTGCGGGTAAAATGTCTTTCACCAAAGCGCTTACTTGCCCAATCTCTAATTCGCCTTCGTCAAGATTGCCTTCGTACATGCCTTGTTTTGCTCTTGCTCTTCCTAAAATTTTTTTGAGTTCGATTTCATCTGCGCCACGAGCTTCGGCTTCTTGTATTTGCTGAAAAAAATTGTTTTTTAAAAGCCGCACGGGTGTCAGTTTTTTCATCGTCAGTTGCGTGTCGCCTTCAACAGAATCAATGATTGCTTGTTTGAATGAGAGATGCGAAGAAGCTTCTTCGCTGGCAACGAAGCGTGTGCCGATTTGTACGCCTTGTGCGCCAAGAATCATGGCCGCAAGCATCTGTCTTCCCGTGGCAATACCGCCTGCGGCAATGACGGGGATGTTCACAGCTTTTGCAACAGCCGGAATTAAAACAAACGTCGTTGTTTCTTCCCGCCCGTTGTGTCCACCGGCTTCAAAGCCTTCGGCAACAACGGCGTCGCAACCGGCTTCCTGCGCCTTAAGTGCAAACTTGCTGCTGCTTACGACGTGTACAACGGTAATGCCTTGTTGCTTAAAATGCTGTGTCCATGTTTTGGGGTTACCGGCAGATGTGAAAACAATTTTCACGCCTTCTTCAATAATGATTTCAATGTGCTTGTCTAAATCAGGATAAAGAAGCGGAAGATTTACGGCAAACGGTTTTGTTGTTGCGGCTTTGCATTTCTGAATGTGTTCACGCAGTGTTTCGGGGTACATGCTGCCGGCGCCGATGATGCCCAAACCGCCTGCGTTGCTTACGGCACTGGCAAGTTTCCATCCGCTTGCCCAAATCATGCCGGCCTGGATGATGGGATAGTTTGTGGAGAAAAGTTTTGTAATCGAGTTAGAGAACATCGCGTAAAAATAGTTGATCGGTTGACTGGTTGATCAGTTGAGTAGTTGATCGGTTGATTAGAAGTCATCAACCAAGTAACCAGTCAACCGATCAACCAATCAACTATCCCAAATCAATATCCGTATTGTCCCCGATGTTCAAGGTTCTTGATTCGCCGCGGATGACGGTGTCGCTGCCGATGAGCGAATCATCCAGCACAATGTCGTGCAGGTTGGAAAAAGAGCCGATGATGGAATTTTTAATGATGGAAAAATCTATGTTGGTGTTTTCGCCGATGGTGGCGTTTGGACCAATAATGGAATTCTTGATAGAACAACCTTTGCCGATGCTCACGGGCTGAATAAAAACCGTGTTCTCGTAAGCCGGTGAAGGCTCGGCTCTGGCGCCAAACTTTTTCAGCAAGGTCGCATTGGTTTCTAACAACGTATTTGGCTTGCCGCAATCAAACCAGCTATCCACCTTAAATGCTTTGAACTCGGCGCCTTTTTTAATCATGCAATCCAAAGCGTCCGTGATGCTGTATTCGCCGTGCGTTTTAATGCCGGCGGCCATGTTGGCTTCAAGGCATTCGAAAAGCATCGCGGTTTCTTTGATCTTGTAAATGCCTACCAGCGCCATGTTGCTTTTGGGCATGTGCGGTTTCTCCACCACGTGCGAAACTTCGGTATTGTTGCAAATCTCCGCCACACCAAAGGTGCGGGGGTCGTCCACTTTTTTTACGCCAATCACGCTGGTTTCGCTTTCAATTACCGCTTTCACGTTGTAATCGGCAATGGTATCGCCCAGCACAATCAACAACTCGTCGCCGTTCACCACGTCTTTCGCCAGTTCAATGGCGTGACCAATGCCCTGCCGGTCGTTCTGAAAAAGGAAATGCGCTTTGATGTCGGGGTAGAGTTCGCGAACGTAGTCCTGGATTTTTTCACCGAGGTAACCAACAATAAAGACAAACTCGGTAAGACCGCCTTCTTTTAACTGGTCCACAATGATGCTGAGCACCGTTTTGCCGGCCAGCGGGATTAAGGCTTTGGGTTGTGTATATGTATGCGGACGAAGCTTTGTGCCCACGCCCGCCACGGGAATAATTGCTTTCATGTAAAACTGTTTCGATGAACCGGAACGCCACCACTTCTTTCACACGTCATCACAAACGAAATAAGCGGTCGAAATTAGGGATTTTTCATTCAAAGGCCACTTGTCCTCCGAAAGGGGAGGCTTAGGCGATAGAAGCCTTACGGCATTCCCTCTTTCTTTTCTTTCATGATATTTTTTTATGTACCAGAAGTTCGTCTATCCATTTAGCTTTGCTTGCGTCGCACTCTTGTGCGCTTTGTTCGCTATTCAACAACGAAACAGTCAATAAGAAATGGTACAGACAGCAAAAGAAAATTCAAGCCCAAATCTTTCCTTTAGAGGGACAGGGGGCGACACACTTGTTTTCGACATCATTCGCAAAGAGCTGGAGCGCCAGCGCCACGGCATTGAACTCATTGCTTCCGAAAACTTTACCTCGCTGCAAGTGATGCAGGCCATGGGCAACGTAATGACCAATAAATACGCCGAAGGTTACCCGGGCCGCCGCTATTACGGGGGCTGTGAATTTGTAGATGAAGTAGAGCAGTTGGCGATTGACCGTTTGAAACAAGTGTTCAATTGCGAATACGCCAACGTGCAACCGCACAGCGGCGCGCAGGCCAATGCATCAGTCATGCTGGCCGTATTAAAACCCGGCGATAAAATCCTGGGTCTTGACCTGAGCATGGGCGGTCACCTTACACACGGTTCGCCAGTAAACTTTAGCGGCAAATTATACGAAGCGCATTTTTATACGGTAGAAAAAGAAAGCGGTTTGGTCAACTACGAAGAGCTGGAGCAAAAAGCAAGAACCGAAAAGCCGAAGATGATTGTTTGCGGCGCGTCGGCGTACAGCCGCGACTGGGATTATGCACGCATTCGCAAAGTGGCCGATGAAGTTGGCGCTTTTGTAATGGCCGACATTGCGCATCCGGCGGGTCTGATTGCAAAAGGTCTTTTGTCTTCGCCTTTTGAGCATTGTCATTTTGTTACAAGCACCACGCACAAAACACTTCGCGGGCCTCGCGGTGGCATCATCATGATGGGCAAAGATTTTGAAAATCCGTTTGGATTGAAAGATCCCAAAGGCAACGTTCGCATGATGAGCAACCTGCTTGACATGGCCGTTTTCCCCGGCACGCAGGGCGGCCCATTAGAACACGTGATTGCGGCGAAAGCCATTTCTTTCGGCGAAATTTTATCGGAGGATTATACCGCTTACGCAAAGCAAATTCAGGCCAATGCGCAAGCCATGGCAAAAGCATTGGTGGCAAAAGACTACCATCTTATCAGCGGTGGCACGGATAATCATTTAATGTTGATTGACCTTCGCAACAAAAACATTACGGGCAAAAAAGCGCAGGAAACGTTGGACAAAGCGCACATCACTTTAAACAAAAACGCCGTGCCTTACGATGATAAAAGCCCCTTTGTTACATCCGGCATTCGCGTGGGCGTGCCGGCCATTACGACAAGAGGAATGAAGGAAGGACACATGCAAACCGTAGTGGACTTGCTGGATAAAGTTTTGATGAATATTGACGATGCGGCAACGGTTAAAAATGTTTCGGAAGAGGTGAAAGAATTCATGCGGCAGTTTCCGTTGTACCCCGAATTGGGCTAGCCCCAAACCCCTAACGGGCTTCGTCGTTTACGGTAGCAGAGTTCTTACAAAGCACAACGCCCCTGATCTTAGAAGTCAGGGGCGTTGTGCTTTGTAAGAGGCTTATGCTTAGAGCGACCGAAGCTCCTTTAGGGGTTTAGGTTCGTCCTGCCAAACAGAGGCTTCGTATAAAACAGCGGGAGCTTTTCACCAAACGCTGATTACATTTGAAACCACATCAACCTCAAACCAGCTTACGTTTATGAACCTGCTCGAAGCCCGCGACCTTAAAAAATATTTTGCTACGCAAAAAGCCGTTGACGACATTTCCTTTGGCGTTGCGCCGGGAAGCATCTTTGGTTTACTGGGCCCGAACGGCGCCGGCAAAACAACGCTTATCCGCATGATCACCGGCATTTTTTATCCCGACAGCGGCGAAATTTTATTCGACGGCAAACCCTTTGATGCGCTAAAAGACATTGAACGCATCGGCTACATGCCCGAAGAAAGAGGCTTGTACAAAAAGATGAAGATAGGTGAGCATGCACTTTATCTTGCTCAACTGAAAGGGCTTCCAAAAAACGAAGCAATGCGGTTAATTAAGGAGTGGTTTGTGAAGTTTGAAATGCAAAGCTGGTGGAACAAAAAGGTGGAAGACTTATCGAAAGGCATGAGCCAGAAGCTGCAGTTTGTAACCACCGTTGTGCACAATCCAAAGCTCATTATTCTCGACGAACCGTTTAGCGGTCTTGACCCGGTAAACAGCAACTTGATTAAGGACGTGATCTTCAACCTTGCAAAGAACGGCGCCACCATTATCTTCAGTACGCACCGCATGGAGCAGGTGGAGGAGATTTGCGATCACATCATTCTTGTAAACAAAGGACAGAAGATTTTGGACGGCACGGTGAAAGAAGCAAAGCAGAAATACAAAGCGGGCTTGTTCCGTGTTGGCTACGACGGCGAAGCGCCGGTGCTTTCGCATCCTTCGTTTAGCATTATAAAAAGCAATGATCAGTCCATGGTTGTAAAGATTGCCGAAGGCTGTCAGCCCAATGATATTCTGTCCGCCGCGTTGCAAAGCGGCGTAGCCATTGCTTCGTTTAACGAAATCCTTCCTTCGCTTAACGACATCTTTATTGAACTTGTGGAAGGCACGCCGGCCGCAAGGCAGTTTCAACCCGTAACAGCCTGATGTGGCAATAGGCAACGAGCAACAGACAATGCCGTTCACAAATCAACCACTCAACTAAGCTCACATGAATAAATCACTCCTGATCATAAAACGCGAATACCTTACCCGCATTCGCAAAAAAACCTTTCTGGTTTCCACCATTCTTTTTCCGGTGTTTTACCTCGCCATTATTTTCGGCAGCACTTACATTGCCAAGAAAAACTCAAAGGTGTTGCGGGTAGCCGTTCTTGATTCGTCGGGTGTGTTTGACCGCGGACTGATTGGCCGCGCCAACCTGCAGGACAGCTCTTCTTACCTTGATTTTGTAACGGCCGATGCCGACAGTGTGCGGCAGCATTTTTCGGCAATGGGTTACGACGGCTACGTCGTTGTTCCGCCCTCTGCAAAGGACGGTTTGAAAAGCCTTACACTGGTGACTGAGAAAAATCACGGCATCACCTCGGTGTACGGCGTGCAGAACAAACTGAACACCATCTGGACCAACGTAAACTACAACAAGCTTGGCATTACCGAACAGCAGCGTTCCCTGATCGAACAAAGCAAAATCAACCTCACCGAAAAAAATATCAACGATGAAAAAGCCGACAGCGGCATCGCTTCGGGCATCGGTTACGTAGCTGCCATTCTTATTTATATCATCCTGCTTCTTTACGGCTCCCAAGTAATGATGGGTGTGATGGAAGAAAAAACGAGCCGCATTGCCGAAGTGATGGTGTCGAGTATCCGGCCATTTCAATTGATGTTGGGAAAAATCATCGGCATCGGCCTGGTGGCGCTCACGCAGTTTTTGTTGTGGATTGTGTTTGCGCTGGTTATTTACAACGTTACCAAAGCATCGGGCAGCAGCAACGCCGTATCGGAAGCAGTAGGGCAGGTTAACAAAGTCATCTCCAACGTCAACGTGCCGTTTATCCTTGTTTGCTTTGTCTTTTATTTGCTGGGCGGCTTCTTTTTTTACGCTTCGCTTTTTGCCGCCATCGGTTCATCGGTGAACGAGGACATGCGGGAAGCGCAATCGCTTTCTTTCCCCATTACCATGATCGTGGTTTTTTCTGTGATGCTCATGGCGCCCGTCATTGCCGATCCTTCGGGTAAACTTGCTTTTTGGGCCAGCATTATCCCGTTCTCGTCGCCCATCATCATGATGTGCCGCATACCGTTTGGCATACCGGGCACGGTGCCCTGGTGGCAACTGGGATTAAGCGCTGCTTTGCTCATTGCCGGCTTTTTGTTCACCACCTGGTTTGCCGGAAAAATTTACCGCACGGGCATTTTGATGTACGGCAAAAAACCAAGCTGGAAAGAAATGCTCAAGTGGGCGTCGCGAAAGTAAAGCGCAGATATTCATAAAAAAAACGTCTTCAATTTGAAGGCGTTTTTTTATGGACCAGCAGCCGGGTACCGATTGGGGTCGTTTTGGTTTATCCTGAACCTTCGCAGGCTCAGACTGACAAAGCCAAAAGACGCTCTTCAACGCTTTGTTCGCTGCGCGGCAATTTTTTCACCGGCGGTTACATTCCTTGTTCGGCAACTAACTAAAGAAGGCCCTTCGGGCTTTTAACTTCTTTCGCCCTAGCCGTAAAGTCGTGTCCTTCTATGCAGCTTCTTTGGCGGAAACGTGTCGCGGGTTGTTGGCAACGGTGCGGAAGAAGACCAGCCTTTCCGTTGGTGAACACCGTTCAATCCAGTCTTATCAAGAGGCCCTGCCCGTTGAAAACCGGATTCTTTTTCTTCACCTTAAAAATTGTTTTGTATGAACAAAACCAACACAGCAAACTTCCTTCGTGCTGGAAGGCTTGCCCTGGCGCTGACAGCATTGTTTGTTGCTGGCTGTCAAAAATCAATTGACAAACCAGCTTCTACTAATCCGTTGCAGGCCGATGAAGCCAAAGCGGCAAAAGACAACAACGGCGGCAAAAAAATTGGTCACTTTACTCAGGTGAACCTTGTGGCCAACAACAGCGAGTATGGTGCCGCCTTCATTGATCCAACACTGATGAATGCATGGGGGATTGCCTTTGCCCCTAACGGCACGGCCTGGGTTAATTCGCAAGAGGGGCATGTGAGTGAAGTTTACACAAGCGAAGGCGCACCCACGGCTTTGGGCCGTGTGAACATTCCGCTGCCGGCAGCCACTACCGGAGGCAATCCCACGGGCATCGTCTTCAACGGCAGCAACACGGCTTTCATCATTCCGGGCAGCAGCGCAGCACGTTTTATTTTCGTGGGCGTTGACGGTGTGCTTTCGGCTTGGAACGGTGCGCAGGGCACAACGGCCAGGCGCATTGCTGCAGTGCCGCAGTCCGCGTTTACGGGTTTAACAACGGGTGCCGCCGGAACCGATACGTTTTTGTACGCCGCCAATTTTGCGGCCCGGAAAATTAACGTGTGGAACAAGAGCTTTGCTCCTGTGGTCATGCCGTTTTCCGATCCCGGTATTCCCGCCGGTTATGCGCCTTTCAACATTCAAAACATTGACGGCCTTCTTTATGTAACCTATGCGAAAGTGGCCGCGAACGGAGAAAGCCAAGCGGGTATGGGACTTGGTTACGTAGATGTTTATAATACCGCCGGTGTGCTGGTAAAACGTTTTGCTTCAGGTGGTACGCTGAACGCACCTTGGGGCTTGGCCAAAGTACCTGCTTCTTTCTTTGGCAATGATGAAGCTGATGACGATGACAGCGGACCAATGATTCTAGTCGGAAACTTTGGCGACGGCCGCATCAACGCTTACACTACGAGCGGAAAATTCAAAGGACAGCTTCGCGGAAGCCACGGCCATGATATGATTCAGATAGAAGGGCTGTGGGCAATTACGTTGCCGCCAGCAACATCAACCATTGACCAGCGACGCCTGTATTTTGCTGCCGGCCCCGATGATGAAACGCACGGCCTTTTCGGCTACATTATTGCCCGCATGGACGACGGCGATCTGAACGACGATTGATAAGGAAGTATGCACCGTTTGCAAAGCCCAATCAAAAGGAGATTGGGCTTTTGCTTTCCCTTTATAAGGTTAGGATTACCGCCCAGCCGCGCAGGAGCTTGCCCGAAAAATTTCCTCTCCTTTCCCTACCTTGCAAGCCAATCACTCATGGAAAAATTCATTGTCTCCGCACGCAAATACCGGCCCCAAACCTTTGACACGGTGGTGGGGCAAGAACACATTACCACTACGCTGAAAAACGCCATCAAAAACAATCACCTGGCGCACGCCTTTTTGTTTTGCGGTCCACGCGGCGTGGGCAAAACAACCTGTGCCCGCATCCTGGCAAAAACCATCAACTGCGAGAACCTTCAGCCCGACGGCGAGGCTTGCAACGTGTGTCATTCCTGCGTGTCGTTCAACAACGGCACTTCCATGAACATTCACGAGCTGGATGCCGCCAGCAACAACTCGGTGGACGACATTCGGGCCTTGGTTGAGCAAGTACGTTTTGCACCGCAAGCCGGCAAATACAAGGTTTATATTATTGATGAAGTGCACATGCTTTCGTCATCGGCCTTTAATGCTTTTTTAAAAACATTGGAAGAGCCACCGCCTTACGCCATTTTTATTTTGGCCACAACGGAAAAACACAAAATTCTTCCCACCATCCTAAGCCGTTGTCAAATCTTCGATTTTAAACGAATCACCTTGCAGGATACGGTTAATCATCTTGCGGGCATCGCCAAAAAAGAGGACATCAAAGCCCAGGAAACGGCCTTGCAGCTCATTGCCCAAAAAAGCGAGGGCTGCATGAGGGATGCGTTGAGCATTCTCGACAAAATCGTTTCCTTTACCGATGGCGATGTGACGTATGAAAACACCATCGAACACCTCAACATCCTCGATGCCGATTATTACTTCAAACTGTTCGATTGCATGTTGGCGCAAGACCTTGCAGGAGCCATGTTGCTCTTCGACGACATCAACAAAAAAGGTTTTGAAGGCGATATGGTGCTGAACGGCTTCGCGGAATTTTTGCGAAATCTTTTAATCTGTAAAGATGAAAGAGTAGCCGGGCTTTTGGAAGTGGTGGAAAGCTTTAAAAAGCGCTACGCCGAAGCCGCGAAAAGTGTAGATGCGGCTTACATTATCAGTGCGCTAAACCTGTTGAATGAAGCCGAAATTGGTTTCCGTGCGGCCCGCAACAAGCGCCTGCACGTAGAGCTTGCGCTCATCAAACTTTGCTATCTCTCACAGGCATTGGCGATTACCGCAAATGCCTCAAACTTCGATAAAAAAAAAGTAGTTGAAGCAACAAAAGCCGTTGCGTTCAGGGTGCTGAAACCCATTGCCGCGCCGCTGCAAAAAGCACCTTCGGCAGAAACGAAAGTTGTTGCAAAACCCGAAGCCAAGCTGGTGATTGAAACACCTGTACCAAAGCCCGTGGCGCAGCCAATGGTGGAAGAACAAAAGCCAGAATACAAACCCGCGCAAACCGCCGCAAAGCCTGCTGCAACAAAAACAAAACTTTCTTCGCTTGATGCCCTGCGCAACAAAATAGCCGCGGAAAACGGCGGACAAACCGTTGCCGACAAGCCGTTGGAAGAAGCCGCATTAAAAGAAGCCTGGAAAAAGTTTATTGAACGGTTGAAAGAAAGCAAACGCCCGGCCTGGCAGAGTTACGAACTGGGCGAGTTGGTGATAAAAGACGAGGCTTGCTTTGAAGTTATCGTGCACAACAAGATCAACGAAAAATTTATTGAATTGGAGCGAAAAGAAGCCGGTGAATTTTTGCAGGGCGAACTGTGTAACCGGACGCTTCAGTTTACCATTACCCTGATTGAGCCGCCAAAAGACGAAACAATTATTGAAGCTCCGCTCACGGCCAAGGATCAATACTTCAAACTCATCGAACAGTACCCTATTGTCAAAGAATTAAAAGATCGTCTTAAACTTGAACTTGATTATTGAGGTTTTGAACTAAATAAGCCCCGCCTTAACAATTGATTTTTGAACTTTGCCTGTTCAAATCCATCGGATTTATTATGCAAGACAGACAGGTTTTTCAGGCTTCCACCGCTACTCGTTGGCAACGGGTGAAATGGGGCAGCCGCGTATTGATTTTCATCGGCATCATTCTTCTCGTTGCCTTCATCATTGCCGTAGGCGCAGCCGTTAAAAACACAAACATGCCCCACCTGCAATCGGTGGAGTACAAACCGCTGAAAGATACCAGCAGTTTTATTTACAAAAACAGCGAACTGGCCCGCAAATACTACGGCTTTCGCAAGTTTATTGATGACCGCGACGTAAAAGCCAAAACCCGCGAACCTTACCAATCTTTTGTTCCCGCTAACTTTCGAAACATCACGTCCAATACAGAAGCTTGCCGCATTCGCGCCGGCTTTTTTGTTGACTGGGACCCGCAATCTTATTACTCCCTGCAACGCAACGTGAACAAGCTGAACCTCGTTATTCCCGAATGGTTTTTTATTGATCCAAAGGCCGACACTCTTATTTCGAAAATAGACGGACAGGCACTGGCCATCATGCAGCAGTCAGGCGTGAACATCATGCCCGTTCTTACCAACAACCTGGGCGAAGTTTTTCACGGCGACGCCGTACACCGTATTTTGACCACGCAGGCCAAACGCGAACGCCTCATCAACGACCTCATTCGCCTGTTGAAAGCAAAACATTTTGCCGGCGTAAACGTGGACTTTGAAGACTTGGTGGAAACCACCGACGAGCCGCTAATCGCTTTTCAAAAAGAATTGTACGAAAAGCTTCACGCACACCATTTGCTGGTAACGCAGGACGTGATTCCGTTTAACGAAGATTACAATTACGATGCGTTGGCGAAGTACAACGACTTCCTGTTTGTGATGGCCTACGACGAGTTTTCGGACGGCACGAAAGCGGGGCCGATAGCCGAGCAAAAATGGATAGAAGCCGCCGTGGACGAAGCCACTAAAAAGCTTCCCGCCAACAAAATCATCCTGGGCCTTGGCGCTTATGGTTATGACTGGCCCAGGAACAGCCAGGCCTTGCCGCTTACCTATCAGCAAGCCCTTTCCGTGGCCAAGGAAAACGACGGAAAAATTGAATTCAACAACGATACTTACAATTTGCATTTTTCTTATTCCGACGACAACGACGTGGAGCACGACGTGTATTTTACTGATGCGGCCACGGCCTTCAACACCATGCGTTTTGCCACCGAAAGTGACCTCGCCGGAACGGCCATTTGGCGGCTTGGTTCTGAGGACTCTCGCATCTGGGATTTTTACAATCTTGACATGTCGAAAGAAGCGGCGCAGAGGTTTGACTTTGCCGAATTTAGCTCCATTGAATCCACCGACGATGTAGACTACAACGGCCAGGGCGAAGTGCTGGACGTGGTGAGTACGCCAACCAAAGGCCTTATCAAAACGGAACAGGACACAAGCGAAATGCTCATTAGTGAAGAAAACTATGTGCAGCTTCCTTCGCAGTTTATTGTAAACGCTTACGGCTGGAACAAGCAAGACACGGCCCGCAACCGCAAGAAAATTGTACTCACTTTCGATGACGGTCCCGACGCCAACTGGACACCGCGTGTGCTGGATATTCTTTCGGAGAAGCACGTGCCGGCCACATTTTTCGTGGTGGGCAAGAACGTGGAAGAAAACATTCCGATGCTCAAGCGCATTTACCGCGAGGGCCACGAGATTGGCAACCACACCTTTCTGCATCCAAACGTGGCCGAAATAAGTCCGCGGCGGGCGGTGATTGAAATGGAATCAACGCGGTTGTTGATCGAATGCATCACGGGTCATTCAACGGTGCTGTTTCGTGCGCCGTACAACGCCGATTTTACCCCGCAGAAATGGGAGGAATTGCAGCCGGTTGCCCTGGCGCGAACAAAAAATTATCTCGACATCGGCGAGTCCATTGACCCCGAAGACTGGCAGCCAGGGGTGAGCGCTGATACCATTTTTCAACGAGTGATAACGCTAAAACAAAAGTTTGAAAGCGAGAACCAGGGCGGCAACATCGTTCTGTTGCACGATGCCGGCGGCGAAACCCGCGAAGCCACAATTGAAGCCCTGCCGCGCATCATTGATTATTTTAAACAACGCGGTTATACGTTTACGACCGTTGCCGATTATCTCGGAAAAAAGAAAGACGCCGTAATGCCGCCCGTGCCCAAAGGCAGCGGCTATTTTCTCATTCAGGCAAACATTGTTTTGGTAGAAACCATTTACTGGATAAACCACATTTTGTTTTCGCTGTTCATCATCTTCATTGCTCTTTCAATTGCCCGCATTTTACTGATGGCGGTGTTAACCACCATCGAAAGAAGAAAAGAAAAAAAAGCGGCCATGTTGCTGCCAACAATGATGCAGCAACATCCATTGGTTTCCATTATCGTTCCGGCCTACAACGAAGAAGTGAATGCCGTAAGCTCGCTGCAGAATTTATTAAAAACCGACTACCCGAATTTCAACGTTGTTTTTGTTGACGACGGCAGCAAGGACGATACCTACGCAAAAGTGGCCGATGTGTTCAAGGATCATCCAAAAGTGAAAGTGTTTACAAAACCCAACGGCGGTAAAGCCTCTGCGTTAAACTACGGCATTTCTCAAACCCATGCGGAGTTTGTGGTGTGCATTGATGCGGACACGAAACTTCACCCGACGGCTGTGTCAGAAATGATGAAGCATTTTGCCGCTGAAGGAGTGGGAGCGGTGGCCGGAAACGTAAAGGTGGGCAACGAAGTAAACATGCTTACCCGCTGGCAAGCTATCGAATACATCAGCAGCCAAAACTTCGACCGGCGTGCCTTTGCAGCGGTAAACGCCATTACCGTTGTGCCCGGCGCTATTGGCGCTTTCCGCAAAAAAGCCATTGAAGACGCAGGTGGATTTACCACCGATACGCTGGCGGAAGATTGTGACCTTACCATTCGCATTCTTCGCGCAGGCTACGAGATAAGAAACGAAAACAAAGCCCTTGCCTTTACCGAAGTGCCGGAAAAACTTGCGCAGTTTAACAAGCAACGCTTCCGCTGGAGCTTTGGCATTTTGCAAACCTTCTGGAAGCACAAGGACGTTATGTTCAACAAAAATTACGGCTGGCTGGGTTGGCTGGCCATGCCCAATATTTTGTTGTTCCAATACATCATCCCGTTCTTTATTCCCATTGCCGATTTCTTTATGCTTGTTGGGTTGTTCACCGGCAATGCCTCGCATATTCTTCCTTACTACATTGCCTTCATGTTGTTTGATGCGGCCGTTGCAGTCGCTGCTTTCCGGTTGGAAAAAGAAAGCATTGGGCGTTTAATATGGCTGATTCCGCAGCGCCTTATTTACCGCTGGATCATGTGGTGGGTTTTGTTCAAAGCCGTACGCCGCGCTGTGAAAGGAGAACTCCAAAGCTGGGGTGTATTGAAACGGACGGGCAAGGTGAAGGAGGTGATGGCGTGAGAAAAAGTTAATAGGTTACTACGTTAATAAGTTACTGAGTCGGATTAAGGCTTTACTTAGTAACGTATTAACTTACCAACCTATTAACTTCGAAATGCTCCGCCGCTCCACCATACAACTCCTCCGCTTTCATTTCTCGCTTTTCCTCCTACCGGTTTATTTGTTTGCGTTGAGCCAGGCCAATGAAATTAATTGGCGCAATGCGGTTCTCTCTTTTATCATCCTGCACCTGTTGGTTTATCCCGCAAGCAACGGTTACAATTCTTACATGGACCGCGACGAAACGCCCATCGGCGGCCTCGCTTCGCCGTTGCAACCCACAAAGCAATTGTTTTACGCAACGGTGGCAATGGATGTTTTGGCGGTGATGCTTTCGCTTTGTATTTCTCCTCTTTTTGCGGGCGGCGTGCTGCTTTACATTCTGGCTTCGAGAGCTTACAGTTACCGCGGCATCCGGCTAAAAAAATATCCGGTCATCGGTTTTTTAACCGTTTTTATTTTTCAGGGTGCGCTTGTTTTTTTCATCTCGTACGAAGCGGTCAATGCGCAAGGCGAAAAAAATCCGGGATGGATACCGCTGTTGTTGTCGAGTTTATTAATTGGCGCTTTGTACCCGCTTACGCAAATCTACCAGCACGAAGAAGACAAAAAAGATGGCGTAACCACCATCAGTTGTCTGTTGGGTAAAAGAGGCACGTTTGTTTTTAGCATGACGCTTTTTTTGCTCGCCTCGCTGCTAATGTATTTTTTGTTTAAGGAGAAAGGCCGGTTAAACCATTTTACTTTGTTTTTGTTTTATCTCTTACCCGTGGTCTTATTTTTTCTGTATTGGATGAACAGGGTTTGGAAAGACGGAAGCACTGCCAATTTTAAAAACAGCTTGCGCATGAACCTCCTTTCCACCCTTTGCACTGCGGCTTATTTCATCACCCTGATCATTCTAAACCATTGAGCAAAATTGTTTCCATCGGCACAGCGCTTCCGGCTTATTGCCACAAGCAAACGGACATTCTTTCCTTCATGCAGCAAGTGTATGCCCTGCCGCCCGCCGACGCCCGCAAGCTGCGTTTCATGTACAACCAGTCGGGCATTGCGCAACGTTATTCGGTGCTGCCCGATTACGGCAAACCAATGGCTGAATGGAAGTTTTATCCCCCCACGGAAAACCTTGAGCCTTTTCCTTCGCTTGAACAACGCATGGCGGTTTACAACAAACAGGCGCCATTGCTTTCTATTGATGCCATTCGCGATTGTCTTTCGCACAAACATCTTCCGCAAAATATTACACACCTGATTACCGTTAGCTGCACGGGCATGAGCGCACCGGGACTTGATTTGCAGATCATGGAGTTAATGGACTTGCCGAAAACTATTTTTCGCACCTCGGTTAA
This sequence comes from Flavisolibacter ginsenosidimutans, assembly GCF_007970805.1. Taxonomy (GTDB): domain Bacteria; phylum Bacteroidota; class Bacteroidia; order Chitinophagales; family Chitinophagaceae; genus Flavisolibacter; species Flavisolibacter ginsenosidimutans. Next base: position 2,699,896 of record NZ_CP042433.1, on the reverse strand, counting down.
TTTCATGGGATGCTATGCGGCCACTCACGCCTTGAAAATTGCCGACGCACTTTGCAGAAACGATAAAGGTGCGCAGGTTTTGATTGTATGTACCGAGTTGTGCACCCTGCATTTTCAGCGTGAAGCCACGATGGACAACATGATGTCTTCACTCTTGTTTGCTGATGGTGCGGCGGCTGTTTTGTTGATGAACGATGAAGCAAAGGCAGAAGGTTTGTTCCTCGATGCTTTTTACAGTGAGATCATAAGGAAGGGCAAACGCGACATGGCATGGGAACTTTCATCAACGGGTTTTTTAATGACCTTGAGCGGTTACGTTCCCGAACTGATTGAAGAAGATTTTGCGGTGATTGTGCAGCGGGCCTTGAGCACTAACAACGCGGTGAAAGATGACGTTTCGCACTGGTGCGTTCATCCCGGCGGCAAAAAAATTCTTGAGGCCATTCACAAAACCCTCTCGTTTAAAAACGGTGAACTTGCGGCCTCGTACGAAGTGCTGAACGAAGTGGGCAATCTTTCGTCAGCTTCCATCTTATTTGTGTTGAAGAAAATATTGCAACAGAAAACCGCGGTAAAAAAATTGTTCGGCGCCGCCTTTGGGCCGGGATTGACTGTGGAAACGTTTATGGCGCATGCATAATTTCGTTTGTAGTTGGTGGTTTATGGTTGGTGTAGCAGATTGAAGAAGGCTACATTTTTGGCAAACTGAATCGGAAATGCATTTACAACAACACGATAACCACAAACCCTTCATGCCTTCCTTTCAACAACGCTCCTACAAAAAAGAACTGCTTGACAGGAATGACGTTCCGTTTGAAGACATTAAACGGAATATGCAGGAGCTCAATTTCATCAACCGGCATTTGGGTGGTCATGACATAACATTAGACGGCATTGTTGCCCTTATTCAACAAGCGCCGGTGTTTAATAAACAACTAAGCATCGTTGAAATTGGTTGTGGCGGCGGCGATAATTTACGGGCTATTAAGACGTGGGCGGCGCACATCAAACTCCCCGTGCAATTGCTTGGCGTCGACATCAACGAAGAGTGCATTGCTTACGCAAAAGCACAACCGCGAAATACCGGTATCGAATTCATTCATTCAGATTACAAGTTGACACGGTTCCCCGCAAAACCCGATGTGATTTTCTCTTCACTTTTTTGTCATCATTTTACCGACGAAGAACTGGTGGCCCAATTGCAGTGGATGAACGAAAGTTCTTCGCTTGGTTTTTTTATCAATGATTTGCACCGGCATCCGTTAGCGTACTATTCTATCAAAATACTTACAGGCCTTTTTTCAAAAAGTTATTTGGTGAAGAACGACGCGCCGCTATCGGTGCAACGTGGTTTTAAAAAAGAAGACTGGAAGCGATTGTTTCGTTTGGCCCAAATTGAAAACTACACTTGCAAATGGCGATGGGCTTTTCGCTGGTTAGTAACTTACGTGCACAATGGTGAAGACTGATTACGACATAGCCATCGTGGGCGGCGGATTGGCCGGTCTTGCAACGGCCATTCAATTGGCAAAGAAAGCTTACAGCGTTGTGCTGTTTGAAAAAGAAGAATATCCTTTTCAAAAAGTTTGCGGCGAGTATGTGAGTTTGGAAAGCTGGGCTTTTTTGGAGTCGCTTGGATTGCCCTTACACAAAATGAGCTTGCCGTTGATTGATACCTTGCAATTAACAGCGCCAAACGGCAAAGAACTGTTCACAAAACTTCCGCTTGGCGGCTTTGGCATCAGCCGTTATTTGTTGGACAAAAGCCTGGCTGATATTGCCGCAAAAAGCGGTGTAACAATTTTGCAAAAAACAAAAGTAGATGACGCAAAAAAACAAGATGATTTGTTCGTCATTTCTTTTCCGGGCAATGCAATAAAAACGAAAGTATGTTGTGCTGCTTACGGCAAGCGAAACAACCTTGATGTGAAATGGAAGCGTCCGTTTTTACGGCAAACAAGTTCGCGGTTGAACAATTACATTGGTATAAAATACCACGTCAAAACAGATTGGAAAGACAACGTCATTGGCCTGCACAATTTTGAAAACGGCTACTGCGGTATTTCAAAAATTGAGGGAAACGAATATTGTCTTTGCTACATGACAAAGGCCGAAAATTTAAAAGCCTGCGACAACAGCATTGAAGCCTTGCAGGAAAATATCTTGGCCCAAAATCCGCACCTCAAAAAAATTTTTTCGCAAAGTGAGGTAATGAAAGATTTTCCAGTTACCATTTCGCAAATCAATTTCGGCGCGAAAGAAAAAGTACAAGACGGCATACTTATGCTGGGCGATGCGGCTGGCATGATCACGCCGCTTTGCGGCAACGGCATGAGCATCGCTTTGCACACCGCAAAACTTGCGGCTGCGTTGATTGATGCTTTTCTCCAGGGAAAATTTTCGCAAAGCGAAATGGAAGAAGCCTATAAAAAGCAATGGAACAAAGCCTTTGCATCGCGTTTAAAAGCCGGCCGCTTCATTCAATCTTTTTTTGGCGGGAAACGGTTGAGTAATTTTTTTGTCGGCACGTTCAAAGCCTTTCCTTTTTTGACAAAGCCCGTTATCAAACTCACACACGGCAAACCGTTTTAAGGCACAGCCTTTGTACTTTCATTGCTTTGAAAAGATTGATTATGGCAGCAAAGAAAACCGTAGTGCTTGGCGCATCGGACAATCCCGCACGGTACAGTTATCTGGCGCTTAACCGGCTCAAGGCGCATCAACATCCGATCGTGGCCGTAGGCCGGAAAGAAACTGCCGTGAACGGCATTCCCATTCACAAAGAACACGTTCCAGAAGAAGGCGTTGACACGGTAACGCTTTATCTGAACCCGCGCAACCAGGTTGAATACTACGATTATATTTTAAGTCTCAAACCCAAACGCATCATCTTCAATCCCGGCACCGAAAACGAAGAGTTGGAAAAACTGGCGAAAGAACACGGCATCCAAACAATGGAAGCCTGCACGCTGGTAATGTTGGGTACAGGGCAATATTAATTCCTTTCGACCGGAAGCTTTTATCCGGTTTTTTATGTAACCAGCTTTTGTAACTCTGTTCATCGCCTCTTGCGTCGCACACTTGTGCATTCAGAACTTCATTCAACTTTTTAACCACAGAGAACACAGAGGAAATGCGTGGTGCTTTTTTGCGATGTTTCACTCTGTGCCCTCTCCGGGTAAATTTTTACCGGCTTGCGGTCCTTCAAATTATTTTACAAGCCGTAGGGCAAGCCATTCATCGGAAAGCTTCTTCGTACATCTCCGAGATTGGCCGGCGTACTTGTTCCCGATTTTTTAAAAAGTGCAAAACTTGCTTGGATAGTAAGGGTCTTTTTTCTTTCTTGCGCGAGAAATCCGACAACGGTGAACAACCGTTGGGGAATGTAAAATCCTAAACATTCATCCTTATGAAACTCCTAAAAACCGGAGCCCTTGCCCTGTTGCTTACCGCCGCCTGTCTTCATGCCACGGCACAAACCTCCAAGCCACCGATTAACGAACCCAATTACAACAAGCCAAAAGTCTTTGCCGATTTACCCGAGAAACTTTCGCTTCGCATTGCCGATGCGGAAGCCTTACTTAACCTGCCTGTAGGTACGCAAGTAAACGCCGCTGTGGCAAACGGTTTTCCGTTGGTGGGGACAGTTGTAAGCAAGTCCAGCCCAAGCGACCTTACCGTGCAAAGCATTGTGATCAGAAGTGCCGGCCGCCAAAACGCAACCTTCACGTTCACCCGCATTAAAAACGCCGACGGCAGCTTTTCTTACAAAGGCCGCATGATGGGCAAAACCGCCGGTGATGCTCTTGAAATTACAAAGGAAGGCACGGGCTATGTGCTTCGCAAAAAAGGTTACTACGACCTGGTGAATGAGTAAACGTTTCGTTGTTGTTCTTCTTACAAAATCCAAATCCTTGTCACGCATGAAAGCCTTTCGCTTACCCTTTTTTCTTTTTTCCTTTTTCTCTTTTTCTCTTTTTGCTTCCGCTCAGGTACCGTTGCTGGAAAGTTATCCTTCGTCGTCAAACGTCGTGTTCCTTGATTTTGACGGACACGTGGTAGAAGGCACAAGCTGGAACGGTAGCGGCCCGATCGTGTGCGATCCTGCTGGATTTGACGCCGCACAGATCACCACTATCTTTAACCGCGTAGCCGAAGATTATCGTCCCTTTACACTCAACATCACGACCGATTCAACCAAATACTGGGCAGCACCGGCCACACACCGGATGCGGGTTGTGCTTACTACCTCTTCTTCCTGGTATGGTTCAGCGGGTGGCGTGTCCTACATCAATTCGTTTACATGGGGCGACAATTCGCCGTGCTTTGTTTTTACAGCATTGTTGAACAACAATCTTAAATACATTGCCGAAGCAGCTTCTCACGAAATAGGCCATACGCTTGGCCTGCGCCATCAATCGGCTTACGATGCGCAATGCAACAAACTCTCGGAATACAACATTGGAAGAGGCAGCGGCGAAATTGGCTGGGCGCCCATCATGGGCAACAGCTATTACGAAAACATGACCCTCTGGCATTACGGTTCCAATCCCTTTGGTTGCAACGACATTCAGGACGATCTCTCCATTATTTTAGGCAACGACAACGGCATCAGCTACCGCACCGATGATTTCGGGAACACAACGGCAATGGCCGCAACGGCCACGTTTACAGCCAATGCTTTTTCAATGCAAGGCATCATTGAGCAACCGGGAGATGTGGACGCCGTGAAGTTTACGGTAAGCACACCGGGACGCTTTACGCTTGATGCATCGCCGTATTCCATCGCTACAGGAAACGTAGGTGCAGACCTTGACCTCGAAGTGTCGCTGGCGGACAACATGGGAAATGTTTTGGGTGTTTACAACGACCCCGCAACGCTGAATACGCAAATAGATACAACACTGTCCACCGGTGCCTACTACCTGCTCGTTCAAGGCAAGGGAAATATTTATGCGCCGGGATATGCAAGCCTCGGTTCCTACACGCTCAACGCAACGTTGTCGGGAAACAGTCCACTGCCTGTACACAAACTGCAATTAAAGGCGGCTACCGAAAAAGGGCAGCACAAACTGGACTGGGAGATTGTGGCCGATGAAAAAGTGATAAGTCAAACAATAGAAGTAGCAACAGACGCAAAAGGGTTGCAATCGCTCGCCTCAATTGAAGCGAGTCAAAGGACGTACACGTACAGGCCTTCTGCCACGGGTCTTTTTTACTACCGTGTAAAAGTTCTTTTCGACAACGGAAGAGTATATTATTCCAATACCGTGGCCTTGCGGGGCAGCGACGCCCTTGGCAAGCCTTCGCTGGTGGGCAACGTGACGAGCGGCACGCTGACGGTGAGCAGCCCTTCGGCTTATACCTACGCCGTATTCGACGTGGCGGGCCGTGCGGTGGCCAAAGGGAGTGTAACCCAAGGGTTGAACGTGATTTCGCCTGCGCTTTCTTCCAACGGCATTTACTTAATCCAGTTCGAAAACGGAGCCGAACGCTGGGCCGAAAAGTTCAGCAAACAGTGAGGCAGGGGAGAGGTCAAACGTGAAACCGAAGTGTCTTTTGGTTTTCCGTTCGCTCCTCTCTTCCCTTTGCCCTCTCGGGTTTCACGTCTTTGGCGTTATTTACATTTTTATAATCCGTGCCCTTTTGACGCTTCGGGGTTTCTCCGTAAATTGGAGAAACCCTTTTTTATGCGCTGGAGAAAGTTTAACGGCCAACCCATTGAAACCCCCATCTACAACGCCGTGGAAACGGCCATCAAACGCGAAACAGAAGCGGGGTATCGTTTAAAAGTTTGCATCGGTACCGATAGCCAGGTAAAAGGCGCCGAAACGGAATTTGCTACTGTCATCGTCTTTCTGCGCGAAGGCCACGGTGGCTTCATGTTCATTCACAACGAAAAAACCACGCACCAGTACACCATCAAAGAGCGGATGCTGGTAGAAGTCGCCAAGAGTATCGAGATTGCATACGAACTGTGCAATCTTTTTACTTTATACGCAGTGGACATGGAAGTACATGCCGACATCAACACCAATCCAAACTTCAAAAGCAACGATGCGCTGAAAGAAGCCATGGGCTATATTTTGGGAATGGGCTTTGCCTTTAAAGCCAAGCCCGAAGCCTTTGCCAGCAGCAGTTGCGCCAACAAGATGGTGAACTAAAGTGAGACGATAAACGTGAAAATGTGACGTCTTTTACTTTGCCATCCTCGCCTGCATTAATTTACCGGTATTGTTTCGGGAGAACGTTTGCTGGCCACATCGGCCGGCTTGCTTTTAAGAAGATAAACGGTGGGATAAAGACGGTCTAATTTTTTGCTATCCCGCTCAGCAAAGAAGAAAACAACCAGAACTGTTACAAACAGTAACGCAACAAGACCTCTTTCCAATACTTTCTTTGTCATAGCGGTTAAAGTGGTGCAATATAAAACAGAAATTTTATGTGCGTCCCTTTTTGTGTTGCTCGAAGACCTTGTTTTGTTCGGCAATAAAACGGAGAATTTGCTTTGCGCCCAAATGCTTAACGGCCGATGTTACAAAATGAGGCGGTGCTTCTTCCCAGTTTTCTTTTAAGGCTTCCAGAAACTTTTGCACATTTCGGGCGGTTTCTTTTTGCGTGCTTTTGTCGGCCTTGGTAAAGGCAATGGCGAACGGAATTTGCCATTCACCCAATTGGTTGATGAAATCCAAATCAAGCTTCTGCGGCTCTACGCGGCTGTCCACCAATATAAAGAGGTTTACAAGATTTTCCCGCTTTTGAATGTAGTCTTTAATCATCTTTTGCCAGCTTTTGCGCTGGCTTTGGGCAACCTTAGCAAAGCCATAACCGGGCAGGTCAACGAGGTACCAATCATACCGGTCGGAACCGGTTACGCTGAAGTGATTAATCATTTGTGTTTTGCCGGGTGAGGCGGAAACCTTGGCCACTTCCTTTTTTTGACAGAGCATGTTGATGAGCGATGATTTGCCCACGTTGCTGCGGCCAATGAATGCATATTCAGGCCGGTCGGGTGCGGGGCATTTATCTACCGAAGGGCTGCTGATTAAATAAGAAGCCTGTATGATTTCCATGCTGCAAAGAAAAGCGGAATTGTTTACCCGGTTGGTTCGTTTTCTTCAATGATTGAACGTCCCTCTTTGAACAAGCGTTGCTTCGCAAATCGTTCAACCTTCTTTTTAAATTAATAACCTGCCTTTACATCTTTTTCCGCTTCCTTGCTGAGTGCAGCACGGTGCAAGACAAGTTTTTCTTCGGCGGTATTAAAAGACAGTTCAATCCATCCGTGATAAAGCTTTTGTTCTTTTTCAACCTGGATGGGCAAATAATTGTGTGCCGCGTTTTTCCAGATGCCGTCCCAAGATGTATTCGTTGCCGTAATAATTTTTTCCGCCAGCACAATGTGCGAAATCTGCCACCACGTATAGCCCGGATGATTTTTTGAAACGATTTCCATCTTTTGAAGCTTAGGCGATTGATCGTTGGCGTCGTTCAACAAGTTGCGTTCAATGCCTGAAGAGACGCCAAACTGAACCCGGTCGCGTTGCAAAACCGGATCGCCAACCAACAGCACGCCAAACGAAAAGTCTGCGGCGCCGTCGTTGTTTACGTCCACTGTTTTTGGCTGAAGGTATTTTACTTCGGCATCGTGCAAATCGGTGTACAGCATCTGCGGATGCGTTTCGATTGGCGGTGCGGGTTTAACGGGCTCTTTTTTACAGGCGGTGAAGGCGCAGGCAGCAACGAGGCTTGCCATCAACATCTTTCTCATAAAAATAATGGTTAGGGTTTTGTTTCAGAGAATGGACAAATGTTGAAGACAAATGTTTTAAAAAAAAGTTAAGCAGTAGCAATTGGCAATATCGGCGGATGAGTTGCCGGCGAATAAGTCTATCTCCAGCGCAGTTTGGTGTGTGAGGCTTTGCGCTAAGCTGGATTCTTTATCGTTCCAAACACTACATCTCTGTAAGGTTCGGCAAGCGTAGTTGTATAGTTGGCGCTATGAATGGAAAATTTATCCTTCGTGCTTTTGTATTCCGTCAGCGTTGACACGCCGGAGACTTCGCAGATAAATTTCTCTACAAGAACTTCTATTGCCAAGTATTCTTCAACAGTCATACGTTTCGGTGCCGCGCAACGTTCATGTTTTCTTTTCTAGAAATACAAAATCAAAAACGAAGAAGGAGATTGTAACCAGTTACGCCAATACCGGATGCCGTTTAAACTCTTTCGTTCTGTCGAACAAATAACGGTATGTTGTCAGCCTGCGGCTTTGATAGACATCGCCAAGGCTTTCTGCCACGTTGAGCATCTTTGGGTTGAAGTCGCCAATCCACTGCATCTCGTATTCGTCGTAGGGATTTTTAACAACGGTTTTGTGCGCTTCGCCCACAACAAACGAATCAATGCCCTTGCCTTGAAATTCGGGCACTATGCCAAATACAATACCGGTAAACTTTGTGCACTTTACCGTTGCTTTTACCCATAAAAATTTCAGCTTGTGCAGCAGGTCAAACTTTCCGTTCAGGTGTTTGAACCATTGGTTTAAATCCGGAAGATTTACAAAGATCGCAATTGGCTCTTCATCCTTATATGCAAACCAAATAATGCTTTCGTCCATCACAGGCTTCATCTTTTTAAACATGATGACGACTTGTTCTGTCTTCAATTCTTTCAAGCCACCGTGGCCCGCCCAGGCTGCGTTATAAACTTTGGCAAAATCAGCCGCGTATTTTTCCAGTTTGCTTTTCTCCATGTTGCGCACCGAAAAATGCGGATCTTTTTCATAGACGGCGTGGCGTTCAATGACCTTGCCGCTCAATTTATTTTTCGGCTTCATGCCAAAGCATATCTGGTGAAAGAAAGGTTGGAAGCCGTAGGTTTCGAAAAGGTTTTGATAGTAAGGAGGGTTATAATTCATGCCGTAAAGCGGCGGCTGAAAACCTTCCACCACCAAGCCCCACCAGCGGTCGCGTTCGCCAAAATTTATGGGTCCGTCCATTGCTTCGACGCCTTGTTGCTGCAGCCAATTCTTGGCTGTGTCAAACAATTTATTTGCGGCGTTTTGATCGTTGATGCAATCAAAAAAACCAACGCCGCCTACGGGCACATCGTCGCCTTTGTTGCGGTATTTTTTATTGGTGAAGACAGCGATGCGGCCAATGCTTTCGCCTGCATCGTTTTTTAAAAGCCAGCGCTTAGCGGTTCCGAAACGGAAAGCTTTGTTCTTCTTTTCGTTAAATACTTCTTCAACGTCCTTGTCCAGTGGACGGATGTAATTTGGATTGTCCTTGTTTAGCCGAACGTTGGTCAGAATAAATTCCCGCGTCTCCTTTTCGTTGGTGACTTCTGTGATTTGCATGGCGGCAAATTTAGTTGATCGGTTGACTGGTTAATCGGTTGGTTGGTCTTTGAAGTGGAGTGTTCTTACCAGTCAACCGATCAACCAAACTACAAAAACATTTTCCCCATCAAATCCGCATCGTGGCTATATATGTCGTCGCGAAAATTGAGCAGCCCGTCGTCGTCAATCCAGGCGGTATAATAGGTTATGAGAACCGGTACAGGCTTTTTCAATTTCACGTACTGCTCATGGTCCTGATTCATGGCCGTCATAATTTTATCCGGCGTCCATTCGGGGTTGTCGCGCAAAAGATATTCCGCCATTTTCTCGGGCTCGGCCAACCGAATGCAGCCGTGACTGTAAGCCCGCTTGTCCTGGTTAAACAAACTCTTGGCCGGTGTATCGTGAAAATAAATATTGAAGCTGTTCGGAAACAAAAACTTCACATGGCCCAACGAGTTTTTGTCGCCGGGAAGTTGCCGGATTTTTGGCAGGCCGTCTTCCATACCGGTTTGCTCCATGTTCTGGCTTTCCAAATAGTTTGGATTGGACGCCATCTTGGGCAAAATTTCTTTTTTTACAATGCTCGGCGGCACGTTCCAGTACGGGCTGAAAACAATGGTGCTTAAATCACCGCTGAAGCTAACGGTGTTGTGTCCTTCCTTGCCCACCACCACGTTCATGTCAAAGGCTTTTTTCTTGTTTTCGTACACGTGCAAAACAAATTCAGGAATGTTTACCACAATCAGTTGGCCCGAAGGCTCGGTAGGCATCCACCGCATCCGGTCCATGTTCACCAAAATTTGTTCGAGGCGTTTTTGTGCCGGCACGTTCAAATCTTTTATCAGTTGCGCATTCACCGTACCGGTAGGCGTGTAGCCCAACCGTTTTTGAAAAACTCTTACGGCATTTTCCAGTGTATCGTTAAACACTTGCGAGGTGTCGCTGCCGGGCATTTCACCGGATATGCGCAGGCGCTTTTTGAGCAAGGCAACTTCAGGAGAGTGGCTTCCTTTCTTCAGGGCTTTCACCGTAGGCAATTGCGGCCAGCCCCCGGCTTTTACAATGTCGTAATAGCGGTCGAGTTCTTTCTTTAGCGCCGCGTAAGGCGCGTTTACGTTCTCAAAATATTTGTTGTCTTTGTGTTTTTTGTTCAAGAGCGAATCAGCCATTTCAAGCGGGTCGCGTTTTTTAAACGGAACAAAGCGCTCCGCTTCTTTACGTTTCACGTAGCCTTTTTCATAGTTGTTTAAAATGTAACGAATGAAATGCTGGGTCAGCGTCAGTTCCGTTTGCACGAAATCACCCGAGGCAGACGCCGTTAGTTTTTCTTCTGCCGTTAAAGCGTCCATCTTTTTTTGCAGGGCCTTGTCGCGCAGCGATGTATCGTTGTCGTAGGTGGTCACGTAATCGTGCAGGTTCCAGAAGGCGCGGGCTTGTTCGGTTAATCCGTTTGACGTAAACCAGGCAAACTGGTAATTCCGGGTGTTGTAAAAGCTGCGCAGACGGCGGGCCAGCGAATCGGGAAGTTTTTTGGCCGCAATGTATTTTTCCATCGTGGCGCTGTCCAAAAAAAGATCCGAATAAGAATTGTTTTTGTTAATGCTGTAATCCCGTTTCGAAATGTTTTTCTTTTCTTCTTGTTGTTGCTCGGTGCTTTCTTTTGGGCTGGATGACGAATTGTTTTGACAGGCGGCCAGCAAACTGCAAATCATGGCCACGTAAAAAAGAATTGTTTTCATACGGCTAAGTTTTACAAAAGCTATGCCTGCACCGGAACTGCGGGCGACAGCGTGGCCGGCGGCTTAATTTTAGCGAAACCTTGTGTCCGATTGACTTGGTTGCGTTCAGAAATTTTTACACCAAGGTGCCTTCTTCCAGGTTTTCTTCCAGCTTTTGGATGGTTTTCTTGGAAGGACGGAAAAATTTGCGCACCGATATCCTGCGCCGCATTTGTTGCAATTTTTGCGAAGACAGAAACTTAACGGCAAGATGCTCTAATGTGTGATGGACGGGAAGCAGCAGTGCAATGATGACAATCTTGGCCAGCCAGATGCGCAACGGTTCGCCGTGAGTTAAATCGTGCAGCCATGCGTCAATCAGTAACGTGATGAATTCAAAAAGGCAAATAAAAGTGACAAAATTCAACATGCGCACCGTCTCCTTCGAAACGGGAAACATGCCCATTAAAATCAGCACCACAAACAAAAACACAATGGCCATGGAAATTCCTGTGTATTGCAGGTTTCTTGTTTTTGTCAAGGCTTCCGCTGCTGCCTGTATGTCCTTTTCGTGTTGCTTTTTTTCCCGCTCCAATCCCAGCAACGTTACCTCGCGTTGCTTGGCCTGCTTTTTCAACGCTTCGTTGTACTCGAGGTAAAGCTGGCTAAACGCATAGGCGTTTTTGTAATCGTTTTCCCGTGCATAAAGTTGTGAAAGCTTTTGTGTGAGAGAAGCATTATTGGCAGGGCTGCCCACAGCTTTGCTGAGGGCAAAAGCTTTTTCATAATAGACAACGGCCTTTTGGGTTTCGTTCAGCGCATCGTAACAATCGGCCATCTCCCCAAAATAGGAAAGCTGCACCGAAGGGCCGAAGGAAGAAAGAATCAGCGGTTCGTCAAGCAGGTAATATTTTACGGCTTCCTCATATTGCCCGCTGTAATGATAAATGGCGCCGGTGTTGTAATTAGGCAGACCCCTGTTTGATTGATACAAGGCCAGGTCGGGGTTTTGTTGCAAGTAGGAAAGAGCCTTCTGGCTGTTCTTCTCTACCACCATGATGTAAGAAAACAACAACCGTTTGCAAAGCAGTTGGTCTTTCAGCGATTTTAATTCGTTGGCAAGCAGCAAGGCTTTGTTGGCAAAATCTATTTCAACGGTTAAGCGGAAAAGGTCAATGTAGTCGGCCAGCAGTCCTGCTTGGCTTTTGTGTTTTTTGTTTAAACGAAGGCTTTCCAGCAAAGCGTTTTTGGCCAACGTGCTGTCGCCGAGTGTCAGGTAAAAATCTGCAAACGAATGCCATGTTGCCGATTGCAAAGGCACGTTGTCCAGTGAGTAAGCAATATCGTAGGCGCTGTTGTAGTTTTTATACGCTGCTACGGCATCGCCTTTCCCCGAAAAAGCATCGCCCAGTTCAAGGTACAATGCAGCTTTCAACGAATCTTGCTTTCCGTCCAAAACGTTAAACGCAAGTACGGATTGCTCCATGGCCTGGTCGTAAAGCTGCCGTTTTTGAAACAGGCTGGCCAACTTAAGGTGAGTGATGGTTTCAAGGTGTGTGTTGTTTTTTTCTTTTGCGTAACTCAAACATTTTTGCAAAAATGCCGTGGCGCGGTCAAAGGTTTCCTTACTCGACCAAGCCGCAATGTTGTCTATTACGCTGCCCGAAAGCGTTTTCAGGATCAATTCGTCGTTCTGCGAAATTTCGGCCAGCAGCATTTGTTTTTCCAAAACGCTGTCGGCTTTTTTGTTGTCGCGAAAGATCGAATAAAGTTCCGCCAGTTCGCCAAGGGCTATAATTTGCGTTTCATCGTTTTTTGCCAACGAAATTTTTTGCACCAACTCTTTCTCTTGCGGAATTTGACCTTGGCTGTTTAAAAACACAAACACGAGGAAAGAAACAAGCGGCAGTTTCGTAAGCATAGCATTAAAGTAAGTTGAGCAAAATGAAGGGAGGCTTGCTTTGAAGGTAGGGAAAATACTTCTTATTTTTAGCAGAATAACCCGGCGCATTAATCGTCAAACTCCTCTTGAGATGGTTTGAAAATTACTGGAAAAACGGGGGTGATGCCGCGTTTGATTTTTGTTTTGTTCGGTTTGCCGTCCGTCCTTCTGAAAGCAAGCAATCCCGCCATGTTGTCTGTCCTAACTGAAAGGATTCATATTTACTAACGCTTAAATCAACGAACAAATGAGACATTTTCTTTTCATCATTGTCGTACTGGCAATCGCGTATGGCTGTAACGAAGTAGCCGGCAAAGTGCCAACAAAAAACGCGGGTTCTGCAAACGAGCAGTCAATCGCAAGTACTGCCTTGCCCGAAAGCCTGCGGGTGGGCAAGGCTGAAGCGTTGCAGATGCGCGGCCGCCGCGGCAAGGACGACGCGGTTGTAAAAATTTCTGCCCGTGACCTACTCTCCCTAATGGAAAAGCAGCCCGCAGTCAACGATAGTTTTATCTTTTATTTTGTAAAATATGACGGCAATTCTGAGGCAGAGAAGGACCGTTTTCGCCAAAAGCAACCTCACGGGATTTGGAGCGATGTGAGCAAAAAGCCTTCTTCGCTTTTGGTAGGGTTTATAAACGGCGCTTCATTAAATCAAGGCATGCGCCTGAGCCGCACAACTGACCTGCCTGTAATTCCAGTTTACGATCTCGCAGTTCTTTGTCCGCCGCCGCCGGATTGCGCTTGTGATATACAGCAATAATTTGCTTTATTTCGATTGGTAAAATGGCCTCACCCCCTTACTTTTGCAGCCTGAAAACAGGAGGCAGCCTGCTTGCAGCCGCCCTTTCAATACTTCAATAAACGCTATTTATGGCAAAAGTTGGCAAGGTTAAACAAATTATTGGCGCCGTGGTGGACGTGCAGTTCGACGGTGGCCTTCCCGAAATTTTTAACGCATTAGAAATAAAGAGACAGAACGGCGATACGCTGGTGCTGGAAGTGCAAACGCACTTAGGCGAAGACAGCGTTCGTACCATTGCCATGGACGGCACCGAAGGCTTGCTGCGTGGAATGGACGTAGTAGATACCGGTTCACCAATTACAATGCCGGCGAGTGAGCAAATCCGCGGACGCCTGTTTAATGTAACAGGTGACCCAATTGACGGGTTGCCCCCGGTTCCAAAAGTCAATGGCCGCCCCATTCACGCCAAACCGCCCTTATTTGAAAACCTTTCTACCGCTACAGAAGTTTTGTACACCGGTATTAAAGTAATTGACCTGATTGAACCTTATTCCAAAGGTGGTAAGATTGGTTTGTTTGGTGGTGCGGGTGTAGGAAAAACTGTATTGATCCAGGAATTGATCAACAATATTGCAAAGGCTTACGCTGGTGTGTCCGTATTTGCCGGAGTAGGAGAAAGAACCCGTGAAGGAAATGACCTGATGCGTGAAATGATTGAAGCGGGCATCATGAATTATGGCGACGCTTTCAAGCACAGCATGGAAGAAGGCGGCTGGGACCTGAGCAAAGTGAACATGAACGAGCTGGCCGACTCAAAAGCAACGTTTGTATTCGGCCAAATGAACGAGCCTCCCGGAGCCCGTGCCCGCGTTGCGCTTTCGGGTTTGACCATCGCCGAGTACTACCGCGATGGTGACGGCACCGGCAAGGGCCGCGACATTCTTTTCTTCGTTGACAACATCTTCCGTTTTACACAAGCCGGTTCTGAAGTATCGGCCCTGTTAGGACGTATGCCTTCGGCCGTGGGTTATCAGCCTACGCTGGCAACCGAGATGGGTTTGATGCAGGAACGCATTACTTCTACAAAAAACGGTTCCATTACTTCCGTACAAGCCGTTTACGTGCCTGCGGATGACTTAACTGACCCCGCGCCGGCGACGACCTTTGCGCACCTTGATGCCACAACAGTATTGAGCCGTAAGATTGCCGACTTGGGTATCTACCCCGCGGTTGACCCGCTTGATTCTACTTCGCGTATTTTGATGCCATCGGTTGTTGGTGAAGCGCACTACAATACCGCCAACCGCGTGAAACTTATTCTTCAACGCTACAAAGAATTGCAGGACATCATCGCCATTCTTGGTTTGGATGAATTGAGCGACGAGGACAAACTCACCGTAAGCCGTGCCCGTAAAGTGCAGCGCTTTCTTTCGCAGCCCTTCCACGTGGCCGAAGCCTTTACCGGTTTGAAAGGCGTGTTGGTTCCGATTGAAGAAACCATCCGCGGCTTTAACATGATCATGGACGGTGAAGTGGACGAATACCCCGAAGCGTCGTTCAACCTCGTAGGTTCTATTGATGATGCGATTGAAAAAGGGAAGAAGTTAATGGCGCAGGCGCAGGGATAATTGGCCAACTGGTTTTCATTGTCGAATTGCCGAATTATCAAATTGTCGAATTATGATCTTAGAAATATTAACTCCCGAACGCAAACTTTTCAGTGGCGAGGTGTACGGCATACAGATGCCGGGCATCAGCGGTTCGTTTGAAGTATTGGACAAACACGCACCGCTGGTAAGTGCTTTAAAAGCCGGCCGCGTGAAGGTGTTGCGCGACAAACAATCTCACACGACGAGCTACAACATTCAGGGCGGTTTTGTAGAAGTGCTGAACAACAAAGTAACCGTGCTGGTAGAAGGTGCAAAAGAAGCGGAATAAAGTTTTCTTCGATATTTTTAAAAGCTGTTCAATTTGAACAGCTTTTTTTATGCAACAAAAGCTTGTTCTGCATCCACCAAAAAAACACAGCGTATGCGACTTTACCTTCTTTCCCTGTTCTTTTTTGTTAACGCGGCCTGTTTTGCACAAACCAGGAAATTAACTGCTGAAAGTGTCGTCTCCGGCGTAACGGTTTTTTCTTCCGGCGCACAAATTCTTCGCACGGCAAACCTGTCCGTTTTACCGGGTAGAACTGAAATTATTTTTAACGGGTTGAGCAACCAGTTGGAACAACAAAGCCTGCAACTTAAAGCCGATGCGGCCATTACATTGCTATCGGTGCAGGCGGTAAAAGATTTTACCAGCCAGCGAAAACTGGAAGCCGACGAACGGGCCTTGCTTGACAATCGGGCTTCGCTTCAGGATAAAATTGCCGCCGACACTCGTCTTCTGCAAGTGTTTAAAAAAGAAGAAGACATGCTTACCAAAAACGAAGCCATTGGTGGGCAGGCCGGCGTGAAAACAGAAGAATTGAAACAAGCGCTGGACCTTCACCGTGCCCGCTTAACAGAAGTTCTGCAAAAGCAAATGGAGATTGAAAAACGAATTCTTGCGCAGCAAAAAGAACTGGCGAAAGTGAATGCACAAGTTTCTGAAGTTGGCAAAAAACGCGACAGCGTAAACTACACCGTTACGGCTTTGATCAGCAGCCGCGAAACACAAAACATAAAGTTTGAATTGCTGTACACGGTGAAAGACGCGGGCTGGTATCCAACGTATGATGTACGCGTAACCGATATCACAAGGCCGTTGAACGTATTGATGAACGCCAACGTTTTTCAGCGCAGCGGCGAAACCTGGAAAGATGTAGCTGTGCAATTGAGCACTGGTAATCCGGGCGACAACGCAACGCCTTCCTCTCTGCAAACGTGGGCGCTGAATTTTTACGATCCTTCCGTTGCCTGGCAACGTTCGCAAGCCCTTATGCCCGGCGTGGTGAGCGGCCGCGTGCTGGACGAAAGTGGAAATGCCATTGTCAGCGCAAGCATTAGCGTGAAAGGAAGCAACATGGGCACGCTAACAGATGTGAACGGTTTTTTTAAATTGCAAAACCTTCCGGCTAACGCTTCCATCGTTGTTTCGTCGGTTGGTTATTATTCAAAGGAAATAAAAGCAAAGCCGGGCTATCTCACTGTAAACCTTACGCCGAGCCAAAATTCGTTGTCGGAAGTTGTGATTGTTGGCTACGGTGATAAAAAAGAAGCGGTAGAGGATGGGCTTGCAAAGAAAGTCATGATTCGCGGTGCGAGTACGTTGCAAGGCCGTACGCCTGGCATTGACATCGTTACCGTAAACACACAATATCAACCCACGAATATTGTTTACAGGATTGATGAAAAATACACGCTGGAAACCGACGGCAAAACGACCACCATCGCCATTAAAAAGATAGACGTTCCGGCATTGTACGAATACGTTGCCGTCCCCAAACTTGACCCTGCTGCTTTTCTTACGGCGAAGATTTTAAATTGGCAGGATTATGACCTGCAATCGGGCGAATCAAACCTTTATTACGAGGGAACGTTCTTGGGCAAAACTTATATTGATTTATCAAACGCAGGCGACACGCTTTCGCTTTCGTTGGGCAAAGACAACGGCATTAAAGTGTCGAGAAAATTGCTGAAGGAGTTCAGCTCCAAAAAATTCATTGGCAGCAACCGCACCGAAACAAAAGAATACGAGATAACGGCGATGAACACAAAGAAACTGCCGGTTTCCGTAACGGTGCAGGATCAATTTCCGGTATCGGCAACGAAAGAAATTGAAGTGAAGGACAAGAACGCACCGGAGGCAAACATGAACGAAGAATCAGGCCTTGTTACGTGGACAATAACCTTACAACCGGGGCAAGAGAAAAAAGTAAAGATGGGTTATAGCGTGAAGTATCCCAAAGACAGGAAGGTAATTCTTGAACCGTGATTGTCTGAACCACGATTTGGGTAGGTTCAATGGATTAAAAAGAAATCAAAACATGTCTATAAAAAAGAGTCGTTCACTTCTGAACGACTCTTTCATTTCTGGTAAAATCTTTTCAATCCGCCCAAATCGTGGTTCAGACTAATTCAATTGCGGATCAATCGGGAAGTTGATCATCATCTCGTACTCGCCGCCGAGGTGTTTGATGGAATCTCGCCAGATTTCTTCGGCGTTGGGATGAAAAACAAGCTTGCGCACGGCTTCCACGGTGAGCCAGGTTTTTTCATCCATCTCGGTTTCTAACTGTCCGGAACTCCAGCCGGAATAACCAATGTAAAAACGAATCTTTTCCGGATCGGCTTTGCCGCTGTTAATAAGCGCTATAACAGCATCGAAATCGCCGCCCCAGTAAATTCCCTTCATCACTTCCACGCCGCCGGAAATTTCATCGGGATAGCGATGCAAAAAGTGGATCGTATTCATTTGCACAGGCCCGCCGTAATAAACCGGGAGCTTGTGGCCTTCCACTTCGGGCAGCAGTTCGTCCAGCGTGTTTTCGTACTTGCGGTTGAGCACAAAGCCAATGGTGCCGTCGTCGCGGTGCTCGGTTAAAAACACCACCGTGCGCATAAAGTTGGGGTCTTTTAAAAACGGGTCTGCAATGAGTAAAACGCCGGCTGCGGGTGCTGTCATACGATGGTCCTTGCTGTTAAAAAATAAACATAACAAACTTGTGCCATCGCGCAAAGCGGTGTGCTTCCGCTATTTTTGTTTGGAACAATTTTTTTTCAATCTTGTCGGCAGTGAAACGAATTTTCCCCATAATCATCGTCCTCATAAGCATTTCTCTTATCGGCATCATCTTCATTCAAATCTCCTGGCTCAACAACATGCTGGTGGCAAAGGAAGAACAGATACGCGAAAAGCTGCAAACAGTGACCGGCGTGGTGGCGGCGGAACTTTCGCAGGCCAAGGGCTTCAACATTACCGCACGGCCCTTTCCCGGTTTTGACGAATTTTCGATGGAGCAGACAAAGCCCTTAACCCTGGGCAGCCGCCTTACCGCCGAAGACATCAAGGAAAAAATAGACACGGTTTTCAAGCGGCAGAATTTTGATTACGTGCCTTACCAGTTTGCGCTGGCCACCTTGTCGGGTGAAGCGTTGGGAACGATTGAACGGCAGTCGCCGGAGTTCAAGCAATGGCGGCAGGACACGGTCAATTATTTTCCCGTCATCCAATACATTACGCCGCCGAGCGGCAGCGCCGCGGAAAACCTGACCGCTGATGAATTTCTAATCATCGTGATCCCGATAAAAAAGATGGTGTTCAAAGACCTGCAGCCGCGCATCATTGCGGCCATTCTTTTTACACTCGTCATCGTTACTGCCTTTTACCTGACGGTGCACACCATGATCCGGCAAAAGAAACTCAACGTCATTAAAAATGATTTCATCAACAACATGACACACGAGTTTAAAACGCCGATTGCCACCATTTCGCTGGCGGTGGATGCACTCAAAAATCCGAAGGTGATTGGCAACCCCGAAAAGTTGACCTATTTCAGCAGTATCATTAAAGAAGAAAACCAGCGCATGAACCGGCAGGTGGAAACGATTTTAAAATCGGCGCTGCTCGACCGACAGGAAATTCAACTGAACAAAAGGCCGCTGCACGTGCACCAAATCATTGAAGACGTGGCGGACAATTTTGCCCTGCGCCTGCAGGAAAAAGGCGGCGACATGGAAATTCACTTGAACGCCGAAAACGATTTGATTGAAGGCGACGAAGTGCACATCAACAACATCATCAACAATCTTCTCGACAACGCGGTGAAGTATTCCAAGGAGAACGTGCCGCCGCACATTTCGCTCACTACTTCATCTGCTCCGCGAAAGTTTATCATCCGCATCGAAGACAACGGCATCGGCATGACCCGCGAAACGGTGAAGCGCATCTTCGAAAAATTTTACCGGGCACACACGGGCAACCTTCATAACGTAAAAGGTTTTGGTCTTGGATTAAGTTACGTTAAATCAGTTGTGGAAGCACACGATGGAACGATAAAGCCGGAGAGTACGTTGGGAAAGGGAAGCGTGTTTACGATTGAGTTGCCGGTGCAGGGGTGATGAAAGGAAGCAGCCAACGTGCAAAGCGTTTGCGAAGGAGTGGCATTTCAAGTTCGTCCGATTCACGTTTGCTTTGCCGTTGAATAATGTTTTGTTGTTCAATTTAGCACTTTAGCCACTCTTTTATAAACGCTATGTTATAGGCAACACTACCAGTCTGTCAGTGTTTTCATTCCAATAGCGTACAACTCGGTCCGAAGCCCATAAAGTACCATGCTGGCACCCAGTGGACCCGTTAGGCCAAAGGTTTGTTCTTTCCAACGGTCTGGGTTTGGTGCTATTCCCAAAGAATCATTCATTGCCTTTATAGCAACCTTTTGCTTCTCCGTTCTTGCAACGGCCTTCCCTATTGCAATTGTGCGATTCAATTTGTTGATGATGCTGTCACCGGCTCCTTTGTAAAGAAAAATGGATTTCACCAGTTCTACCGTGTGAACATCCTTGTCGTTTAACCCGTCCATCTCTGTTTTGAGGCTATCGAGGTAGTTGTCAGTGCTGGTAAAGGTTGTTTTGAAGGTTTGCAGGTTTTGCAGCCCGAATTTGTCGCTGTTGCTTTTTTCCGCAAGCTGATACGCTTCCCTGAACTCCTCTTTCGATTTCTCAATTTCGGCATTCATATCCTGTTTAGCTGTTTCAATATTGCTGTCAACTTGCTGTTCAATGTGTTCGCTAACGCTATTGCAGCCGAAAAGAAATGTTAGTGTTAGTAATGGTAGTGTTTTCATGATCGTCCTAATGCGTTGCCTATAACAGCTAATATACGCACCTTCTTGTTCAACTTTTGATTGATACTCAAACAAAAGTTGAACAAAACCTTTGCTTACTAACAATAAATACCACACAAGATTTCTCTACTGAAATAAAAAATGCCGGCACAGTTACCGGCATTTGCTAAATCAATTTATCGAACAAAATGCTTAATGCGCAATGTCGTCTTCAACCAGCACTTCCTTTGCAGTAGGCGGCGTGTAAGGCCGTTTGTACAACAACTCGTAATACTCTTCCGCCATGCGGTTGCTGTTAAAGGTTATCTGTACGTCACGCATACCGTTCTTCACCACTTGCCGCCAGGTATCAGGCTCGTCGTAGTAAAGCGGAAGGATTTCTTCGTTCAGTATTTTGTACAACTGGTCTAAATCATATTGGTCCTGTTCCTGCACGTTCATTGTCGCGTAATCAGCCGGCGGCACCACAAAGCCGTTGTTGCCATGATGCACAAATTCCGGAATCCAACCATCGTTCGTACTAAAGTTTACCGCGCCGTTCATGGCCGCCGTCATGCCGCTTGTGCCCGATGCTTCACGCGGCACACGCGGATTGTTCAACCAACAATCGGCTGCTTGTTTCAAACGTTTTGATAAACTCAACTCGTATCCAATAAGCACTGCCACGTTTTTATAAGACTTGCTCAGGTTTACCAGATAATTGAATTCGGAAATGGCGGGATAATCAACCGGGTAAGGCTTGCCGGCCCAAATGATTTGCACGGGATGCTTTGCGTTGTTCAACAAGGCTTCAAAACGTTCGCGGTCCGATGCAATCAAGCCCGCACGTTTGTAACCCGCAAAACGCCGTGCCCACACAATGGTAAACACGTTCGGGTCAAACCATTTGCCGGTTTGGTCGGCTACGATTTCAAAGGCACGTTTCTTCATCCATTTTTTGCGGTCGTCAAACTTGGCGTCATTCGCCTCTTCGCCTGCCTGGTACAAAGCCTTGTCGCTCCAGTACCGCCAGTTTTGTGCGTTGGTGATGGAAAGTATCGGGCAAATGTCCTCGTACTTGCCCCACATTTCGCGTGACACTTCGCCGTGCAATTTTGATACGCCGTTGGCGATGCGTGCAAAACGCAAGGCCGCCAATGAATGATTGAATTGATCGTCGGTAATGCCGGTGAGCTCACGCACTTCGTCAATGCTTAAGCCCGAGAAATAACTCATCTTAGCGCAGAGATAAATGTCGTGTTTTTCGTTGCCGGCTTCTTCGGGTGTATGCGTGGTAAACACCAAACGCTTGCGCACTTCTTCCCGGTCCTTGCCGTACTTCTGATAAAGATAAAACGCGGCCGACACGCCGTGTGCTTCGTTCAGGTGATAGACTTCGGGATCGAAACCGATTTCTTCCAACAGCCTTGCACCGCCGGCGCCTAGCAAAATAAACTGTGCCACTTTGGTTGAAACGTTTGCATCGTACAAACGGTGCGTGATGGTTTGCGAGATATAGTCGTTCTCCGGAATGTCCGTCGTCATTAAAAATAGCGGCGCAGAGTTAAACGTAGTGGGCGGCAGATACATCACTTTCACCCAAACCGGATGTTCGTGAATGGTGAGTGAAAACTTAATGCCCGTGTCTTCGAGGAAGGAATAAATTTTTTCCATCCAGGTTACTTGCAGGGACTGATCCTGATTGCGGGCCTGGTCGTAATAACCGTATTTCCACAGAATGCCGATGCCGATTAAATTCTGGCGGAGTTCGTAGGCGCTGCGCAGGTGCGAGCCGGACAAAAAGCCAAGACCCCCGCTGTAAATTTTCAGGGGCTGGTGAATGGCAAATTCCATTGAGAAATAAGCCACGCGTTTTGCGTAGCGGTTGTCCACAGGATAAGGCACTTGATAAGATGTGAAATTCATTCTTTTAGATTTTACAAAGGGGCAAAATAAGTCATTTTCATTAATGTGTGGTAACGACACGGGCTTCAATTACCTTCTTTTGGTCTTTGAAGAAAGCGGTTTCGCCGATTGTGCCTTTTTGCGGGTGAAGCTTCCGCTGAGCGGACAGTCGAGTCCGCGGTAATTGCCGCAGCCTCTTTCCTCGGACATGGAAACCGTATTGCCGTTAAAGGTTAAGTTTAAAACACAAGGATCGCCACCTTGCCGATACGCTGCGGTGGTTGACGTTGTGAGAATAAATTCGCCTTTTAATTGTCCGATGCAATCACCTGCTTCGTTTTCGGTATGAATGTAAACAAGCAATTGAGTGGGATAGCGTCCGTCGCGAACGGCAATTAAATTTTTCTTGTTTAAAAAATAATCGCCGGCGAGTTTGTTCTTTTTTGGAAAGGTATCAATGGGATTGACCAACACAGCGGGATTGTCGTTCAGCGCATCCATCATAATCAGGCTAAAAGCTTTTGACGCTGCGTCGTAAGCCACCACTTCTTTTCCCTCTCCTGTAACCTCTGCGCCGTTGCGCAAGGTGGTTGTCTTGGTCACGGTAAAGTTCTTATCCATCACCACTGTTTGCGACGTGTTCGGATTGGCATCGGGTAAAAGAAGCGGATAAGTGGCGCCGAAATTATTCTGCTTATCAAACACCAGCAGCAGTGCTGCTTTTTTGCCGCCGCCGGAAGCTTTGATGATGTAATAAACGTCTTTTCCTTTTTGTGCAAAGCGTGCCAGCGCCGTATAGCGGATTTTGTCCTCATCAAAATATTTCTTTTTGATGCTGTCGGCAATCAGCGGCGCAACAATGCTTGCCGGAAGCGAAGCGGTATCGCTGTTGCGAAGCAAGGCCGTGTCGCTTAATTGATAGGGAAGTGCACCTTCCTTAAAAAATGAAGCAAGCCCTATTTGCGGCGCTTCGGTTTTTGTTTGCGTTTCTTTCTTCTTGTCGTCATTCTTGCAAGCTGCAAAGCAGAGCAGCAAAAAAATCATCCATACCGGTCTGAACATCGTCGGCTATTTAAGGCTAAGTAAAACAAAATTTGGAAAATGAATCAGGGATGACAGCTTTATGGAGCACAGATGACAGAGAAAACCGCACTTCAAATTATTCAGTCGCCGTCATCTGTCAGCGGTTTATCGGTTTCTTTTTTTAGATTCGCCTAAATTTTAAATTAGCCAGCCTTGAATTATTCCATCAGCGAAGAAAATTATCTGAAGGCCATCTACCATCTGCAGGAAAAGGGCGGCACGGCCAGCACCAATGCCGTAGCGGAGCAACTCAACACCAAGGCCGCATCCGTTACCGACATGATGAAGAAGCTTAGCGCCAAAGGGCTTCTCAACTATACGCCTTATTACGGTTTTTCGTTAAGCACCGAAGGGAAGAAAACGGCTTTGTTCATCATCCGGCGTCACCGGCTCTGGGAATTTTTTCTTTCGCAGAAGCTGGGCTTTAGCTGGGAAGAAGTACACGGCCTGGCCGAAGAACTGGAACACGTGAGCAGTAAAAAACTCATTGACCGCCTCGACGAATTTCTCGGCTTTCCGCCTTACGATCCGCACGGCGATCCCATTCCCGACAGCAAAGGAAAAATAACGGCACGCAACCAATTGCCACTCTCTTTGTTGCCTTTACACAAAAGCGCCACGGTATGCCGCGTGGCCAATCAGTCGGCGGAAATGTTGGAACTGCTCAAGCACAAGGCCATCGCCATTGGTACAAAACTGGAAGTAAAAAAACATTTTCCTTTTGATCAATCCATCGAAATCAAACTGAAAACAAAAACGGTGACGATAAGCGAACAGGCCGCAAAAAACATTTTTGTCGTGTATGAATAGGCTAACCACGGAAGCCTCGCTGAGCGAGGTGCACCAAAGCGTTGATACCACCAATCTTTCCAAGCCCAAGTGGCGGCGAATCTTGTCCTATTTCGGTCCGGCTTACTTGGTAAGCGTTGGCTATATGGATCCCGGCAATTGGGCTACGGATTTGCAGGGCGGCAGCCAGTTTGGCTACAAGTTAATTTGGGTCTTATTGATGAGCAACCTGATGGCCTTGCTGCTGCAAATGCTGTCGGCACGATTGGGTATTGTTCGCGGCAGAGACCTGGCGCAAGCCAACCGCGAAACCTATCCAAAGTCTATCAATTTTGTTTTGTACCTCCTTGCCGAAGTAGCCATTGCCGCTACCGATTTGGCCGAAGTGTTGGGCATGGCCATCGGCATTCAACTGCTCACGGGCATGCCGTTGTTGTGGGCGGTTTTGATCACCGTATTTGATACCTTTTTATTGTTGCTGTTGCAAAGGCTTGGCATGAGAAAGATGGAGGCTTTCATCATTTGCCTCATTGCCATCATCGGGATTTCTTTTCTGGTTGAAATTATTCTTGCAAAGCCAAACCTTAGCGAAGTGGTTACCGGTTTTGTGCCTTCCATTCCCAACACACAAGCCTTGTTTATTGCAACGGGAATCATCGGTGCCACCATCATGCCGCACAATCTTTATTTGCATTCGGCCCTTGTGCAAACAAGAAAAATAAGCCGCAGCAAAAGCGGCATTAAGCGGGCCTTGAAGCTGAACTTTATTGATAGCGTTGTAGCGTTGAATGCCGCTTTTTTTGTGAACGCGGCCATCCTTATTTTGGCTGCCGCGGTGTTTTTTAAAGCGGGCCGCAGCGACGTGGCCGAGATTAAAGAAGCACACAAGTTGCTGAACTTTTTTTTGGGAACGCACATCGCGCCTATTTTGTTTGCGGTGGCGCTCATTGCTGCCGGACAAAGCAGCACCATTACCGGCACGCTTGCTGGACAGATTGTGATGGAAGGTTACCTGCGTATTCGCATCAACCCTTGGGTGCGGCGATTGCTTACAAGGGTTATTGCCATCATTCCTGCCGTGCTTGTCATTGTTGTAAACGGCGAGGAAAACATTGACGATTTATTGGTGCTTAGCCAGGTGGTGTTGAGTTTGCAATTGGGCTTTGCCATTGTGCCGCTCATTCATTTTGTAAGCGATAAAAAAACGATGGGCGAGTTTACCATCGGTCCGTTTGTGCAGGTATTGTCGTGGTGCGTAACAGCCGTTCTTGTTTACCTCAATCTTCGAATGCTGTACGAAAAAGGCGGCGAGTATTTTGCAGCCAGTGACAATGTGTTTTGGAAGCTGATTATTCTTGTTTCTGCCTTGCTGTTTGTAGGCCTGCTGGCCGTTACCGTTTTTTATCCGTTGTGGCGGCGAAGACCGTCGGGGTTGTCGGCAAGGGTTCACAAAGAGCAGCCTTCTTCGCTTGGCGCAACAGCTTTGCCGCATTACCGAAAAGTGGCCGCAGCACTGGATTTTAGCGAACGTGATGAAAACATTTTGGCGCACGCTGTGGCGCAGGCCGGCGAAGGCGCAACCGTTATTTTAATTCACATTGTAGAAAGCGTATCGGCGCAAATGCTGGAAGAAAACAGCGATGATTTTGAAACACAAAAGGACAAAGAAAAATTAGAAGCCTACGCCGAAGAAATCCGAAAGCAGAACCTGAATGCGGAAACGGTGTTGGGCTTTCGTTACCGCACCAAAGAGATTGCCCGTTTGGTGAACGAATCCGGCGCTGATCTTTTAATTATTGGTGCTCACGGGCACAGAGGCGTAAAGGATTGGCTTTATGGCCAAACGATTGACGCAGTGCGGCACAAGCTGAAGATACCGGTGTTGATTGTGTGACCAGGGATGAAAGGATTAAAAAGGATTGTCGGGATGTAGAAACGAAAGTGATTATAAGCCAGAAGTTCGTCTATCCATTAAGCGTCGGTTGCGTCGCACTCTTGTACGTTCGGGAATCCTATTGAGCAAGATGCAAACTTCAACTTTGTTTGTTTTTGCTTATTCATTTGCTCGTTGGCGTGGGTGCCAACGAGAGCTATAGTCCATTAGTAGTTCCAACCATTCTCGGTCTTTTCAAAAAGGTTTTGGCTATCAAATTCCATTGTCTCGCCTTTCTTATAATGCCGATAATCACCTTTGCTCCACCCTTTTTTGAAATAGCTGTCAGGTTTGAAAAACACTGATTGATGAACCGTAAAGTGTTGGTGAGCATTTTGCAAAAACCTGATTTTTAGATGATACTTCATTAAGTATTCTTTTGTCCGAACATTTCCTGTTTTACTCCATCTGCCTCTTTAAAATCAATGACTTCAACCATGTTCGGACTTTCTTTTTGGAATTCTGCGATTATAAGTTTCCTTGCTTCGTCTTCAGATAATTTGTTTGGGTCAATTGAAGAACAGGAGAGAGCAAAACATGCAATTAGCACTGTCAGCAGTTGCTTTAGAAAACCAATTCTGTCGTTCATGAATTTCTTATAGTCGTCACCTTGAAAAACATCGCTTTTGTCGTTGTTGCAGAAATAACAGCTCGGCACAATATTTCCGATTTCATATTTGCCATTCGGGTTGTATCTATCAACTTCTAACCACATTCCCCTGCTTGTTCCACGTCCGTGTTTGCCGTTTTGAGGAAAACGTTTTGATGTCAATTTCCGGTTTCTAACTATTTGTTGACTTTCGGATGCTGTCAATCCGCAATAGTGGCAAGAGGTGGCATTTGTAACATACCAATTTTGAAAGGTATCAAAGTCCATATTGCCGATTTTGCCTTCACGAACTTTGTCATTGTACCATGAGCGAAGTTGCTTGTCAGTTTTGTCGAGATGTTTATAGTCCTGCATGTTTGAATATGAAACGGGCTGCGTATTTCGCACAACACGTAAATATATGCCGTAGAACTGCATCATCCGAAAAACTGCCCACTTGGAAATCAACCTCTTGATGTTCGCAATTTCTTATTGTCATGGCGCAAATCACTTTTTACCATTCGTGCCGAATAGAATTACCAAACGCACAAGTGTGCGACGCAACAGACGATGATAGTAGCAATACAGCTCAGTACATAAAACAACACATGCGCCACTTTACTTGCCGCCTTCGTAAACAATCCCACTGCTGTTTGTAGCGGTGTATTGTGGCTTTGCACCGCTTGTTGTTTTCACGTTTATAAAACTTACGTTCTCCGCGTCGTTGATGACAACCTTTGCGTTTTCGGGAAGAAGAATATTGGTGAAACTAACGTTGCGCAGGCGGTGCGCCGGATCTTTAAAACCGTTTATGTCAATCACCGGTTCTTTCAGCGAAGCACCGGACAAATCAATGTTCTTAAAAACAAAATTTTCGAAGGTGGGCACTTCGGGTGCAGGTTCGCCATCGTTGTTATAATTCACTGCTGAGAAGACCGTGATTTGCAGCAACTGGCAATCGGCAACGGTTACATTTTTTACGTAGCCTCCGCGGTCCTTCGTGCCTTTGATTTGCATACCATGAAGCAGCGCACCGGCCTTGCAATTTTGCACCAACACATCGCTTACGCCGCCCGACATTTCGCTGCCGATGGAAATGCCGTGCCCTCTTTTAAAATCGCAATCCGTGATGCGTACGTTTTTCGTGGGCTTTGCCACAAAAAAACCTTCGGGATTTTTTCCCGATTTAATGGCAATGCAATCGTCGCCGGTATCGAAGGTGCAATTGAAAATATAAGAGTCGGTTGTTGAGTCGGGATCAATGCCGTCGCCGTTACGAATGCCGTTCGTAACGATGTTTAAATCATGGCAAGTAACGTTGTTGCTGTAGATGTAATGAACGGTCCAGCAGGGCGGTTCGGTCACGGTGAGAGTGGAAAGGCACACGTTCTGGCAATTCATCAAACAAACAAGGCGTCCGCGGCTTCTGATGCCGCTGGCTTTAATCATCGCATCGCCCAAGCGTTTTCCGCCACCCGAGATTGTTCCGCCGCCGGTGATGCGAAGGTTCTTTACGTTGTAGGTTCCTGCCCGGTTGAGTGTGCCGGCGTTTAACAGGCTTGCGTAGGTTTTTAACTCCCATCCTTCAAATCGGTTCAGGATCATCGGCAGATAATCCTGCACATCGGTTGAGCCTTTGAGCACGGCGTCTTTTTCAATGTAAAGCGTCATGTTGCTTTTCAAAAAAAGCGCACCGGAAACAAAGGAGCCTTTTGGAATGTAAACCGTTCCGCCGTCGGTGCAGGCATCAATCGCGGCTTGAATGGCCTTTGTGTTTTTGAACGCACTGTCGGCCTTAGCGCCGTAGTCAAGAATGTTGTAAACCTTTCCTTTTGCAGCGGTTTTAAAGCGCAGTGTGACATTCTCTTTTTCGTTGCTGCTTCCGCTTTGTTTAACCCTGACGCCAACCGTGTACGTTGTATTAGGTTGCAACTGCGCAAGCGTATAATTTGTTTTGCTTGTGAATGCCACCGCTTTGCCGTTCAGCGAAACTTCGTAAACCGTGTTGCTCTTTTCGCTTTGCTTGTCCCACAACAAAGTCACAGTGTTTTCGCTTAGCGTTCCGGGTGCGACAAAAAGGTTGAATTTGTTTGGCGGCGATGCAAGAACAACTGCGGTGCAGAGAATAGACAAGAAAAACAGAACAGCAAATTTCTTCATACAGCAAGGTATTAGCGATACGGGTAAAGCTACTTTCCGCCGTTGAAGAATTGTCCTGTGCTATCCCGAAGCGGACGCCTTGAATAAGAAAGTTTCGCTTGCCTCTTGGGCATGCTGCCGTGTACTCGTAACGTTTTATTTGCTGATTGCTTCGGTTATGTCCTCTACCGTTTTGCTTTGCGGATAAAAGGAAACCAACTTGCGAATTACGGCCTCCACCAGGGCATCGGGACAAGAAGCACCGCTGGTAATTAAAATGGAAACGGGTTCTTTGGAAGGCAAATAATCGTTCGTCACCAGTTCTTCGTTCGTGTGAAAATTGTAATGCAGTATCGTTTGCGGCGACAAGATTTTTTCTTCGCTGCTGATAAAATAGGTGGGCAGGATTTCTTCGCATAATTCAACAAGGTGAGAGGTGTTGGAAGAATTGTAGCCGCCAATAACAATGGCCAAGTCAGCAGGCGTATTCAACATGCCGGTGACAGCGGTTTGGTTGTCATTGGTGGCATAGCACAAAGTGTCGCGGGTATCGGCAAAATGATCCTTGACGGTTGAATCATCGAGCCCGAATTTTTTTATCATCGTTTCGCGCAGGTAATCGGCGATGGCTTGCGTGTCGGAAGCAAGCATGGTGGTTTGGTTCACCACGCCGATGCGTTGCAAATCTTTTTCTACGTTGAAGCCTTCGGAATATTGGCCGCCGAATTCGGTGTAAAAATCAGCAGCGGGCTTTTCGCCCAAAATGTATTTTGCCAGTTCAATCGTTTGCTGCATGTCTTTCACCACAACCGAGGGTGCGTTAGCGGTGGCATGAGAAAACGTGGCCCTTGTTTCTTCGTGCGAAGGCTTGCCGTGAATAACAATGGTGTAGTTGTTTTTTGCAATGGCTTCGCTGCGGTTCCAAACCTTTTCTACGAACGGACAAGTGGTGTTGTACTTTTCTACTTGTATGCCGATGCCGCGTAGTTTTTGTTCGATAGAAAGCGTAGTGCCGAAGGCTGGAATGAGCACGATGTCTTCAGCCGTCAACTCTTCAAACGGAATGAGTTGACGGCCTTTGTTGTCTTGCAAAAAGGTTACGCCGCTTTGTTTCAGGTCGCCGTTCACCTGCGGGTTATGAATCATTTCGCTTAACAGAAAAATGCGCTTACCAGGATTTTCTTCTACCGTGCGAAAGGCAATGTCAATGGCGTTTTCCACGCCGTAGCAAAAACCAAAATGGCGGGCTAAATAAATTTTCAGCGGACCAAAATGGAGCAAGGTGGGAGAGAAGTCTTTCTTCATGCGGTCTTCTTCCTTGCGCGCCTTTTTAACGGCGCTGATGAGCGGACTGCGATAAACAACCGGAACGTCGAAGCTTTTCATTGTCTGCAAAAGTAGGCCAGGCAAGGGGCAAGAAATAATTAAGAAGTAATAATTAAAAATTAAGAATGGCAAACAACCAACTGCGCTTCGTTCCATAATGAAGACTATTAATTGTTCATTGTTAATTATTAATTATTAATTCATCCCTCTATCTTCACCACCATGCAAGACTGGATTCAGCACACCAACATTTACGAAGTCAACCTGCGGCAATACACACCCGAAGGAACGATCAGCGCTTTTGCAGCACACTTGCCGCGGTTGAAGGATATGGGCGTGGAAACGCTTTGGTTCATGCCCCTTACACCCATTTCGAAAAAGAACCGCAAAGGCACAATGGGCAGTTATTATGCCTGTTCAGATTATACTTCGGTGGCGCTTGAATTCGGGACGTTGGATGATTTTAAGACCCTCGTTTACCAAGCACACCAAATGGGTTTTAAAGTGATTCTTGATTGGGTGGCCAATCACACCGGTTGGGATCACTGGTGGACGGTTGAGCATCCCGGTTGGTACGAAAAAGACGAACATACCGGTGACTTTAAAAAAGCCTCCGGCATGGACGACATCATTGAACTGGATTTTAAGAATCCGGCGCTGCGCAAAGCCATGATTGGCGCCATGAAGTTTTGGATTACCGAAACCGGTATTGACGGCTTTCGCTGCGACCTGGCTTTTTGGGTGGAACTGGATTTTTGGCTGGAGGCAAAACCGGAACTGGAAAAGTTAAAGCCGCTGTTTTGGCTGGGTGAGTTAGATCCGCTTGACAATCCTGAATACATGCAGGTATTTGATGCCGCTTACACCTGGCGGTGGATGCACAAGGCCGAACACTTTTACAAAGGCCAGGCATCATTCAATGAACTTTTGCAGGTGTTGGATCAATACCAAGATGCGCCGGGCACCAAAGCCTGGTTTACGTCCAACCACGACGAAAACAGTTGGAACGGAACGGAATACGAGAAGTACGGCGAACTGGCAAAAGCTTTAGCCGTGTTTAGTTGTACGTGGCCGGGTTTGCCGTTGATTTATAGTGGACAGGAATTGCCGAATCAAAAGCGTCTTCAATTTTTTGAAAAAGATACAATTGATTGGCAGCCAGATTGTGCCCATCACCTCTTTTACAAAAATCTGTTTGACTTGAAAAAATCCAACAGCGCTTTAGCTGTGGACGCTTCGTTGCAAGTCTTGCGCAGCGATGCCGGTGAGAAAGTTTTGGTCTTTAAACGAAGCAAAGGAGACAAGGAGGTTGTGGTTGCACTGAATTTTTCTTCCGAAGAAAAACAATTTGCGTTTCCGGTAGCTATTGATTCCATGACCGAGCTGTTTTCGTCGCCCGTTTTGCAAGCTTCAACGCTTTCGCTTCCACCCTGGGGTTTTTCGGTTTGGGTGAAATAGCTTCCGTTAACTTTGCCGGCATTTTATTGATTTCTTACTATGCGTTTGAATGTACTTCTTTCCTTGCTGGTCGCTGCATTGTTGGTAGCCGCTTGCTTTATGCCTTGGATGACGATAGAAAGCAAAGGCATCACCATTACCGGCGTTGACACAACGGGTACAACCTTTGGCAAGCCAGCCTACTTTCATTTTTTCTGGGCAGGACTTTGTCTCCTCTTTGTTTTGTTCAACAAAGTCTGGTCAAAGCGGGTGACGCTTTTGTTTGCGGCTTTTAACGTTGCCTGGGCGCTGCGAAATTTTTTGCTGCTCCCGGCTTGTGCAGGCGGCGAGTGTCCGGTTAGAAAGCTGGGACTTTACCTTGTGTTGGCTTCCTCAGTACTGTTGTTTTTTGCACCGCTGGTTGAGAGAAAACCCATTGATTAAAACATTTTCTGCACAACAATACGGCTGATTAGCGGTTTTGATTATCGTATTTTTACGGTCTTCGCCGAGGAATAGGCAGACCTTATCGAATTTCAGACCTTTTCCATTTGACTATAAAACTGTTTGATTTAATGTTGCACCCTTAATCAAAGGCAGCGAAACTGCTTTCGAGAAAATTTTTTAAACAATATCCTAATGACTGGCCTGAATTTTGCGAAGTCCCCGTCGCATCTAACGTTGTGCTTTTTGCACGTGAACTCCAACCGAAAGTCTGCTGCACCACCACCCGCATCCGGGATAGAAACCTATGTCAATCACGTATTTGAAAACCTTGTTGGGTAAGCATTTGACCCGATAGAAGATCTATTGCCCCGTTAAAACCAATTGATATTTTGTTACATCCATCATTCATATTTAACGCCACCAATCATGAAAAAACTTTTCCTCTTTTTTCTCCTCCTGCCTTTTTTTTCGTTTAAACCAACCACCAGCGATCAAGACATTTTTTTCGGAGATTCCATCACCTTTGGAAACGAGCTGGGGACACAGCAATACACAGCTCGCTGGTCAACGCAGTATTGCAACGATATTCCAACCAGTGAAATAAACGATGCCCTTAGCGGTGCTTCCATGACCCCCGGTCTGAATGCGGGACGGCCTGTCTTCGATGTTAACCAGGTTCCAACATACCAATCTTCTTACCGCCACATTTTTATTAGCTACTGGGTAAACGATTATTTAAACGGCGGCACGCCAGCCGCTTATGCAGCAGCCACGACGAACGCAGTAAACGGCATTATTGCCAGAGGCTGGCCGGCCGCCAAGATTGTGCTTTGTTTTAATTATTTACCTGACACGGGACCTAGCATCTGGCCTTTCATGACGCACACTATTGGGCAACAATGGCTGGCAGCGCTGCGCAGTGTACAACAGGCAAAAGGCACCTCTTTCCTTGATTTTTACACTCCCATCTACAACCGTTCCGATAACGCCAGTTATGCGCCTGATAACATTCACCCAACGGCTGCGTGGAATTCAATCATGAAGCAATATGCCGAAACAAATATTGAAAGCCCTTCTTCGACCTTGCCGGTGACCCTGGTAAATTTTTCAGGACAGCGCCAAGCGTCTTCTACGGTTTTAAACTGGACTGTAGCGCAAGAACAAAACGTGTTGCGTTACGAAATAAACCGCAGTGGCGACGGAACAAACTGGACAAGAGTAGGGGAAGTAAACAGTCTTGGAAATACGGCTGCGCAGCGTTCGTACAGTTTTGTTGACAACAGCGCTGTTGCAGGAAAGCAGTATTACCGTTTGCGCACCGTTGATCAAAACGGCGCGTTTAAATTCAGCAACATCATAATTGTGAACGGCGTGAAAACTTCGCAACTTTCGCTCGGAGGCTTGTTTCCCAATCCAGTGGCCGCGACGTTAAACCTGGTGGTGAACGCGCCGGCAAAAGAGAACGTGACGGTTTACTTATTTGATGCGCTTGGCCGCACAGTTAAAACGCAACAACAAACAGTTGAAGCAGGGGCCAATACGGTTGATGTGAACGTGAGCCGCATGCGGTCAGGTACTTATGTCGTCAAGCTCATTTCTGAAAACGAAGGCATCAGTGCTGTTGAAAGATTTGTAAAAGAATAAGCGAATAAAAAAATAAATGGAAACCCGCACAGATGAAGTGCGGGTTTCTCGTTTTATAGTTGTTCAACGAAGACAAGTGGCAATTCATTTCTGGAATAGAACGCCCTTATTTAAGCAGCAAAGATTTGATTAAAAAAAATTCGTTTGACTGCGTTTTTTCACTCTATATTTATTCGCCAGTTCCCTGCCATGATTCCGCACCCCACCGAAAGCTGCTTTTGCCAAGCCGCCTGAAGGCAATCCTCGAATAACCGGAAACATACTTTCTTTCTATTACGCCTGTTATTTAACTTATGAAGAAATTCTACGCCCTCTCGCTGGCCGCTTTCGCGTTCCTTTCAATCAACGCCCAGACAACGTTTATTGCTTCTACATCTGCCAATGATGACCAGGAAAAAGTCTTGCGCAAACTACCGGCCTTCAATACTGTGTTGTTTGATGCTATTGCGAATAAAGAGAAGGTAGAAAGTATCTTTACCGGTGGTTATGAAAAAGCTCAACCTGAGATCATAAACTATTTAACGAAGGAAAATAATTATACTGCGTATAACAAAACGATTGCAGAGGAACCGTTTGCAAACTGTACGCCGCCGGCTAACCAGCCAACCTTCCTCATCTTCGGAATTCCTTCAAGTTCTTCGCAATCCGGTTCTTTTGCGCCTGCTGCGGGTGGCGCCACCGGTTATTTGATAACCGTAAGCGTAGGAGCTCTTAGCACCAATCCCGTAAACGGTACCGTTTATACCGCCGGTAGTTCTCTTGGCAACGGCGTGGTGGTGCAAAGCAGCGGCGTTACAAATTTTACTGCTAACAGCCTTTCCGGAAATACCCGCTATACGTATAGCATCTTTTCATACAACAACAGCAACTGCACAGGCGGACCGGCTTACAACACCGTTTCTCCCCTTTCCGGTATAGCTGTTTCTTGTCCTGCTACTCCATCGCAGCCCAGCGCTCCCGTTATTGCTGCAAATAGTTTCCGGTTAAGCTGGACGTCTTCTAAAGGCGGCGGCGCCAATCCTGTGTCGTATAACCTGGAAGTGGCAACCAACGCAAGTTTCACACAGGCAATTGCCGGTTCTCCCTTTACGGTGAGCGACACAACGACGGTTCAACCGCTTATGTCTTACACGGTTTCGGGGTTGGCTGCAACCACCACGTATTATTACCGGTTGAAGGCCAACGGCTGCAACGCCGCATCGGTAAGTGGAAATATTACTACCGCGTGCAATCCTGCCCCCTTGCCCTATGCACAAAGTTTTAATTCGTCCTCTATCCCTGCCTGTTGGAGCACCGCAATTGTGGCCGTGCAAACCAGCTCCAAAATCAGCTTTGTAACGCAAGGCTCAAATCCTTCTACCAACCCTTCGGGTGTCAACTCGCATTTCGTTCAGTACAAGTCGTACGACGGAACCAACGGCGGCGCCGGTTCGGAAGAAAGACTGATATCAGCACCCGTGACAACCTCGGGCATTGCCAGCGTTGACGTTGAGTTTTACTGGCGCAACGAAAACAACCCAAGCTTTTCCGCGGGAGCCTATCTCAACGAAGGGATACAGGTGCAATACTCAACCGATTACGGCGCCACCTGGATCAATGCCGGAAACTTGTTTGCCCGCCACGACCCAACATTGCCCGTGGGTACGGCAAAATGGAACCGAAAGATTTTGACTTTGCCATCGGGTGCCGCCAATCAGCCTGCTGTGTTGGTGGCTTTTAAGTTTCATTCCGAATTCGGCGACAACATGTTCCTTGACCTGGTGGGAATTGAAGCTACGCCGGGCTGTTATACACCGACAATGGAAGCGGTTAGCAATATTGTGCACAACGGTGCACGAATCAATTGGTCGGCTCCCGCGCAATTGCCGCTGAACTATGAAGTTTATTACAGCACTTCCAACACGGCGCCGACGGCTTCAACCGTCCCGACCGCCACGGGTATTACGAATTCTTACTACGACATAAGTGGCTTGGCGACTTCTACTACCTATTATGCCTGGGTGCGAGGCAACTGTGGCGGCACCGGCAAAAGTGTTTGGTCGGCGGCAGCCAGCTTTACCACTTTATGCTCGCCGGTAAGCGTGCCGTATTTGGAAAACTTTGATGCCGTAACATTGCCGGCTTTGCCAACTTGTACGGCCAGAGAAGATGTCAACAGCGACGGCAGTACTTGGACTACGGTTACCGCACCGACGGGTTTCAGCGGCAAAACATTACAGTATAGCTACAACGTTATCAATGCGTCCAACGACTGGTTTTATACGAGAGGAATAAGTTTAACCGCCGGTACATCGTACACGCTTACGTTTAAATACGGTAACAACAGCACACTGAATGCCGAGAAGATGAAAGTGTATTTAGGGAGCAGCCAGGCCGTCGCGGCGATGACTACCTTGCTTCAGGACTATCCGTTCATTAGCAACGGGACTATAAATACGGCCAGCATCACGTTTTCGCCGGCGGCATCAGGAGTTTATTACATCGGGTTTTATGCTTATTCCGATGCCAACCAATTTTATTTAAACCTGGACGATATTTCACTTACCGTAACGCCGGGAATACCGGCAAACGACGAGGCCACTGGCGCAATCAGCCTGACGGTAGGCGGCGGTTGCACGGGTGCTATTTATACCAATGCCGGCGCTACAAAAAGCGCTACGGAGGTATTTCCTTCTTGCTCAGGCACCGGTCAGGCCCCGGTGTGGTTTAAGTTTGTGGCGAGTGGCAGTGCCGTTCGTATCAGTACTGACGTTGGTGCGGGCAATACCTTTTCAGATTCGAAGATCGCCTTGTTCTCTGCAACCAATCCTGCTGATTACAGCACATTCACCATCTTGTCTTGCGACGACAATGGCGGCAGTGCCTTGGGTTCGGGCAACATGTCGGTGTTGTACGCAACGGGACTCACTGTTGGCAATACATATTTCGTGGCTGTGGATAAATCTTCGTCTTCTGTTGCAAGTGGAACGTTCTGTATCGCAGTTGATAATTTAGCAAGCGACATGCTTTCCACCAACAGCCAATGCAATTCCACGTTTCAAACATCGGCAGGAAGCAACACCACGTACACCGGTTTTGTGCCTTTGGTTGATGGGGAAGGCAAACTCGTTGCGCTCGTTAAAAACAATGCGGGTGATGCCGTGTCTTCTTATTCCTTTGCGGCAACGGTTTCCGCTGTGCAGCGCCAGTATTCGGGCAAGTATTATTTGAACCGCAATTACATGATCGGCAATTCAACCGGTAGAAACATAAACGTTCAATTGTTCTTCCTGAATGCTGAACTGGCCAGCCTGAACGCAGCGGACGGTACAACGCTGGCATCGCTTGGCCTCACAAGGCAAACCGGGTCGGCTTGTCAAACAAATTTTACGGCGGGTCTTGGTACTGCCAGTGCGGTTTCGCAAACTGCGAACGGAAGTGTCGGCGGTGTCAGTTGGATTGAAGCAACCTTGCCTACTGGCACGTCCAATTTGTTTGCGAACAGGACCGGCGTTGTGCTTCCGGTTAACCTGCTTTCTTTCTCCGGTAACCGGCAAGGCAACAACAATGTATTGAAATGGACAGTTGCCCAGGAGCAAAACGTTCAAGGCTACGAAATAGAAAGAAGTGCAAACAATGTGGATTGGCTTTTGGCCGGAACGGTGAATGGTTTAGGCAATTCAACCGCAC
This sequence comes from Flavisolibacter ginsenosidimutans, assembly GCF_007970805.1. Classification (GTDB taxonomy): domain Bacteria; phylum Bacteroidota; class Bacteroidia; order Chitinophagales; family Chitinophagaceae; genus Flavisolibacter; species Flavisolibacter ginsenosidimutans. The sequence continues at coordinate 2,662,436 of NZ_CP042433.1, read as the reverse complement.
AGCGTTCTTACACTTTCACCGATAACAACGTTGGCGGAACAAAGCAGTATTATCGGTTACGCATGATGGATCAAAACGGTGCATTCAAGTTCAGTAATACAATTTTGATCAGCGGGGTGAAATACTCTGTGTTAACAATAAGCGGCTTGTTCCCCAACCCATCAACGGCTAACATAAACCTGCTTGTGGATGCGCCGCAAAAAGACCTGGTTACCGTTGTTGTAACGGACGCAGTAGGCCGCACCGTGCAATCGAAAAAGGCTGCGATAGAAGCGGGTGCAAACAGTCTTGTGGTAAACGTTTCTTCGCTTGCGCAGGGAACTTACCTGGTAAAACTAATTTGCAGCAGCAACTGCGAAACGGCAGCCGCTAAATTTGTTAAGGAATAGAGAACGATTGCTTGTCCTAAAAAATCCCGCCGGCTGTTTGCGCGGCGGGATTTTTATGCGCAAAAGCTGAGAGGTTTAACTCTCAAAAATTTTTGCCACACCAAATGCCGCAGCCGCGGCAAACGCACCAATCAGCATTACCCGTAATGCGCCGGCCCAGGGATTGATGCCTGTCAGCCGGCTCTTGAACCATCCGAAAACAAAAAGGCAAAGCAAGGTTACGCCTACCGAAACCTCCAGGGCCGAAAGCGGCTTATGAAGAAAAAAATAAGGCGAAAGCGGAACAAGCCCCCCAACGACATAAGACGCGCCAATGTTGAACGCCGACTTTGTCGCCCGCTTTGGATCGGGTTCGTCAAGACCGAGTTCGTGCTTCATCATAAACTGCACCCACTTGTCTTTGTCTCTTGCAATTTCTTCCGTTGCTTTTTCCTGCAGTTCTTTGCTAAGACCAATGCCGGCGAAAAACTCTCTTGTTTCTTCTATTTCGCGGTGGCGCAGGTTCTCCACTTCGTAATACTCTCTGCGCAATTCACTGTTGTAATGATCTTGTTCTGTTTTGCCGGCTAAGTATCCGCCAAGTCCCATTGCAATTGAACCGGCGGCGATTTCGGCAATGCCGGCAATAATGATAATGGAAGTAGAGTGAACGGCGCCGCTTAAACCTGCGGCAAGTGCAAAAGGCACCGTCAGTCCATCACTCATGCCAATGACAACGTCGCGTAAAAAATCAGAGCTCTGTAAATGCTCCTCGTGATGAAGGTGTATTTCCATGCATTCGTTTTATCTCGTTGATCGTTAATTTTTATTCGTTGTTGGGAACCAACGTCGTTGTCGGTCAATAGCCAACAAAGGCCATTATCATTTTAATACCCCGAGGCTTTTTCCGATGATGTCAACGCATTCATCCAGTTGCTCCTTCGTGATAATGAGTGGTGGAGCAAGGCGTATTTTATCGCCGTGCGTGGGCTTGGCTAGCAGGCCGGCCTCTTTTAACGCTAAACAGAGGTCCCAACCCGCATCCTTGCTCACGTGTTCAATCACAATGGCGTTCAGCAAACCCTTGCCGCGAATTTTTTTGATGAAAGGCGAACGCAGGGCTTGTAACCTTTCTCTAAAATAAGCACCCAGTTCGGCCGCATTTTGAATCATGTTCTCTTCTTGCAAAACATCCAGCGCCGTCATGGCCACTTTGCAGGCGAGCGGATTTCCACCGTAGGTTGAACCGTGTTCGCCGGGACAGATGGTGAGCATGATTTCATCGTCGGCTAAAACTGCACTTACAGGCAGCGTGCCGCCGCTTAGGGCTTTACCAAGAATTAAAATATCGGGACGCACATCTTCGTAATCGCAGGCGAGCATTTTACCCGTTCGGCCCAGGCCCGTTTGAATTTCATCGGCCACAAAAAGTACGTCGGCTTCGCGGCACAAGCGATAGGCTTCGGCAAGATAGCCGTCGTCGGGAACGACCACGCCGGCTTCACCCTGAATGGGTTCTACCAAAAAGCCCGCAATGGTTTCATCACGCAAGGCCGTTTTTAGTGCCAGTAAATCGTTGTAGCGGACGGAAGTAAAACCCGGCATGTACGGACCGAAAGCCGTTCGTGCCGACGGGTCGCTGCTGAAGGAAATTACCGTGGACGTGCGGCCGTGAAAATTGTTCTCGCAAACCAGAATTTTTGCGGCGCCGTCTTCGATGCCTTTCACTTTGTACGCCCAGCGGCGCACAAGCTTTATGGCCGTTTCCACGGCTTCCACGCCGGTGTTCATGGGCAGCACCTTGTCGTAATCAAAAAGCCTTGTGATGTAGCGTTCGTATTCTCCCAGCAGGTTGTTGTAAAAGGCACGGCTGGTCAGCGTAAGCATTTGCGCTTGTTCCGTTAAAGCAGCAATTATTTTTGGATGGCAATGGCCCTGGTTCACCGCTGAATAGCCGCTTAAAAAATCGTAGTAGCGTTTGCCTTCTACATCCCAAAGAAAAACGCCCTGACCGCGTTCGAGAACCACGGGCAAGGGATGATAATTGTGAGCGCCGAATTTCTCTTCAAGGTCGAAATAGTATTGTGTGTCGTGTGCCACGGGTGTCGTAAGCATAAAAGAAGATTTATAATGAGTGATGGCGGAAGTAAGAATTGTAACGGAAAGATAGAGAAAGAAACGGCCGTACTCAATGGTTGAGCAGGTCTAAGTTGCGGGAGAGAAAAGAAAGCGAAACAGGCTTCATAACTTGTGGTAAAGTTATACAAGGATGTACAAAGTTCCGGTAGAAACAAAAATTGGTCACGTGCATTTAAAGGTGGCCGACCTTGAAAGAGCCTTAACCTTTTACCGCGACTTGCTGGGTTTTGAAGTGACGCAGTGGTACGGAATGAGTGCGGTGTTTTTGTCGGCGGGCGGCTACCATCATCACATCGGTTTAAACACCTGGTACAGCAAAGGCGCTGCGCCGGCGCCGGTGCGTTCGGCAGGGCTGTTCCATACGGCTATTTTATATCCTATGAGAAAAGATTTGGCGGAAATATTCAAGCGATTGCTCGATGCGAATTATACGTTGACCGGCGCGTCGGATCACGGTGTTTCGGAAGCGCTTTATTTAAACGATCCCGATGGAAACGGTGTGGAGTTGTATTGGGACAAGCCGAGAGATCAATGGCCCTTTGATGAGCAGGGAAATTTGCAGATGATAACAGAACCTCTTGATTTGAATGACTTGCTTTTGGAGCTTCAGAAATAAGAATTCGGAAGTCTGATGTCAGATGTCCGATTTCTTACTTCCGACCTCTGACCTCCGACCTCGCCTCTTATTCTCCGTTATAGATCACGCCTGTCGTGGGCGTTTCGTACAATTCTATTTTGCTAAGATTGGAAAGAAGCGGTTTAATGTTGTCCCAAATCCAAACCGTAATGTTTTCAGCGGTGGGATTTTCCAATCCTTTGATGTCGTTAATGAGTTTGTGATCGAGTTGATCTATCAACGGGTTGATGATGTCTTTGAGTTCTTTAAAATCCATGATCCAGCCGAGGTGCGGATGGCGTTCGCCTTTTACAAATACACGCAATCGGTACGTGTGACCGTGCATATTTTTACACTTGTGGCCCTCGGGCACATGCGGAAGAAAATGCGCTGAGTCGAAAGAGAAGTCCTTGTAAATTTCCATCAGGCGGCAAAGGTACGCTGCTGCAAAAGAAGAGGAAGTAAGGCTAAAGAATTTTCACAAAATAGTCTTTTGAGAAATTAAGCTCTAGGGCCCTGTCTTTTAAAAAGATGCCAAACACAGTAGAACCGCTTCCCGTCATTGAAGCATAAACGGCACCGCCATTGTAAAGTGTTTCTTTGCATTGTTTGATTTGCGGATGCTGCGCAAACACGGCTTCTTCAAAATCGTTTTTCAGACTTGTTTTCCATTCTTCAACCGGCAACGAAATAAGTTCTTTCAAGGACCTTCTGTCAGCGCTGGGTTTGATTTGTGAAAACGCCCATCCCGTATTGACGTGAATCTGTGGGTTGACAAGCACAAATTTGTACGCAGATAAATCAACCGTTATGGCCTCTAACTTTTCTCCGCGGCCGGTTGCATAACAAGGCATGTTGCGAATGAAAAACGGACAATCACTACCTAGTTGCAGCGCATAATGAATCAGTGCTTTTTCGTCAAGACCGAGGTTGAATTTTTTATTCAAAAGCATCAACGTAAATGAACCATCGGCACTGCCGCCGCCAAGGCCTGCGCCCGTCGGAATGGTTTTGTGCAAGTGCATTTTTATAGGGGGCAATTGCGAAAAATCTTTTTTTAGAAGGTGATAAGCTTTCACGCAAATATTGTCCGAAAGGTTTCCTTCAACTATTAATCCTGAAGAACTGAATTCAACATCGGTTATTGGCTGCGGATGTTGAATGACTTCAACCGCATCCTGCAAGGGAATTGGATAAAATACCGTTTCCAAATCGTGAAAGCCGTCTTCGCGTTTGCGAAGAATGTGCAGGCCAAGGTTGATTTTGCAATTGGGAAAAACGATCAAGGGTTTATGGTTTGTCGTTGGTGGTTTGTAGTTATCGTGCTATGCGGGGTTGGCTTATTATTTTCTCTTGTTGAATAAAGAAAGTAAACGATAGTGAAGTCTTTGCTTTCGTCTCGCAAACCACAAACAACAAACCGCCAATTACAAACGATTACCTGGCTTTGTTCCGGCTGTTGATCTCGTCGCGGATGGCGATGGCACGTATGTAATCTTCCTGCTCCAGCACTTCGTTGAGCAGTGTGTTTAAATCTTCCAGCGACATGGTTTTGAGGTCGTCCTTGCCGCCGCGCTGTTCTTCGTGCTGTGTAATGGTAGAGGTGCGGCCCTTTTTGCCTTTGCCGCCGGTGTCTTCCATTAAAATGCCGGCGCTTTCCAAAATGTGTTCGTAGGTATAAACCGGGCAACCGAAGCGAACCGCAAGCGCCAGCGCATCGGAGGTTCGGCTGTCAATTTCAATGGTATCGTGGTCGGAGGAGCAAATGAGCTTGGAGTAAAAAATGCCTTCCTGCAAATCGGAGATGATGATTTCGTGAAGCTCGATGTTGAAAGCCGTCATGAAGTTTTTCATCAGGTCGTGGGTAAGCGGGCGGCTGGGCTGCATTTTTTCCAGCGCCACCGCAATGGCCTGCGCTTCAAAGCCGCCGATGACGATGGGCAATCGGCGTAGTCCGTTCACTTCGCCCAGTACCACGGCATACGAATGCGTTTGCGTAATGCTGTGGGAAAGGGCCACAATTTCCAGTTCTATTTTTTTCATATCAGGCTCTTACTCTGTGTCAAAATTGCGCCAAAATTAAGCAGGAATCATTTATGACAGCAAATTGTATGCTGTTGCTTTTCCGCAAGTCATAACCCTGAATTTCGAAAACAAAAAGCGGAACGATGCATTCATTCCGCTTTTGAAAAAAGTTCTTGCTTAGTGACCTTTTATTTTCTTCACTGCTTCGGTAATTTTCGGCACCACTTCAAATGCATCACCCACAATGCCGTAATCGGCAGCTTTGAAAAACGGCGCTTCAGGATCTTTGTTGATGACCACTATCGTCTTGCTGCGGTTAACGCCGGCCAAGTGCTGAATGGCGCCGCTAATGCCGATGGCGATGTAAAGATTGGGCGCAATGGCAATGCCGGTTTGGCCAACGTGCTCGTTGTGCGGACGCCAATGCGCATCGGCAACGGGACGGCTGCACGCAAGCGCAGCGCCCAGTTCGTCAGCCAGGTCTTCCACCATCTTCCAGTTCTCTGGGCCTTTCAAACCGCGGCCAGCACTTACCACCACATCGGCTTCGGTCAGCGAAACCTTGCCGCTTGTTTTTGTTGAGCCGACAATTTTTGTTTTCGGTGCATCAACGGTTGCGTTGAAAGGAACCACTTCGGCTGTGCCTTCGCTTGTGGAAATGGTGAAGGCGTTTACGTTCAGCGAGACCACTTTCACGTCGGTTTTAATGGCAACGTTGGCAACAGCTTTACCGGAGAAAACGGCCTTGCGCACCACAAAGCCATTGCTGATGTCGGGTAGTGCCGTAGCGCCGGCAACTAATCCCGCCTTTAAACGAACGGCCACACGCGGCGCTAAAGCCTTGCCGCTGGAGTTGTTGGAGAATACAATCACTTTCGCGCCTGATTGCTCGGCTACTTGCGCAATGACTTTCGTATAAACCTGTGAGTCGAATGTGTTCAACGCATCGCTTTGCACATGATGTACCTTTTTAACGCCGTGTTGTCCGAGTGCGGCCAAATCTTCACTTACGTTCCCGAGCACAACGGCTTCGGCGGTGTCGCCGGTTTGTTCGGCTATTTTGGCGCCGTAAGTCAGGGCTTCGTGCGAGGCTTTTTTTATGTGCCCGTGGAGGTGATCAACAAAAATTAAAACGCTCATAAATCAATTTGATAATTTGACAATTCGACAATGTGACCATGAAACCACCTGTCGTTGTTTGTTGAATAGACTTACCGAACGTACAAGAGTGCGACGCAACGAAAGCTGTATAGTAGCACTGTTGTTGGTTACAAAAATCTATGTGTGTTGTAAAAGAACTTCATTGGCTAATTGGCATATTGCCTGATTGCCGAATTTTAGATGGCTCTCGCTTCTTCGTGCAGCAGGCGAACGAGTTCGTCAACGTTGTCGGGAGACACAAGCTTGACGCCGGCCTTAGCGGGTGGTAATTGGAAGGATGTGTATTGCGTCATCGCTTCGATGTTCGCAGGCTCCACAACTTTCAGCGGTTTTGTTCGCGCAGCCATAATGCCGCGCATGTTGGGAATGCGGGCTTCGGCCATTCCTTTCTGGCAACTAATGACAACTGGCAATGCAACTTCAATCGTTTCTTCGCCGCCTTCAATTTCGCGTTTTACCGTTGCCGTTGTGCCGGCAATTTGCAAGTTTGTAGCGTTGGCGATGTAAGGCAGGTCAAGCAACTCGGCCAACATGCCGCCGACCGCGCCGCCGTTGTAATCAATGGTTTCTTTGCCCAGTAAAACGAGGTCATAGCCTTTGGCGATTGCGGCCAGTTGCGCGGCTACAAAATAACTTTCGGTGGGCTCGGCGTTGACGCGGTGAGCTTCGTCGCCGCCAAGCGCCAAGGCTTTGCGAATGATTGGCTCTGCGTCGGCGCCGCCAACGGTGGCAAGATGAATGGTTGTGGAAGCATCGGCTTCTTTTAACTCAATGGCGCGAACCAGTGCGTACCATTCGTCGTAAGGATTGATGATCCACTGCACGCCGGCTTCGGCAAACTTCGTGTTGTTGTCGGTGAAGGCTATTTTTGCCGTCGTATCGGGGGTTTTGCTGATGCAAACCAAAATCTTCATACCGCGAATTTAGGGGTAAATTAATTAGTTGCTTATGCAACTAAGTTTGTTGTTTGCAAATATAAGTGCGGGAAACCGGAATCAAAATGACGGAACGAATTCAAAAATTAAAAGAGTTATTGGCGCAAAATACGGCGGACGCTTTTTTGCAGCACGCATTGGCGCTCGAGTACGTAAAACTTGGCGATGATGCTGCGGCGAAGGCCTTGTTCGAAACGCTTTTGGCAACGAATGAAAATTATGTTGGCTCATACTATCATTTGGCGAAGTTGCTGGAACGAAACGGCAAACGTGATGAAGCCGTTGCGGTTTACGAAAAAGGAATGAGGGTGGCAAAAGCGGCAAACGACAATCATGCGTATAACGAGTTGCAGGCAGCGCACGAAGATTTGATTTATTAACTCCAATACTTTCTCTTGCTCGAAACCTTTATCCGTGTTTTCAAGAAAAAAAATCTTTCGCTTGCGAAGGATAAATTTTTGCTTGCCGTTAGCGGCGGTATAGATTCTGTTGTGCTTTGCGAATTAAGCAAACAGGCCGGATTGAACTTTGCCATTGCGCATTGCAATTTTGGATTGAGAGGAGAGGAGAGCAACCGCGACGAAGCCTTTGTAAAAAGTCTTGCAGAAAAATATTCGGTTGATGTTTTTGTACAAAACTTTGACACGGTTTCTTATGCAAGTGAAAGAAAGTTGTCTGTTCAGGAAGCGGCAAGAGAACTGCGTTACAACTGGTTTGAAGAGTTGCGAAATGAAGGCGGTTTTGCTTATACCTTGCTTGCACATCATGCCGATGACAACATTGAAACATTGCTGATGAATTTTTTTCGCGGAACAGGATTGGAAGGCTTAACCGGTATGCCCAAAGAAAAAAAAGAAGCGCATTGCCTGCGGCCGATGTTGCAAATGCGACGAAAAGAAATCGAAGCTTTTGCCAAGGAAAATAATTTATCATGGGTGGAAGATTCGTCCAACGCTTCCAACAAATACACCCGCAATTTTTTCCGCAACGAACTGCTTCCGCAACTGCGAAGCGTCTTTCCGCAAGTAGATGAAAATTTGTTGAACAACATTCAGCGCTTTCAACAAACGAATCTTCTTTACAAAGAATTGATGGCTGACTTGAAAAAGAAAGTTTGCGAGGTGAGAGGAGAAGAAATTCACATTCCGGTGCTGAAGCTGATGAAGTACAAAGACACCTCGCTCATTTACGAAATCATCAAAGATTTTGGCTTCAGTGAAACCGCTGTTGACGAAGTGCTGAAACTTACCAAGGCCGAATCGGGAAAATACATTGCCAACAAAGAGTACCGCATCATTCGTCACCGCGCCTGGTTCATCATTGCACCCACAAACACTGCAGCGCAAATCATCGTCATTGAAAAAGAAGACAGTCTTGCTCGTTTCGGCAACGGTCAATTGAAACTAAAGTTCATCTCTCGTGAAAAATTTTCGCTTGACACTTCACCCCTCGTTGCACAACTTGACGCAAAAGAAATTGCTTTCCCGCTTGTGCTGCGCAAATGGAAAGCCGGAGATTATTTCTACCCCTTGGGCATGAAGAAAAAAAAGAAGCTGGCCCGCTTCTTCATTGATCAGAAACTTTCCAAAACCGAAAAGGAAAAAGTTTGGGTGCTTGAATCGCACAAGCGCATTGTATGGATCGTTGGCCACCGCATTGACGACCGTTTTAAGCTTACCGACAGCACAAAAGAAGTTTTGCAAATCAGTGTGTCCAGCCTTTAAGTTTCATGTAAAATTTGATGTGCTCAATGGCGGCTTCGATAGCGTTGTAGCCCACCAGCCGCGAAACAAAAATGACAAACACCAATCCGTAAATGGAGCCCCAAATGTGCGCCGAGTGATTGATGTTGTCGCGGCCGCGACGATCAAGATAAAAGGAGACGAGCAAATAGAGCGGCGCAAAAATGAAACCCGGAATGGGAATGGGAACGAAGAAAAGATAGACTTCGGTTCCAGGCGATAACATCAGGCCCGCAAAAATAACGGCACTCACGGCCCCCGATGCGCCGAGGCTGCGGTACTGATAACTGTCTTTATTTCGAAAGTATGTGGGCAGCAAAGACACGAGCAGCGCCGACACGTACATGCCCAAATAAATGTAACGGCCCGTATCGCCAAACAATTCTACAAAGGCATCTTCCACCGAACGCCCAAAAAGATAAAGTGCCAGCATGTTGAAAATAAGATGCCCGTAATCGGCGTGTATCAGCCCCGAACTGAAAAAGCGGTACCACTGTCCGCGGCGGCTAACGGCAGGCGGATAAAAAATTAAATCGTCAATGATTTTTTGACTGCTAAAGCCGCTGATGGAAACAAGCGCGGTGATGATGACGAGAATAATGGTGATGGAAAGTTGCATGAATTTCGAATGACTGATTTCTGATTGCCGATTGCTAATCGCTAACCGTGATGATATTTTTCGTTTTGCAAAATAGTGCAGGCCCGGTAAACTTGTTCGGCTAAAATCAAGCGCACCAGTTGATGCGGAAACGTAAGCTTCGAAAGCGACCATTGCTGCTTTGCCGCTTTCAAAACTTTTTCGTCAAGACCGTAAGCACCGCCGATTAAAAACACAAGGTTTTTCGTGCTTTCGTTCGCCCGCTGCTGAATAAACTTTGCCAAGTCTTCTGATGTAAAATCTTTTCCTCTTTCATCAAGCGCTACCAAGTAGTCGCCTTCTTTCAACAAGTTTAAAACGAGTTCTGCTTCACGGATTTTTAAATCCGTTTCCGATAAGTTGGCGGCGTTTTTCGGCGGTGCAATGATGTTCCATTGCACGGTAAAATATTTTGAAAGACGTTTGGTAAATTCTTCGATGCCTTCCTTCGCGTAAGCTTCGTGTACTTTTCCAATGGACCAGAAAGAAATTTTCATGATGATGTTTAAGCCTTCGCTCCGCATCGCAGAAACGGCTGTTTGCAATACTACTCTTTTTTGCACAAGCCTTTTCACGCACAACATCAGTTGAACTGCTTTGTTTCCTTTGATAATTTCTTGCACAAATCCTGCGCTTTTGTATTTTTCGTTTTTATGAGAATTGCAAAGCCGGTCATTTTTTGCCTGACCTTATTCTGCACCTTTTTTTCTTCATGCGGCACGTCCGAAAAAGACCTGGCAAAATCACTTGCGGGCAACTGGCTGATTCTTTATCCCGATCACCGGTTAACTACCGCGCATCAACGCGAAGTGTACGCAAAATACCAGGATTCAATTCTTGCGCTTTACGGACTTAAACTGATAACGCTTGACGCAAACGGTTCTTTCAAAGAAATTGACAGCCTGGAAAAGCCGCCGGGCAAATGGATGATTTCGCAAGACAGTTTGTTGAAGATCCGTGAAGCGGGTAAAGGCTTCAATCCCTTCAACACGGCTTTGACAAACTTGAAGGACAGCGAATTGCTTTTAACGCAATACCTGCCGCTTCAGAACGAAAAAATCAAAGTTGTCTGGCACTTGAAAAGGCTTGAAGAAGACAGCCTCGTTGCAAAATTGTTTTCAAGCGAAGCCAATGCCTGGCGAAAAATACCTTTATCACTGCAATCAATCATAGCAATAAAAAAACGCCTTGCGGCCATGCTGAATTATTACGCCGATTATTTTGATCTCGTTGGAAAATCGTCGGCCTATTTTGCACCGGGACGGGTGCCTTTGCCTTTTCGTTATTATCAACACGGCATGGGTTTAAAAACTGAAATGCCCGTTGCCTTTGTCAATCTTTTTTACAACGAAGCCGAAGCGGCAACGGCGTACAATTTGTTAGCACAAGCCCTGAATCTTTACAAAGATGACTTTAGCTGGGGCGAAAATCTTGTGCAGGAATACAGCGCCTTTTTTAGAAAACTTGCCGGCTGGATGAGTCGCGATTATTCGCGGTAACGCAGCGCGGGAAATTTTTATTATTTTCAGTTAGGACTGCAATTAATGAGAGCTTGTTATCTTGCGTTGCGTGCCTGCTTTTGAACGTTCCAAAGCCACGATCCAACCTTCTTTGCAAAGCCATTTAATTTATGCCTGAAAAGCGCTAATCCATTACCTCGCGAAAAAACCTTGCTAAACAATAAAAACCTGAAATGAAGCGGTTCCTGTTTTTTCTTTTCCTGCCCTTTGCCTGCGCCGCGCAGGGCGTTAAACTCGCGCAGTACGATGTCTTTCTCAAAAAGCAGCGCATTGAGATGGAACCCTTGACGCTTCTTTCTTCTCCGTCTAAATTAACCCTTACGTTTTCTTCGCTTGCGCCGGACCTTTTTGTTGAACTAAAAGGAGCGGGTTGGGGCGCTACCACTGTTGATGAAGGCAACGAACTCCTCTTTCTTTTTGCAAACGACAGTTCGGTAAGTGTTGTCTCAACCGGATTGCAAACCTTTGAGCCTGGCGTGCCGCAAAGCACGTACAAGCACCGCTATCGCATTACCGAAGCGGCCTTGCAAGCCCTTACCCGCAACGAATTACTGGGCCTTCGCAAGTTCAGTTTTAAAGAATCATCGGAGGTGCGCATCCCGAAAGAATACGCCGGCAAATTGCAAAAGGCAAGTGCTCTTTTTTTGAAAGAATTAAAAAATGAAACGAAGGTGAAGTTCTTGCAACAGATAAACGCTAAAGACGTGGCGGGGCACATTGGCGATTCGGTGCAGTTTTGCAGCAAAACGTACAACTACCGTTACAATGCCGCCTCAAACAAAGGGATTGCGGTGTTGGAATTGCAGGCCGATTTCAGTGAGCCAATTGTGCACGTCATCATCGGGCCCGAAGACCGCCTGAAATTTGGCGACGCGCCGGAAAAAATTTTCCTGAACCAGGATGTTTGCGTAACCGGCGTGTTGGAGTTGCGCGACGATACGCCTTCGGTAGTGGTGCGTAACAAAGAGCAACTGAAATTAAAATCATCCACCCCTGAAACAACGACCCGGTAATGTTGCATCCAAACGAACAAGCAGTTGAACAACCTTATGCCGACGGTACAGAAGAAGAAACGGTGCAAACCGCGAAAGGGAATCTTTTTCTTCCGCTGCTTTTGTTTGTTGCCGGCTTGGCCCTGGGTTGCGCCCCGCTCTTTTACAAAAGCGGTTCGCTTGCGTTGTTACAACTGATTGGCTTTCTTTTGCTGGGTTTTGTTTACGCAATCGCCGTACAGTGGCGGCGCAGTTTTGCAAAGGGTGAAGCCTTCCGTACGGCTTTGTTCTTTGCCTTTGCTCTTTTGGTGATTACCGGCCTTGCATGCTACTTAACAAAGACGTTGAACGTTGCGGACTTGTTTGCTTTTGCGGGTGCTTTTCTTTTGCCCTGCACCGTTGCAGAAGCCTGGCGCCTGTTTCGTTTACTGGCCGTTGCGCCAAAACCCGTTTGGCAATACGACAGTGCAATTCCGGAGGAAGCGCCTTTTGCTTATCTCGAAAAAAAGCCGTTGCGCATTGTGGTGCTGAACGGCGATGAGATACCGGAAGAATATAGCGTTGCCGTGCCTTTGTCGCTGCCGCTTGGCCTCGCTTTTTTCTACGCTGTAAAACAAGACCGGAGCCGCGAAGAATGGCAGCCTTATTTTTTGGATGAAGACGGCCGCTCGTATAGCTGGCAGTTTTATACAAAGAAGCCCGGTTTCTGGAAAACCTATCTTCAGCCGGGAGAAACCATTTCTGAAAACAACATCAGCGCAAGATCGGAGATTGTGGCGGAGCGCTTGCCCATTGCTTACGCAAACGAATAAAATTTCTTTGGTATGATAACACGTGCGGAACAACAAAAAACAAAACTGCGGTTTGCCGTTATTTACACGTTAAGCCTTTTGTTGGCTTTTGTGGTAACGACCGCTTTCTGGCAAAAGCTATCCTCGAAAAATTCGCCCGGCGCAGCTCCGCAAACAGCGGAAACGGAAAAGTATTTCATGCAACTCGACACGGCACTTCACGCAAAAGCAGAAACGCTTGGCACTTTGAGCAAAGCTTACGTAAAAGGCCGGCAGGCGGGAACAGAGCCCGACATGACTTCGCTGCTTGCAGCGAGAAGTGCATTGCGCAGCAGTCTTGACAGCATTGATCAACAAGCGGCGTATTTAAACGAAGGGCCAAAGAAGACGGCCATGAATTTGGCAGTAAGCAATTTTCGAAAAGAACTCGACGAGAAGGAGAACCTGCTGAACGGAATTACGGTATTGCCGAAAGCCGCGTTCAACGCCAATACTTCGCCTTCGAACAGCGCTACGGCCAACAGCGAAGAAGTAGAATCGTTGAAGCGTTTGCTGCAACAAAAAGACGAGACCATTACGGCTTTGCAAAAGGAATCGCAATTGAATCCAACGCCGTCCAGCGGCTCCGGCGATGCGCTTCAAAAAGCGGTGGCCGATAAGGACAAACTTATTGCCTCGCTGCAAACACAACTAAAGCAAAAGGAAGCCGCTTCACAAAACGCAACTACCTCAGGCAAGGCTGCAAGCGGCGGCGAATGGCAGCAGAAATACCAATCGCTGAAAGCGGCTTTTGACAAAGTATCGGCCAGCGAAAAATCGCTGAAAAATTCTTACCAAACCTTGGCCGATGACAACCGGCGGTTGTTGAGTCAATTGCAATCGGCGCGGAAAGGGTGATGTGAACAATCAGCTTTCAGCTGAAAGCTGATTGTTCACCGTCGTTCTCAGTTCATGCACAACATGATCTTTCGTTCAATCAGCGTGGTGCTTTTGCTCACATCAAACAAAGCAGCTTCTTCGTCAAGCGTGATGTAAAACAGGAAGGCTTCGAGCAAGGTGGAAAAAATTTTCTCTTTCTTTTTTTGGTAAACAACTTTAAAGCGGCCGTCGCGGGACTTGTAGCGTTCGGCGCCGTCGGAAAGGCGAAAGAGCAAGGCGTTAGCCGTTGGTTGAAAAATGCGGTTCATAGACATTGGATTTGGATGTTATACGAAGTTAGGCGCATCCCTTATTTGCGCCAAGCGTAGAACAGCGCAAGTTGGCCGTAGAATTACGGTTTGGTGAAAACTTGTTTGCAAGCGGTGTTACGTCGGGAATGAATTCCTGTACTGAAAAGAATGCGTCGCGAAAAATTCGGCGCTTATCTTTCCCGCATGAAGGACAACAGCTTTTTGGAAGACGTCAAGCGGTTAAAAGCAATCGCCGATATCGGCCTTCTTTATGCCAACAACGATTACGACAAAGAACGTTACCTCGAACTGCAGGAGCTCAGCTTTCGTTTGTTGCACAAGCTTAGCGGCCACGATAAAATCATGCTGTCGGAAACCTTTCCGTTGGTAAAAGATTATCCCACTGCGAAGGTTGACACCCGTGCTTTAATTCTTTCCGGGGATAAAAAAATTTTACTGGTAAAGGAGCAAAACGATGGCGGCTGGGCCTTGCCCGGCGGCTGGGCGGAGATTGGCTTTAGTCCTTCCGAAACCATCGTCAAAGAATGCAAGGAAGAAACAGGACTTGATGTGGAGCCGCAAAAATTGCTGGCCGTTTTCGACAAGCGAAAGCACCCGCATCCACCTGAATCGCTTTACGTTTTCAAGCTTGTATTTTATTGCACCGCTTTATCAACAGAATTCTATAAAGGCTTTGACGTGTTGGACATTGGCTATTTTGCGATTGATGATTTGCCGCCGCTGTCGGAGATGCGGATCTTAAAATCGCAGATTGAAATTGTTTATCAGAAGATGATAATGGGTGATGAAAGGGTGTATTTCGATTGAGGAAGAGTTAACGTATTAGCGCTTGCCGATGTACCGGCGTTCAAGTTCCGTCAGCTCCGGTAAGTTATTCAAATGCATAATAGAGAACAAATGTTGAGTGACTATTGTCGGCCGGTATACTGGCAAACGCATGTTGTACGCTGTCAGCTTACTCTTCGTTCTGCAAATTCTTTGGCGATGATGTACGATTGCTTAAAATTTTCATCGTCGGGCCAAATGTCATTGCTGCTGAACAGAAGCAGTTTGTATCCTTTCTCATTGTCTTGAACGGTGTTAACCTTGTATTGCACTCCGTAGCGTTCCAAGATTTCAAAGCAAGTTTCTTTCAATCGAGACGGTACCGCCATTTGGTTCTCACGCAAGGTTTCCATTGTTTCAGGTAAACCGTCATACAACCAATGGAAGTCAACCCAATTACCACAGGCTTTTGCGTGGGCTATGAAAAGTTCTCCCATAATTGACGGTATGTTATCCCCTTTGCTTGTTATAGTGTAGAACACTTCATCGTCCAAATGCCAAAGAGCAGGGTGATCCTCAAATATCTTTAGTTGCGTTCTGGGAATGATACATTGAGGAAAATTCTGCGTGGGACTAAGGTCTGTGCACGTCAACTCCCAGGTTTGAACCGGCGTGCTTTCCTCCTCGTCTATCCAAACTTCTAAAACCATCGTCGTGTCTGGCGTCTCCCAGGGTCGGATTGCAATTTCCTTAACCTTCATGCCACCAGAAGACTTGTAAGGTTCTGTGGAAGTGATGCGTCTTAACTCGTCAAGCATAAGGAAAGTTGAATGATAGCGTACAACACGCTAATATACGCTACTCCTCCTACAACTTTCCGCTGGTTATCAAGCCAAATTTGTATCCGCTGCTTTTGCTGCATAGCGAGCAAAACGCACAAGAGTGCGACGCAAGAGAAGCCCGATAGTAGTGCGAAAGCTTAGTTCAAAATTGCGTTTACAATTGAATAAATCCCTGCACCGTTTTTTTGCTCTTCACCGTTGCGGCATCAGGTTGTGAGCCACCAACGGAAATGATCACCCTGCCACTAAAAAGCTTTGCCTTGCCTTTGTCGTCCAGCAGCGAAAGGTCATCGGTTGTAAGCGCAAACGAAACCGTTTTGCTTTCGCCCTTTTTCAAAAACATTCGCTGAAATCCTTTCAGTGCACGAAGCGGTGCGTTCTTCGCTTGTCCCGAAACATACAACTGTACGACTTCTTCACCGTCTCTGTTCCCGGTATTGGCCACACGAACGCCCACGTTCATTGTTTTTGAAATTTTCGCGGGCAGTTTCAGGTTGTCGTATTGAAAGCTTGTATAACTCAAACCGTAACCAAAGCCGTACAGCGCCTGGCCTTTGAAATAGCGATAGGTTCTGTTGTTCATTGAATAGTCTTTGAAATCGGGAAGGTCGCTGTCGCTTTTATAAAAAGTAACGGGCAAGCGTCCCGAAGGATTGTAATCGCCAAACAACACGTCGGCAATGGCCGTTCCCGCCGACTGTCCGCCGTACCACGCGTTCACAATAGCCGGAACGTTTTCGGCTTCCCAGGGCATGGCAACCGCACTGCCCGTCATCAGCACAAACACCACGGGCTTGCCGGTTTGTTTGAGGGCTTTCAACAATTCTGTTTGCACGGTGGGCAGCATAATGGATGTCCGGTCGCCGCCGTTAAAGCCCGGGTAATCCACCCGCATTTCTTCGCCTTCGAGTTGCGGCGAAATGCCGCCGACAAAGACAATCGCATCGGCATCTTTCACACGGTTGGCCAATGCGGTGAAATCGGTTTTGGCAAATTGTCCGGCCCGCAAATGCACGGCCGCTTTGCCTTCAGCCTGGTAGTATTCAACAACCAAACGATAAACTTTTCCTTTCTCCGTGTTGAGCTTGTAGGTTCGTGCACCCCAGCGGTTGCGTGTCCATGCGTTCAGCACTTCTTTGCTATCAATCAGAAAACGATAGCCGTCATCAGCATCTAATTCAAACGTAATGTCGCCCGTTTCAGTTGCTGTAAAATCCGTCGAATAGCGGGCGGAAAAATTCAACGCCTTTAAGGTGTCAACAACAATCTGCCCTTCCTGCCAATCGTGTTCAACAGAAGGCTCAATCCGTTTGGCGACAGGCTCGCCTTTTAATTCGCGGTTGTTAAAATATTCAGCGGAAAAACCTTTCTGTCCCTGCCAGGAATATTGGTTGCTGATGTTGGCGTATTGCAACAAAGTGTCGTTGGTAAAGTTGACGGCCTTTTCGTAAACAACTTGTGCGCCGCTTCCAAGTTTGTCTTTGATGCCTTGCAAGGCCGTAACAATGGTTGACGGTGTGCCGTTGTAGTTTCCTAAAACAGCAATTGCATTGTCAGCATTTGGTCCGAGCACAACGATCTTTTTAATTGTCTTTTTTAGCGGGAGTGTGCTGTTCTCGTTCTTCAACAAGACAATGGATTGTCTTGCCATCTTTAACGAATGCGCTTTGTGTTCGGCGCTTTCCAAAAAGCTTTCCGGCGTTTGTGCATACTTCACCATTGATGATGGATCGAACATGCCCAAACGAAAGCGGATCGTAAACAAACGCTTCACCGAAACATCAATTTGTTTTTCAGAAATCTTTCCGTCTTTCACTGCTTGCACCAAGGCTTTGTAAGTTCTGTTTCCGCATTCCACATCGGTACCGTGAAAGACTGCATCAGCAGCAGAAGATTCGGCATCGGGATGCGTTTTGTGGCGTTCAAAAAAATCATCAATCGCGCCGCAGTCGGATGTAACGTAGCCGCTAAACTTCCATTGATTGCGCAGAATGTCAATCATCAACTGATCGCTGCCGCAACAAGGCTGTGTTTTAAACGCATTGTACGCACACATCACTCCGGCAACGTTTGCCTTCGTTACAAGTTGCCTGAACGCGGGCAGGTACGTGTTCCATAAATCGTAATCACTTGGTGAGACATTGTCCACATGCCTTGTGGGTTCGGGCCCGCTGTGCACCGCGTAATGCTTGGCGCAAGCCGCCGCTTTTAAATATTTCGGATCATCGCCCTGCAAGCCGCGAACAAAGGCCGCACCCATTGTGCCGGTGAGGAAAGGATCCTCGCCGTAAGTTTCCTGTCCGCGGCCCCAACGCGGGTCGCGAAAGATGTTGATGTTGGGCGTCCAATACGTTAGGCCAACGTAACGCTGCCCGGCTTTTCCTTCGCCGTTTGATTTGTTGAAGATGGCTCGTCCTTCATCAGCCGAATAAGTCGCCATCAATTTAATCGAAGCCGTGTCAAAGGTTGCGGCCATGGCTATGGCTTGCGGGTAAACCGTTACATGATATGGCGTTCGTGCCACGCCGTGCAGCACTTCGTTCCACCAATCATAAGCGGGAATACCGAGGCGCGGAATAGCCGGCGCAGCGTTGAGCATCTGCGCTACTTTTTCTTCGAGTGTTAGCCGCGACACCAAATCATTGACTCGTGCTTCAAACGATAGTGATGTGTTTTGAAACGGATACTGCGTTTGTGCCAAAGAAAATTTTGCAAGAAGAAGTGCAAAGGCAAAAAACATCTTTCTCATAATAAAGCGTATTACTGTTGTACTAAAGGTTCGTTCAAATCCTGTATTCTAATTTCACGTCTTACGTATGGCGTTTTCACCATTTCACGGCATCCCAAAACGCTTTCTTTGGTTTGAGGTCTTTGTCAAAAAGCAAGGGATAATCCTTTCGTCCCTGCACGGGGAAATTATCCAGCCAACTGTCGCGGTCCGAGATGTTCCAGAACGTTACGCCGCTGATTGCGTTTTTGTATTTGCGAAAAAGTTCAAAGCACATTTTGTATTTCTCTTCCTGCGCTTTTTCCCGCGCCGGTGTAAAAGCCGTGTTGGCATCTTCAGGTCTTCGCTCTCTTGCATTGTGCTCTTTAGGATAAACAGAAATGTCCATTTCGGTGATTTGCAACTTCACGCCTAATTCCGAAAAGCGTTTTAAGGTTGAATCGAGTTGTGCTCGCGATGGTTCGTTAACGGCCCAATGCGCCTGCAGGCCAAGACCGCCGATGGGAACGCCGGCGTCTTTCAAACTCTTGACAAGCCGGAAAATTTTTTCGCGTTTGGTTGCGCTGATCTCGTTGTAATCGTTGTAAAATAAAATTGCATTTGGGTCGGCTTCGTGTGTCCATTGAAAGGCTTTGGCAATGTAGTCTTCGCCACAGATTTTCAACCATTGCGAAGGGCGCAAATACTCATCGGACTTGTCGGAAATTACTTCGTTCGCCACGTCCCATGCATAAATTTTTCCCTTGTACCGGCTCACAACGGTTGTGATGTGATCGTGCAAACGTTGCAGCAAAACTTCTTTGCTCACCGTGTTGCCGCTGCTGTCAACAAACATCCATCGCGGCGCCTGGTTGTGCCAGACAAGGTTGTGCCCACGAATGTGCATGTGATTTCGCAAAGCAAAAGCAACGATGCTGTCGGCATCTTTCCAATTGTATTCTTTTTCGGTTGGATGAATGGGACCCATCTTCATTGCGTTCTCCGGTGTGACGCTGTTGAACTGTTGCACGATGAGTTGTGCTTCGTCTGTCTTTAATGCTCTTGGCGAAACGGCAACACCAATGGGGAAGTAATCTTTGTAATAATCTTTCAATCCTTTGATGGAAGCAAGCTGCTTTGTTTCAATCTTGCTTTTCGAATGAATGTATCGGCCTGCCCAATTTAAAAAGGTTGGCCAGTTTGGTCCCGTGGTGTGCCCACCTGCGTGTTGCCGAAAGGCAATCTCGCCGTTTATTAAGGCCGTTTCCTGCGGCGGCATTTCGGTTGTGCCCAAATCTTTCTTGCCCAAAAGTTTATAAACAGGACCGGCATACACGCCTCCTAAAAACATGCCTTTTGCATCCACCCAATTGCCCTCAACTTTTGGCGAACCGGAAGAAATGAACACAGGCCGTGGCGCACACAATGTAACTAACTCATGTGCATCAACGGGCAAATCATCCGGCGTTAACGGACCTGCGTATTTGATAAAATTTCCGCAGAACCAATGGTATTCGCCGGATGATGCAAGGTTCTCAACTTGTTCGCCAAAAACACGACGCAAAATCTTTGCACCGCCTGCGCCTGAAGAACCAATGAAGCCAACGGAAAAACGCGGTTCGTAGGCCATTGCCACCAACGCGGCTTTGCCGTAACGCGAAAGACCTTCAATGCCAACTTGTTTTGCATCTACGGCTTTGTCGGTTTCAAAATAATCCAAGGCTTTGCTTGCGCCCCAGGCCCATGCTTTCAAGGTACCCCAATCATCGGGTTTGCGCGGCTGTCCTTTGTTCACCAAACCAATAATGCCTTGTGTCAGTCCCGCACCGTTATCAGCCTGGTAACTTGTTGGAATAAGAACGGCGTAACCCCAACCTTTGGCCAACACCTGCTCTTGCCACGAAGGCTCGTTGCCGGCCGTGTTAGGCATTCGAAAACCCGGCGGAAACTGAAAGCCGAATTCCATCATTACCGGTACAGGCCCTGTTGCGTTTGCAGGCGTTGTCAACGTGAGTTGAATGTCCACGTTGATTTGCGGATACGATGAATTGTCAACGTGCCCAATCAAACGTTTGGTGATGGCCGGGTAGTTGCCAATTAAATCGTTGTACACACCCGCTACTTCCCATTTTACAACGGGCAAATTCTTCGGTGTGCGACCATAAATTTCCCTGTCAAAATCTTCGACAATTTCCGGACGACGCTCCTTCCACCAGGTTTTTGCATCCGTTACTTTATGTCCGTTCTTTAAGGTTAGCGGGTCGGGCAAACTTGTATAAGGCGAAGCTTTTGCTTCGTCAATGTTAGCAGCGTTCACGGCTTGCGGATTGCCCGAAGGCCCGGGTCTCGTTGACGTGATGTTTAACTGTTGCAACATGCTTTTGTAATCGGCTTGCGTAGCCTTGTTGATGCTGTCTGTGCGCAGACTGTCGGCACGCGTCATGCGGAATTGTGCATGTGTGCTGTTGCAGAGAAAAAGAATAAGAATGAAGCGACTAAATTTTTTCATGCGATGATTTCTGCGGTTGATGGCTTTTGATGTATTTGGCAACGTCGAGCATTGGCGCTACCCAAATGTTTTTTTGATTGTTCTTTAAAAACTGCAAAAGCTGGTGATGTGCCGTGAGCGAAACGTTTAGTGCGTGTTCGCCGCCTACGCCGTGAAAAAGAAAAACAAGCAAGGCGTGTTTTTGCATTGCCTCTTTTGCTAACTCAATTAACTGTTCACCCGATTGTCCGTTAATCATGTAGCAACCGATGTCATACAAGTTTACTCTATCAACCGTAAGCATTTCAGGGCGAACGCCTCTTGCCGCAATGACATCATTCTTTAAATAATCAATGTAAGCCGTGTCGTGTATTTTCTCATCGCCGCAGGGATAGGCGAAGGTTCGCTCGTTCTTGCCGTCAATGGCTTTCAGGATGTTGTTCATTGCCCTTGTTTCGTCCACCATTCGTTTGACAGTATAAAAACGCAAGTCGTACTCTTTTACAAACTCTCGTCCGGCGCGGCCGCCTTCGCAAGCGTGCCACACGGTGTGGTTGGCGAGTTCGTGTCCTTTTATAGCAGCCTTGCGCCAACCGGGTATTTGCGCATTCAATCCGTTGAAATAATCAGAGATATAGAACGTGCCTTTCAAGCCAACGGAGTCAAGGGCGGGAACAACATTGGTGAGATCAACATTCAATCCGTCGTCATAAGTCAAAACAACCGCGCAGGATTTACCGTTCCAACTCGTTTGCGTTTGTGAGCGCACAAGCATGGAAGCAAAAAGAAAAACAGAAAGCGTGGAAGCAATCTTTTTCATGCAATTCATTTGTCGGTTCTAAACGGCGAAGCGGGCAAGCCATCTTTGTTGTACAGGTTTGGATTGACAGGATCATCGGCCCAGGCATAACGCACATACATTGGGTTTTGCACATCGTCACTCCAAACAACAATTTTGTCGTCTTCGATTTTTGTTTTTGCCCACACAAATTTTTTATCAGTACCGGCAATGGCAAACTCCGCCGGCGCTTCATCATCGTTTGTTGTTAGACCACTTCCAACGTTGTTGAACGTAACAATGATTTTATTTCCGTCAACTTGTGACGAGCCATAAAGTGGGCCGGAAGCAACAACGTTTTTGTCGCCGTAGGCAAGTTTTTCTGCGGCTACTGCCAACCGATCACCGACGTCTTTTTTTCTGTCGGGATGAATGTCGTTCCATTCGCCCAAATCAATGGCCACAGCCATCGCAGTATTCGGAACAGATAGTGATTTTGTTTGCGCTTCGCGAAACGCGGCCCATTGGCTTTCTGTTGGCAGGTAATTGTATTCCATAAAGCCGGGCAATTGCACAAACAAAAACGGAGCAGTTGCTTCACCCCATTTGGCCCGCCAATCGGTGATCATAGCGGGTTGCAACCTTGCGTATTCATCGGCGCGGCCCGTATTTGATTCGCCTTGATACCAAACAAAACCTTTCGCAGCATAATTGATCAACGGTGCAATCATCGTGTTGTACAAAGCCGTTGGCTGGTTCTGCGCGGCAATGCCTCCACCCCCGCCGCCAAAGCCACGCAGCGGAACATTTACCTGTCCTACTTTGTATTGCCAATATCCTTTTAAATCAACCGTGTCATTGTTGGCAATTAATTGATAAGGTTTGTCGGGAACAAAACCGCCTTTTCCAAAGTTGTTCGTCACGCGAATAACGAAAAGATTTTTACCGGGCTTCAACGTTCCGACAGGAATTTGATAACGCCGTTGCGGATACATGTACGTTGTAGCACCAACTTGCCTGCCGTTGATGTACAAAACATCGGCATCAACGATTCTTCCTAAAAAAACTTTCGCCGGAACGTTTGTCATCGAAGCCGGAACGTCAATCTCCCTGCGATACCAAACCACGCCGTCCAAATCCTTAATGCCCTGATCTTCCCAATAACCGGGAATGTTGATATTGCGCCAGCCTTTCGAAACGTACGATGGATTGAACCATGCCTCGGTGAGCCCTTTGTCTTGGGGACGCGGCGCTCTTGGTCCTGAAAAACCTCTTCGATTAAGGCCGTTGATGTAAGCCGTGTCTTTATTTTTTTGAGCAGTACTCAAAATAGTTGGAAAGTCTTTCAGTGCCTCCTCGCTCATCATGGATTCAATAGGTACGCCGCCCCAACTCGCGTTGATAATGCCGATGGGAACGTGATATTTTTCGTAAAGCTTCTTTGCGAAGAAGTAAGCCACGGCAGAAAAATCCAGGACGTCTGTTGGATTAGCGGCTTTCCAGGCCCCAAACGGAACGTCGTTCTGCGGTGCTTGCATGTTGGTAACGTTTGGAACCCAAAACTGTCTTATTTCAGGATAATTCGCTTTCGCAATTTCGTCAGCATAACGCACGGCGTGTAACGCCATCTGGTGCACCATATTTGATTGTCCGGCGCAAAACCACACGTCGCCAATCAACACGTCTTTCAGAACAAGGTGATTGCTGGCGTCGATGTTCAGCGTATAAGGACCGCCAGCTTTCATGGGTGGCAATTGAACGAGCCATTTACCATCACTGTCCGTTGTTGTTTTTGCTGTTTTGCCGTTCAATTTGACGGTTACTTTTTCACCGGGTGCACCCCAACCCCAAATCTTCAACTTGGCCTCACGCTGCAATATCATGCTGTCGCGAAGAATGTGCGGCAGCCGCACTTGAGCGTGGAGAATGGATGCAAGAAAAAGAAAAGCAAGGATGAGGGTTACTCTTGTCATTTGCATGGGTTAAGGGTATTTCGAAATCTTATGGCTTGGCTTTCATCGCCATTGATAATGCTTTTGTAGTCGTGTAATATTTTGCCAGCATGTTGGGCACTTCCCATCCGGGCATGTTGTGATTCTTCAAAAAGCTCAAGAAATTTTGCGTAACGCGGGCAAAATGTTCTTCGTGGCCTTCTTTGTATTTGTCGGGAATAACGACTTGCCAACCATTCGCAACTTTCTTCAATTCAACGCCAGGATAGTTTGTTTGTAGCTTTTTGAAGGCTTCTTCAATATCGGCTTTGCGTGTGGTGGGAAAGGGTTGAATGAACAAGGTTGGTTTGTATCCTTCTTCTGCGCCCTGCTTGATGAACAGCGTTGTTTTTGTGCCGCGCATCATGGCCGTGTATTGGTCGCCACTGCCTTCGGGTGCGGCGTAGTTCCAAACTACGGATGTTTTTACAAACACGCCCCGAAGCCGATAATGAATTTCACCGTTGGAGTAAACGTTCAACAAAGTATCATTTGTAATTGCATTTTTTAAATAATCGGGAAAGGCATCTGTCTTCGTTAGTGTTTTGAATTGAGTTAATGATAAGGGAGTTGTCGAACGTCTGGCAGATAACAACTGAATGTCTTTTGTATAATCAATGGCTTGGTCGGGGAAGCATTCCCATTGCGCCAAGTCCACGATATGCGTCATCACATCGGCAATGCCATTCCCTTGCTGCGATACGTCGAAAAACCATTGCGGCCGCGTTAACACTGAACTCGAAACGTATTTATAGAAGTAGTGAACGCTTTCTTTTACAACGGCCGGATCGGCCGCAGTGCCGTTTTGCAGTGTGCCGAAGAGATCGGGCATCATCGCTAACTCACGCATCAAAACAGAAGTGATCTCAAAGCGTTCGGTCATGATGTCGTAGAGCAATAAGCCCTTTTTATCGGCTACGGCAAATGCCTGCTTTAATTGTTCGAAGCCTTTTTCATCAATGGCCATCGGTTTATCCGCTAACACGTTAAAGCCACCTTGCAAGGATTTTAAAATGTATTCGGCTTTCTTTTGGTTGTTGCCGCTTAGTACAACCACGTTTCCTTTTTTTTCGGCCAACATCTTTTCAAAAAAGTTGTCGCCTGTGTAAATGACTTCTTTCCACTTCGTTGGCGATTCGCTTCGTGAATTGTATGCTTTGATGCGATCAAGATGCGCTTGCAGATCGGGGCCTGCAGGTGCGTATACGTGCACGGTTGGGTCAACATCGGCATACATGCTTTTTTGCACAAGCGCCGCATGAAAATGTCCCGGGTCGAGTGTGATTAATCGCACGGGCTTTTGTGCGAACGAATGCGTAAGTGATAGCACGATGGATAGAATGATGATGATTTGTTTCTTCATTGCTCAATAAACTTGTTGCAGTACAAGTGTGCGACGCAACCGCTGCTCAATAGATGTACTGGCTTCTGGTTCATAAAATTTTTTACGCGTTGAAATCATATTGTTTCCGGCGTGGACGCGACAACATTGCCGTCGCTTCTTTATCGCCGTTCTTGAACGCTTCTTTTTCCGGGTCCCAATAAATCTTGCGTTTCAACTTCATAGCAATATGATGCAGCAAACACGCACTGCACGAACGATGGCCGATTTCAATGGGCGCAACGGGTTGCTTGCGCGACTTCACGCAGTCCAGCCAGTTGATGTGTTGCTCGGGGCTTTCGTACAAATGAATTTCATTCGCACCAATGATGGATTGCAAAATCTTTGGATTGCTTGCATCTATCGGCTTCACGCCGTCTTTGTCGGCAACGGGATCGCTATCGGTGATTCGGTAGGCACCACGTGTTACCCAAATCCAACCGTCACTGCCGATGAATTTTATTCCGTTTGGCAACTCGTTGGAAACGATCATGTGCACGCCGTTCGCATACAAAGCTTCGGTGCGAAAGATGCCGTGCACATTCCACAAACCTTTGTACGAAGGATCATCAGTTGGAAAAGCAGCATGTCCCCAAATCTCAATCGGGCCACTGTATTCCGTGCCCATGGCCCAATGCGCCGTATCGATGTGATGCGCACCCCAGCCGGTGATCATGCCTGCGCCAAATTGTTCACAACGCAACCAACCCGGCCGGCTGCCAATGCCTTTCGGCGATGTGTCCAATGAATGCACTCTGTCTTCCGTGTAATAAACTTCAGGCGTTGCGCCCAACCACGCGTCGTAATGGAAGTAGGAGGGGACGTCCATGCGTTGCGGATTGCCGCCACCGGGATCGCCGGGCAACCCCACTTCAATGGTTTGCAATTTTCCAATGCGACCGTTACGCACCAGTTCGCAAGTTCGCTTGAACTGTGGCCAGGGATCAATTGATTTTTGTTGCGACCCCATTTGCAAAATGCGGCCGGTCTTCTTCACTGCGTTGCTTAAAATTCTTCCTTCTTCGATGGTAAGTGATGCAGGCTTTTGCAGGTACACGTCTTTGCCCGCGGTCACGGCATGAACGGCAACAATAGCATGTTGATGATCGGGTGTGCTGATGTGCACCGCGTCAATGTCTTTGTTTTGCAGGAGCTCTTTGTAATCGTAATAAACCTTGATGTCCCAATCGCCGGTCAAGCCGCCGTTTTCTTTTGTTGCTTTTTTGTAATTATCCCGAACCGCTTGCGGTCCTGCGTCGGCTCGCCTTCTATCCAAATCACAAACGGCCATGATGCGTGCGCCGGCATAACGTGCAATACCCGTCATGTCGTGACTGGTAGAGATGCGACCACAACCGATAGACGCGACGTTGATGCGGTTACTCGGTGCGTTCTTGCCAAAAACAGAAGCCGGAACAATCGTAGGAAAGTTTAGCGCAAGCGCTGTTCCCAACGATGCTTTTGTTGTACTGCTTAAAAAGTCTCGGCGGTTGATGTTGCCTTTTTCCTCTTTTTTCATAATAAATGTTTTAGAGGATTACGCTTTTTTATAATTGAGTTTCTGCGCAGCTTTTTGTGCTTTGAGTGCCAACTCTGTTGCATAGAAACAGTGCTTCTGCGTCATAGCAGTTTCGGTGCGGTTGATGATGTCGTCAACCAACAACCGGCCGTAAGGCAACTCTACGTTGTTGCAGTTCATGTACTGTGTTTCCTTGTTGTTCACCAGGTACAAGTGGTTAGCGCCTTCGTGTACCGCGATATCTGTGTTCTTGCGCACTTCAATGTAACCTTCGGTTCCGAGTATCGTTAGTCGTCCATCGCCCCAAGTGTTCAATCCATCGGGTGTAAACCAATCCACTCGAATGTATCCTGCGCCGCCGTTGCCGCGCAGCATCACGTCACCAAAATCTTCAAAAGCCGGGTATTTCGGATGCGCCACGTTGCCTACCTGTGATGCGAGAATGTCGGCTTGATCAGAGCCGGTGAAAAAGAGAAACTGATCGAATTGATGCGAGCCGATATCGGTAAGAATGCCGCCAAAGTTTTTCTTGTCGAAGAACCACGCCGGACGAGTGGTTAAACTGATGCGGTGCGGCGCCATGATCACGGTTTGAATGACTTTGCCGATAGCGCCTGCCTTTACCAAATCGCCGGCTTTGGTGGTGGCTTTGTTTTCAAACCGTTCGCTGTACATAATGCTGTAAATGCGGCCGGTTTGTTTTTGTACGCGGCGCACTTCTTCCAGTTGTTCCAAGGTAATGATGCCGGGTTTGTCCACCATGTAATCTTTGCCGTGTTGCATGGCCCTGATGCCAATGCCTGCACGGTCAATCGGAATCGCCGAACTCAAGATGAGTTGTATGGTTTTGTCATTCAGAATTTCGTCTTCACTTTTTGCCAGTTTCACCTGCGGATATCGTTTGGTAAACACTGCCACCAAATCCTGCTCTTTTGCATAAAGCGATACCAATTGTCCGCCGCCTCTGATCACTGCTTCCACCTGCGAATAAATGTGCGCATGGTTGATGCCGATGACCGAGAATTTTATCCGTGGTTCATCCCAACGATGTTCCGCTGCTTTATCCGCATTTACTTCGCGAAACTTTTCGGAAGCAAATGCCTTTTCAGAAAATCCGGAAAGCAGGCTCATTCCTGCTGCGGTAGTGGCGGCATCTCTCAAAAAACGGCGCCGGTTAACGTTTGATCGGTTCATGGCGGTTTACAATTTTATGCGTGATGAAAAAACAGTTGCAAAGAGGTTGATTGTTTAGTTTTTCGTTTCCGGCGGACCCAGATAAGACGGTTTTAAACCGCCAAAGTCGAGCACCAGTTTTTGCAAAACGATGCCCGGTGAAATCATCCAGTATTTTATCGTGTGTTTGCCGGGTTTTAAAAGATGATGTTCTGATTTTTTTATGATAATGTTGTCGGCAACCCATTTGCTCCAAATAGGTGTGGCCTCTTCTTTGTTGAGCGAAAAGATTTGCGGCTTCTCGTCGTCAATGGAAACAGCGTATTGCAATCCGGTTGAATCGTTGTGAAAGTTGAGGGTGGGAGAGAAGTAAAGGTTGAGATTTGCTTTGCCTTTGTTAATGCAGTAGAAATCATATTCGATGTGCGGTCTGGAAGAACTTAATTGTGTTGATGCCGTCACTGGAAAGGTTGAGATACCCGAACCGTCTTTCCCGATGTCGGGAATAGCTTTCCATTTGATACTTGATGAGTTAATTGATTTTGTAAAATGTATGGCTTTGATTGAGACAACGTTATTTTCTTCCGTAAAAGATGCATTCTTTTTATTTTGTCGTTGAGCAATCTTGTCAATAGAATTTCTCAATATTTTGGAAATAGAGTCAATCATCCATTGCGCTCGTTGCGTTTTGTGATCCAAACTCGATTCAGGAAACGTTACCACAGTTGGCATCTTGTTCACGGGCGGTTGTTGCCAGTACGTGTAACCAATGTGCGTCTGATCCATCATGTGGTTCCATTTGCCGTTGGCAATTTGATTGTATGCTACGGAAAGCAATGAATCCGTTTCGTACAATTGCGTCACCCGGTTGGCGTAATCGTTTGCCGAGGCCGCGTTATGTTCTGCCTTCAAATGATTAAGGGCCACGTCTAAATACATCTTGTGCAAATTGTCAAAAGCCTTCACAGGATGCAGAACCAATTCAAAGAATGCGTCTTTGTATTCTGGCGAAAGCTGCTTGTTAACGCCCTCTGCTCTTTGCTCCAGTTCATCCCATTCTTTTACCACTCTTTCCCATTCATCATAATCAACCAAACTGTACGTTTTCTCGTCCAACAACTCCGGCTTTCTCCGTGCTGCATATTGCGAATACTTGCGAAGGATTTCGCCAATCTCTTTTGCGTGTGCAGCGCCGAATTGCTCGCTGGCCCATTGCGTATAGTAATTGTGCAGGTTGTCTTCGTTCCATTTTTTTGTGTCCCACGCATAGTCCAAAAAAAAAGAAATCGGAAACTCCATCGGCTTTAAATCGCCCACGTTCACAATCCAAACCTGGTTCACGCCGTACTCTTTTGCCAGGTGCATTTGCTCCCACACGCGGGCAATGTTGTTCGTGTTGATCCACTTGTAGTTCCGTGGGCCGCCCACGTAATCAAAATGATAATAAATGCCGTAACCGCCGCTGCGTTTTGGCTCGTTCAGCTTCGGCAGCTTGCGAAGGTTGCCCCAGTTGTCGTCACAGAGCAGCAGCGTTACATCATCCGGTACACGCATGCCTTTGTCGTAATAGTCTTGCACTTCTTTGTACAAGGCCCACATTTGCGGCGTTTGTGATGCAGGCTTGTGCGTAACGTCTTCAATAATCTTTCGTTGGTCGGCCACAATTTTTTCCAACAATCCAATCGCTGTTCCTTGGGTCATTGGCATGTCGCCATCGCCGCGCATACCAACGGTAACAATGCTTTCGTGCTTGCCCATGTTTTGGATGCCCCTTTTCCAGAAGGCCCGCAGCGTTGAATCATTCTTTGTATAATCCCACGGTCCTTTGCCGTAGCGCTTCCATTCCTGTTGCGCACGCAGCATCGGCTCGTGGTGCGACGTACCCATCACAATGCCCCATTTGTCGGCAAGAACTGAATTCAACGTATCGTCGTCGTTAAACGCATTGCCCCACATGGCCGGCCACAAATAATTTGCTTTCAGACGAAGTAAGAGCTCGAATATTTTTTCGTAAACGAGATGATTAACGCCGCCGAACTTTTCTTTTGTCCAGCCGGAGAAAGCCGGTGCTTCGTCGTTGATGAAAATGCCGCGATATTTCACCGAAGGAGAACCAAAATTGTAAATACCCGGTTTGATGAAAACGCTTTGCTTTTTCTTCACCGGCACATCGGCCCACCACCACCACGGCGATACACCGATTTGCTTCGAAAGTTCTAACACGCCGTAAGCCGTACCTCGTTTGTCGCTGCCGACAATTACCAACGCCTTGTCAATACCCGCAAAAGGTTTGTCTATTGTTTGCAACCGAAACGCTTCCCATTTGCCTTGCAGATTTTTTACATCGAGTTCCTTTGCGGCAATTAATTTTTGAATGAAGACTGAGTGAAGGCTTCCAACAATAACAACATTTTTTGATGAAGAAAGATTGTCAACAATCACCGGCTTTTTGCCCGTGACTTTTTCAATGTCTGTTTGCAAAAGTTGTGCGGCTTTGTTCACCAGCCAATCATCGTTTTTGTCAACCAAAATCGTCGACGTGCCAGAACCGTCGGACAAAACAAAACTGCCCGGCGCACTCGTTGCCGAAACAAAACTTTGCGCAAACGTTCGTTGAAGAAATGCCAACAATATCAGCAAGCAAGCAATCTTTTTCATCGTCGTCTTTTAATCTTTTCAACTCACCGTTCAGAAACCAATGGAGTTGCCGCCGTCCACCGGCAGCACCACGCCGGTTACGTATTTCGAGGCATCGGTAGCAAGGTAATAAGCGGCTTCGCCAACATCTTCGGGCTGACCCATTTTGCCCATGGGCGTACGCGAAAAAACTTTGGCCTTTCGTTCGGGATCGCTGTTGAGGGCTGTGGCCGTCATGTCGCTGTAAATAAAGCCCGGCGCAATGGCGTTGGTGCGAATGCCAAAGGGCGACAATTCCACCGCCATCGCTCTTGTCATGCCGTCAATCGCTGTTTTGCTTGCGCTGTACGCAATCACTTTTGGCAGGCCGTATTGCGCCGCCATTGAACTGATGTTGATGATACTTCCGCTGCCCGCTTCCTTCATGTGCTTTACTGCTTCGCGACTGATGGCAAACACCGAACACACATTGGTGTGAAGGATGCGCAGAAATTCTTCATCCGTTACTTCGGTAAATTCTTTTTTCAAGTTGATGCCGGCGTTGTTCACCAGGATGTCAATCTTGCCAAAACGCTCGACAACGTCTTGCACCAATTTTGGGATAGCAGGCAAATCGCTTAAATCACATTGAATCGTTTCGCACAACTCGCCCAACTGTTCTTTTGCTGTTTTCAGCTTTTGTTCGTCCCGCCCAACGATAACGGTAATGATGCCGTTCTCCGTAAATTTTTTTGCAATGGCCAGTCCCAGTCCCGAACCACCGCCGGTAACAATCGCTACTTTGTTTTGTTCTGTATTCATTTTAAACACGAATTTTTTTTCACGTATAGAATCACTGTTCGATTTGTGCTTTGTTTTTATGGGCCAGAAGTCAGAACATCCATTTGGCTTCCGTTGCGTCGCACTCTTGTGCATTCGGTAAGTCTATCCGGCAATTTTCTGAAACATGATTTGAGGAGATTAAACGATTCACAGGATCATTTCTACAAAATCTTTTCATCTACGCAAATCGTGGCTCAGACTAATTACCCGGCGCGAACGGAAACTTTAAACTTTTGTAGTAATCAAGGGTATGGCCGGGCTTTTCGTAGTTAATTGGCAAGGGCATTTTTGAAAACGTTCCAAAGTAAAGCAAGCACGCATCCCGCCACCATTCGGCGTCTTTTTCCTGGACGGTTAAAAACATTTGCACTTGCTTAAACCGTTCTTCGTCAACAAAGTTTTTCAGGCTACTCCATTGCTGTTGCATCCATCTTACCGTGTCCACGCCTTGCTGGTATTTTGCACAGAGTTCGTTCCATAAGTTTCTTCCCGAATTCATTTTGTGCTGCCAACTTACGTGATGAAACCACAGCAGAAACTTTTCGTCGCAAGTGTTCGAATCATTCCATTGTTTTTGCACTTCCGGTGCGTATTGCGCCAGCGCATTGCTGCCCGTTGCGGTGCGATTAAAGCCAATGCCAAAGCTGTCCGCACGGTGATAATAAACCGGGTTCCAGTCGGCTCTGCCCGCATTGCTCACCCACGGCGCCGGACCGTAATGATGGCCCGTGCCCATGATGTGCGCAAGGCCCAACGGCGTCATGTAATTTACTACGGCTTCGCGTGAAGCAAGCATCATGTTTTTAATTGTGCTCACAAGCTTTGCCTCGTTGCCGAAGGTTTGCCGTATCCATTCGTCGGCAATTTGCGCAGAAGAAAGATCGTGATTCCATGCAAGCCTTCCGAAAGCATACCAGTTGGCCTGACCAAATGGATGGTTCGTCCAGTTTCGTTCGTTGCCAATGTTGGCCACACCGGCCATGCCGGTAATAGAATAATTCTGCAAACTGCCATCAATCACTTTTGCCACGGTTGAACCTTTTCCACTCGCATACGTGTCTGCATCCAGCACTTCTTTAAACAACGGCGCTTCGTAAACAAGGTGTGTTCCTTGTCCGAAATACTCTTGTGTAATTTGGTATTCCATCATCAACGGCGTTTGCGGCATTGCACCAAACAAGGGCGAAAAAGGTTCGCGTGGTTGAAAATCGATGGGACCGTTCTTGACTTGCAGCAACACGTTTTTTCGAAACTTTCCATCAAGCGGTTTAAATTCATTATACGCTTGCTTGAAACGGTCTTCGGGTGTTTCGTTGCTGTACACGAACGCCCGCCACATGACGATGCCGCCGTGCGGCACCACCGCATCTGCCAACATATTCGCGCCGTCGGCGTGTGTTCGTCCGTAATTCTGCGGGCCGGGTTGTCCTTCGCTGTTGGCTTTTACCAAAAAGCCGCCAAAGTCGGGAATGAGTGCATAGATTTCATCGGCTTTGGCTTTCCACCACAGGCGCACCGAATCGTTCAACGGGTCGGCTGTTTTTAACCCACCCATTTCAATCGGTGCACTGAAACGGGCCGTGAGATAAACTTTCAAACCGTACGGACGAAACACATCGGCGAGTGCTTTTACTTTCTGCAAATAATCTTTCGTCAGAACCAATGCGTTTGCGTTTACGTTTGTGAGCACTGTTCCGTTGATGCCGATGGATGCGTTGGCTCTTGCGTAATCAATGTAGCGTTGGTCAATGTAGCCGGGCAGTTCGTGCCAGTTGAAGATAGAAAGACCTGCGTAGCCGCGTTCAACGTGGCGGTTCAAATTGTCCCAATGATTTAAAATGCGGTTTTGAATTTTTGGAACACTGGTGATGTTTAGATTTTGTATGCTTTGATGTGTTTGTAGCAAGCGAAGAAAATGAAACACGCCGTACAGGCAGCCAATGTCCGTATTGGCTGTTATGACAATGATGTTTTTTGTTTTGTCAATTGTAAGGATTGAAAACCCTTCTTTGCCTAATGGATTGTAGTCAGCGGTTGTCTT
Source organism: Flavisolibacter ginsenosidimutans (assembly GCF_007970805.1). GTDB lineage: Bacteria > Bacteroidota > Bacteroidia > Chitinophagales > Chitinophagaceae > Flavisolibacter > Flavisolibacter ginsenosidimutans. Next base: position 2,629,176 of record NZ_CP042433.1, on the reverse strand, counting down.
TCCGCCACTTTCTTTTGGCTTCAACAAAACAACGATTCTGTTGTTGATTGATTTCCCTCCGGTAATTTTTTTGTTCAGCAAACCTTCAAGACCGGTGAGCAATTCCTTTTTCGCAATGCTTAACGTAGGTGATGTGTTTTCGAAAGAAACAGAACCAATTTGACTTCTGTATTGTTGCAGCAATGCCGCGTCGTCAATCTTGTCGTAACGCAGCCAGAGCCGGTAGCCGTCCTCGGCTTTTAGTGCAATCGCTTGCATGAAGAAAAGAAAAAGTAAAAGCGGTTTCATACAGCAAGAACAAAAGAAGTTTAGCGGCCTTTTTTTAGCGACGACTTACGCACAATTAAATCCGAACGCACAATGATGGTATTGGTTTGTTGCAAGGTGCCGAGGCCTTTTAGGTGATTAATAAGATGGCGTGCCGCAATCTCACCAATGTCTTTACCCGGATAATTAATAGTGGTCAGTTGCGGCTCAATTAATTTGCCGATGGCGTCGTTGTTAAAACCCACTACGGCAATGTCTTTTGGTATTTTCACGCCGGCCTCTTTTAAGGTGCGCATGACCACGGCGGCCACAAAATCATTCGTAATAAAGAGACCATCGGGCCGCGGCTTCATTGCCAGTATCTTATCAGCCGATGCTACGGCTGCGGCTTCGCTTAAATCAGCCACAATGAGCAGCTTTTTGTCAAAAGGCAGCTCGTGGTCAAACAAGGCATCTTTGTATCCTTTAAAACGTTGCGAGTAAACGTTTCGCTGCAAGCTCGACGTGATGTGCGCAATGCGTTTGCAGCCCTGCTCAATCAGGTGGCTGGTGGCCTCGTAGCCGCACTTGGCGTTGTCAATGATGACAACCGTGTTGTGCCCGTCCTGCTCTACACGGTCAAAGAAAACCAATGGAACGTTTTTGCTTTTAAAGGGTGCAAAATGATCCAGGTTCGTAGTGTCAAACGACAACGAAGCGATCAGGCCATCTACGCGTTTGTGAAAAAGGTTTTTGGCATTGGCCGCTTCTTTTTTCATACTCTCCGACGAGTGTGCAATGATTAAATCATACCCGGCTTCCGTGGTTACTTTCTCAATGCCTGCTAATACCGAAGTAATGAAATTGGAGTTCAATTCGTGCACCATCACGCCGATGGTTTTTGTTTCCTGCTGGCGAAGGTTGCGGGCAAAATGATTGGTACGGTATCCGAGTTTGTCAACGGCTTCGATGATCTTCTTCTTCGTTTTCTTGCTGATGGCAGGGTGGTCTTGCAAGCCACGGCTCACGGTGGCGGGTGAGATGTTGAGCTTTTTGGCAATGTCGTAGATGGTGACTTCTTTATCGTTCGCCATACAATCGTTTACGTGTGATGAGTAAAGCTAAAGGATTGTCGCAAAAAAAAAAATTCTATGCAATCGGTTGCATGAATTGAAAATGTTTTTACATTAGTTGCCGGATTGCGCTTTCTCAACTTGCTTTTGTGAAATAAACTAACGAATCATGCTGCTAAATTTTCAAAACCCGCTGCCTTGCGCTGCTACAAGGTGCTCGTTGTTTTTACGGCCTGTTTTTCGGCCCTTTTTATTGCACTTTTTCCGCGTCACCAAAAATGAATTGGGAAGCAGCGGCTGAGAAGCCTTCGCCTTTCTGCCTTGCAAATAATTCCCGTCCATAGCTTCCATCTGCTTTCGCTTCTACCTCTTTCCGCCCCGTTGAAAGTTTTCTCTGTTGACCGTTTTATTTAAAGAGCTAAAAATTTATTTATGAAAATTTCGGTTACACAAAACCCTCCAAAACCGGCGCACCGATACACGCTGATTTTCGGAAACGTAAAAGCAACCGGTTTGCTTTTACTCTTCTCGTTATTCTTTGTTTTTACAGCGCTGGCACAGAGAACCATTACTGTGCGCGGCCGCATCGTTGACGAAAAGGCGCAGCCTGTCGTGGGTGCTTCTGTTGTCGTAAAAGGTACAACGACGGGAACCTCCACCAACGCCAACGGGGAATACCAGATCGTGGCTCCCGTTAACGGGACCTTGGAGGTTTCTTCTGTAGGCTATCCTACTAAAGAAATTTCAATTGCAAACCAAGCCAACCACAACGTCACGTTAACTGCTACGAGTACCGATCTGGAACAAGTGGTGGTAATTGGTTACGGCACCCAGAAAAAAGAAGCCGTTACGGGTTCTGTTGCTTCTATTGGGGGCGAGAAGCTGCGGGACGTACCCACGCCCAACATTTCGCAAGCCTTGCAAGGACGTATTGCAGGTGTTGACATTTCACAAACATCCACCCGGCCCGGTGCCACGATGCAAATCCGCATCCGCGGCGATCGTTCGCTAACGGGCAGCAACGATCCGCTGGTCGTTCTTGACGGTATACCCTTTATCGGGTCAATTGGCGACATCAATCCAAATGACATCAAGAGCGTGGACATCTTGAAGGATGCTTCGGCCACCGCCATTTACGGCTCCAGGGGAGCCAACGGTGTTATTTTAGTGACGACCAACAGGGGCCAGAGAGGACAAAAGCCCAGGATATCGTATAACGCATACACGGGTTTACAAACCCTGTTTGCCAAATACCCCATGATGAACGGGCCGGAGTTTGCGGCCTTGCGTAAAGCAGCAAACAACTTATATCCAAACAGCTTAGACGAGAGCGATAACATAAACACAGACTGGCAGGACCTGCTTTTCCGGAATGGTCTCGTCACAGACCATAGCGTTAGCATGGTAGGCGGCAGCCAGCAAGGCAGTTATACCTTCGGACTGGGATATTATCAGAACCAAGGCCTTATCCCGTCACAGAAATACACCCGTTACTCTATCAAGGGTTCCGTTGACCAACAGGTTGGTGATTATTTCCGCTTCGGCTTCACGTCAAACAGCAATTATAACCTGAGCGAGGGCAACCAGATAGGTTTATACGGTAATCTGAGTTCGTCTCCTTTAATTAACCTGTATAACCCGAACGGTGTATTGAAAACAACAGCGTTCTCGGGACCGGATCAGGCATACGTGCTTACAAAAGACAGGATCGATAGTTTGAATGATGCGGGCACTTGGCTAAACCAAACAAGAGGCTTTGCAACGTATAACTCCCTGTATGGTGAAGTAAGCGTTCCTTGGGTAAAAGGTTTGAAATACCGGTTGAACGTAGGTGGAGATTTTATTCAAAGCAACAACGGCGGTTTTACGGGTGCTGGCGTCGTGAATACCAATCCGACGGCAGTGTCGAGCGCCAGCATCAGCAATACGCAAACCTACCACTGGACGATTGAGAACATATTATCGTATGACCGTTCTTTTGGTAAGAGCAATATCAGCGTACTAGGCCTTTACTCCGCTGAGCAAACTAAGGTAAATGGCTCGTCTTTGTCCGCCACCGATATTCCAAATGAAGCGTTTCAATTTTATAACCTGGGATCAGCACTTGCCACGAACGTAACAGTTAACCAGGGAACCTATCAGCAGTCTGGTTTAATGTCGTACATGGGCCGTGTAATTTACTCGTATGACAACCGGTACTTCTTAACGGCTATCGTACGCTCCGATGCTTCATCAAGGCTCGCTCCGGGAAATAAATGGCATACCTATCCTGCTGCTTCCGTTGGTTGGAACGTAGCCAACGAATCATTCATGAAAGGTATCACGCCGCTTAATGCCCTGAAGTTGCGGGCAGGCTTCGGTCAAACTTCCAACCAGGCGGTGCCTGTTTATTCGACGCTCGGCGCCTTATCCCAGCGGCCGTACAATTTCGGTTCTAGTTATGCTATTGGTTATTATGTATCTCAATTACCCAATCCTGGCCTAAGCTGGGAGTATTCCAAAACGCTGAACCTGGGTATAGACTTTGGCCTGTTTCGTAACCGGCTGACAGGAACCATTGAATACTACATTACAAAAACGGAAGGCATTCTGCAAAGTGTTAGTTTACCGCCTACTTCGGGTGTAGGCAGTGTCGTACAGAACGTAGGAAAAACGCAAAACAAAGGAATCGAATTGAGTCTTAACGGAACGATTCTCAATAACGTGAACGGCTGGACATGGGAAGCTGGTTTCAACATCTATGCAAACCGGAACAAGTTGGTGGCCCTTGCGGACGGATCTCAACGGGATGAGGGTAATTCCTGGTTTGTAGGCCATAACATCAATTCCATTTTCGATTATAAAAAAATCGGCCTTTGGTCAACAGCCAAGGACAGTGCGGATAATTACATGAACATTTTAGAACCGGGTTATAAAGTAGGCATGATAAAAGTGTTGTACACCGGCGGGTACGATGCCAACGGAAAACCCTTGCGGGCCATCGGAACAGCCGACAGGCAAATTATTGACGTGGATCCTAATTTTGAAGGTGGCTTTAATACAAGAGTGGCTTACAAAGGATTTGACCTGAGTACAGTGGGTGTTTTCAAAAGCGGCGGCATTCTTATCAGTACCCTGTACAACTCGAACGGCTACCTCAACCTGGAAACAGGGCGCCGGAACAACGTGAAGATCGATTACTGGACGCCTGAGAATACCGACGCCAAATACCCAAGACCCGGCGTTAATATAAGCGGCGACAATCCAAGATACGGCACCACCTTGGGCTACTTCAGCGCCTCCTACCTAAAAATCCGCACCATCACACTCGGCTACGATTTCAATCATAGCCTGCTTAAAGGCTCAAATCTCAGGTTGCGGATGTACGCCACGGTGCAAAACCCTTTTGTACTGTTCTCTCCATACCACGACGAATCGGGCATGGATCCGGAAACCAATTCGTACGGCAACGAAAATCAGGCAGTAACTAGTTATCCGCGGCGCTTTCTGACAATCGGTACAAACACGCCGTCAACCCGTAACTATATCCTTGGCCTTAACCTGTCATTTTAAAACAGCACGAACATGAAACGCACACAAATAAAAACGATAGTGGCATCAGCCTTCCTCGCGATATTTTCAGGCGGATGCAAAAAGATTTTAGACGAACAGCCTCGCGCCACTTTTACACCCGATTACTTTCAAACCTCACAAGGAGTGCAGGGGGGTGTTACGTCTTTATATGCTCACCTACGCACCATATACGGACAGGGTTATTATTACAACACCTGCGAAACAGGCACCGATGAAGCAACGTATGCCCAAAGTGCAGACGAGAATTTTAAGGTGATGGACATTTCCGGGCAGGGAAATATAACCTCGAGTAACAGCCGTGCGGATGTGATATGGGGATCTTCTTATTCGGATATCAATACCGCCAGTGGCATTATCGAAAATGGCGGAAAACTGGGTGTGTCCAATGCACTGCTCGCCGAAGCCAAATTCTTCCGCGGATTTGACTACTTTCTACTGGTTCAAACCTTTGGTGGAGTGGCGCTGGACCTGGGTTCGGGAGAACTTAAATTTAATACGTCGGCTGTTAGAACGTCAAAGAGAAATACAGTACCTGAAGTTTATACAAAAGCCATCTTTCCTGATCTGACGGCAGCGGTTAATGATCTGCCGGACGCACCTCGTGTAGTTGGCGGTGTTACCAAAACGGTTGCCCGCTTGTTTTTAGCCAAAGCTTATCTGACTTACGGATGGTGGCTGGAAAACCCTAACAATATTCCTACCTATCCTGCTGTGGCTAACCGCACAGACCCTGCAGGAAAGAATCCCCAATATTATTATCAACAGGCTTACAATTTAGCAGTGGCGGGTATTACCAATGCCGGAACGAATTATGCCTTACAGCCGACTTACTATGATGTAAACCTGGCCACGAATGATCGTAACAAAGAAATCATGTTGTGGGCTGATCATACGGAAAATTCAACCTATACGGGTGGCAACATCTACGATGGAAACGGTCCTAACAGTCTCAATCAGGACAATTATGCGGTGTGGATGATGACCTTTAACTATACGAATATCAGAAGCAGCAGCTCACCCACAACATGGTCGGCCGTAAGTTCTGTACAGCGTGAAGCGGAACAACACCTCGGCCGTCCGTATATCCGGATGTGTCCCACAATCGGCGTTGTTAAAAATACGTTTGCCGACAAAACAAATGACTCCCGTTATGACGGCACGTTCACAACCGTTTACCGCGGTAACTGGCAAAAAGGTTCTGCTCCGGTTTCTACTTATAGTACTTTGTACAATTCCAATTTTTTACCGGTCACGCCGGGTAGTGCTATTCTAACTTTCTTGAATGACGAGCCAGTTCCGCCAATCACATACCCAAGCGGTGCAGGCAACAGTAATGTAGGGGCAGGAACATTGCCCGGACGAGCCGATTGGGTTGTATCGCCCAACGGTATTAGCAGGCTGGTATATCCTGGTCTTTGGAAGTTGGGTACATACCGTACCGACAACGGTACGGGATTGGGTTATCCGAATGCCGGCCTCACACGTCCTTTCAATATTGCCAAATTTTCGGAGTTATTCTTTATTGCTGCGGAAGCGGCTGTGAAAGGAGCAACGACAACCGCGGTAACAGGAACATACGCCAATGACGGAACGGCAAGAGGTTTAATCAATATAATTCGGGCACGGGCTGGAAAGTGGCGTTTTGACAACAACGGCAACGTTGCTAAGATTCAGGACAACAGTGCAGCAATGATTGCGGCAACACCGGCTACTGTTGATATAGATTATATTCTGGCAGAACGTTCACGGGAATATTTTGGCGAGGGATACCGCTGGTATGATTTGATACGTACACAAAGATGGACGGCCTTCGCTTCTACCTACCAAATTTGCGGCAGTACTGCGGGAGATCACACGCCGGTTACCGTAAGTCGCAGCATTGACAGCCATCATTATTTGCGCCCAATTCCGCAAGGGCAGATTGATGCGATGCAAGCAAGTGCCGATGAAAAAGCAGCCTATCAAAATCCTGGGTATTAATCATGTTCGTTTCTCACAATAGCAGCCAACAGGAAGGATGAAAATTCATCCTTCCTGTTTTCCAAAACAAATTTTCGGACAACTCATTTTATCACCATCACGAAAAGCATGAAGCGATACGGGGTTCGTTTTCTCGCCGTTATTTTCATTAGCATCATTGCGTTTTGAAAAAAAATGACTCGTCTGCGCCAATACCGGTTATGCCTGTGACGCCTCTGGCGGCTACCGCCACTGGCTTAAAAGGAGCCGCTACGGTACCGGTTGGTTTTGCCGTTGTTTCGAACCTGTTTTATAACAACGCGGCTTACATCAGTTTGTTGCAGGCATTCAAAGACGACAAATGATTGAACCGAAACGAAGCACGAGAGAGCGTTTATTCTTGTCCTCTCTTTCCTTGCTTAAAAATTTTTGTCATCGTTCTGCTTTGACCTTTGTAAAATTGGTCGGCAGACAACACAATTTGAAGCATGTTATTCTTGGGAATTGATTTGGGTACATCGTCGGTAAAGGTTTCCGTTGTTGACGGCGCAACCGGGCAATGCATTGCGTCGTCACACTACCCTGAAACGGAAGCCGACATTCTTGCGCCGCAAACCGGCTGGGCCGAACAAAGCCCGGAACTGTGGTGGGACTATGCTTGCCAGGCAATTTTAAAATGCAACGCAACAGGCACTTACAATCCGAAGGAGGTTAAAGCCATTGGCATTGCGTATCAAATGCACGGGCTTGTGTTGGTTGACAAAGACCAAAATGTTTTGCGCAATGCCATCATCTGGTGCGATGGCCGTGCGGTGGAAATCGGCAACAAAGCCTTTGACGCCATTGGCGAGGAAAAATGTTTATCACACTTGCTTAATTCACCCGGAAATTTTACCGCGTCAAAACTTGCGTGGGTAAAAGAACACGAACCGGAGATTTACAGCCACATCCATAAAATTTTATTACCCGGTGATTTCATTGCGATGAAACTGACCGGCGAAACAACAACAACGGTTTCGGCTTTGTCTGAAGGCATCTTTTGGGATTTTCAGCGGAACGATTTGTCGCAAGATGTGATGGATTATTTCGGCTTTAATGCGTTGCTCATTCCTACTCTTCAACCGCTGTTTTCTTCACACGGCAACCTAAAGGAAAGCGTAGCAGAACGCTTGTCCTTAACGCCCAATATTCCCGTTGCGTACAAAGCCGGCGACCAGCCAAACAACGCTTTTTCCCTGAATGTTTTAAATCCCGGCGAAGTGGCCGCCACTGCCGGAACATCCGGTGTTATTTACGGTGTGAGCGATGGTTTGAATTACGATAAACAATCCCGCATCAATTCGTTTGCACACGTTAATTATGAAAGCGGCAAAACGAGAACCGGCGTGTTGTTGTGCATCAACGGTTGCGGCATTTTTAACCGCTGGATGCGGGCCATGATCGGTGCAAATCATTCATACGAAAGCCTCAATACCGAAGCGCAAAAAATTGCGGCCGGCTCTAACGGTTTGTTCATGCTTCCCTTTGGCAACGGCGCCGAACGCATGTTGAACAACAAAACCGTTGGTGCGCATTTTCACAATCTCGACTTTAACGTGCACGGCACAGGACATCTCGTTCGCGCCGCACAGGAAGGCATTGCTTTTGCGTTTCGTTACGGCCTTGACATCATGCGGGAAAACGGCATGAACCCGACCATTATTCGTGCGGGCAAAGCCAATCTTTTTTTAAGCGGCGTGTTTGCACAATCCTTTGTTGATGCAACGGAAGTTTCGGTAGAACTTTACCAAACCGATGGCAGCATCGGTGCGGCTTTGGGTGCGGGTGTGGGCATTGGTTTCTATTCAAATCCTGAAGATGCCTTCGCAAGCCGCAAGCCGTTGAAAACGATTACGCCTTCTCGAAATTCGCCGCACCAATCGCTTTACGAAGACTGGAAAAGCCTGCTGGAAGCGCAAGTGAAAACAACCAGGGAAATTCATTCAATAAACGTGTAACCGATAAATCAATCATCATGGTAGCAGCAACAGAAACCAAACAGTACTTCAAGAATATTCCGCAGGTGAGATACGAGGGTGTTGAAAGCGACAATCCCTTTGCCTTTCGCTGGTACGACGAGAACAAAGTGGTGGCGGGCAAAACGCTGAAAGAACATTTCAAATTTGCCTGTGCTTACTGGCATTCGTTTAACGCGGCCGGCACCGATCCTTTCGGCGGCCCCACGCACATCTTTCCCTGGGATGCGTCCGGCGACCCGCTTGAAAGAGCGTACGCCAAAGCCGATGCGGCTTTTGAATTCATCACCAAAATGAGCTTGCCCTATTACTGCTTTCACGATGTAGACGTTGTGGATTATACCGACGACATCAACGACAACGATAAACGCCTGCAAGCCGTAACGGATTACTTAAAACAAAAACAAGCCGAAACCGGCGTAAAGCTCTTGTGGGGCACGGCCAACCTGTTTTCGCACAAGCGCTACATGAACGGCGCGTCCACCAACCCTGATTTTCACGTGCTCTCGCACGGTGCGGCGCAAGTAAAAGCGGCGCTGGATGCAACGATTGCCTTGGGCGGCGAGGCTTATGTTTTTTGGGGCGGGAGAGAAGGCTACATGACGCTTTTGAACACCGACATGAGGCGGGAGAAAGAACACTTCGCGAGGTTTCTTCACACCGCGAAAGACTACGCCCGAAAGCAAGGCTTCAAGGGCACTTTCTTCATTGAACCCAAGCCTGCCGAACCCAGCAAGCACCAATACGATTACGACGTGGAAACCGTGGTGGGCTTCCTTCGGCAGTATGATCTGCTTGGTGATTTCAAGATCAACATCGAAGTCAACCACGCAACCCTTGCCGGTCACACGTTTCAACACGAACTGCAAGCGGCGGCGGACAACGGTGTGTTGGGAAGTGTGGACGCGAACCGGGGCGATTACCAAAACGGTTGGGACACCGATCAATTCCCAAACAACCTGAACGAACTCACCGAAGCCATGCTGGTGTTTTTGGAAGCCGGTGGCCTGCAGGGCGGGGGCGTCAACTTCGACGCGAAAATCAGAAGAAATTCGACCGACGTGGAAGACTTGTTTTTTGCGCACATCGGCGGCATGGACACGTTTGCCAGAGCCTTGATTGCGGCGGATAAAATTCTTCAACATTCCGGGTACAAAAAATTCAGGCAGGAGCGCTACGCAAGCTTCGACAGCGGCAAGGGGAAAGAATTTGAAGGGGGTAAATTATCGCTGGAAGACCTGCGCCAATACGCCATCGAACAAGGTGAGCCCGAAATCAAAAGCGGCCGGCAAGAATGGTTGGAGAACATCATCAACTGGTATATCTAAACGATAACAAAAGGTGAAGCCGTTTTACAGCGGTCTTCACCTTTTAAAAAATAGGTTTGTCAGGAGCATAAAAGAGCATGACGGTGCGGCGCAAAACTTTAACCGCATCTGATTATATTCGTCACTTAAACAAGCTAAATGAACAGCCTCCAACCAATTGACTTCATTGTTTTCCTCGTTTACTTCGTCATTGTCGCTTCTTATGGTTACTGGGTTTACAACAAAAAGAAAAAGGCCGCCGTTACGGCATCGCACGATTACTTTTTAGCCGAAGGTTCGTTGACCTGGTGGGCCATCGGCGCTTCATTGATTGCCTCCAACATTTCTGCCGAACAATTCATCGGCATGTCGGGCAACGGTTATTTTGTGGGCATTTCGGTTGCGGCTTATGAATGGCTTGCGGCGCTGGCACTGATCATCATTGCCGTGTGGTTTATGCCGGTATATTTAAAGAACCGCATCTACACCATGCCGCAGTTCTTGAAGACACGCTACAACGAAACGGTGTCTTTAATTATGGCCATCTTCTGGCTCTTGTTGTACGTGTTTGTCAATCTTACTTCTATTCTCTATCTCGGTGCCATTGCCATCAGCGGTTTAATTGGTCCGGAATATTTACACACGGTAATGCTGGCACTTGCGGTGTTTGCGCTCATCATCACACTCGGCGGCATGAAGGTGATCGGTTACACCGACGTAATTCAAGTAGCGGTTCTCATCATCGGTGGTTTTGCCACCATCTATTTTGCCTTGACGATTGTGAGTGAAAAATTTGGTTTGGGCAGAGACGCGATTGCCGGTTTTAAAACGCTGATGCAACATTCGCCCGAGCATTTTAAAATGATTTTGCCCAAGCCCGATGCGGCCACCGTGAGTGCTGCAACCGGGGGCGACGTGGCGGCGCAAAACACCATTGATAAATACCTGATTCTCCCCGGCATCACCATGTATTTTGCCGGGCAATGGATTGTGAACCTAAACTACTGGGGTTGCAACCAATACATCACGCAACGGGCTTTGGGCGCCGATTTGCAAACGGCCCGCAAAGGCATTTTGTTTGCCGGTTTTTTAAAGCTCATGATGCCCATCATTGTGATGCTTCCGGGCATTGCGGCTTACGTGTTGCACACCAGCGGAAACCTTCCGGGCCTGCGGGGAATGGACGATGCGTACTCCGCCATTCTTGGCTTTTTACCATCGGGTTTGAAAGGCCTGGCCATTGCTGCATTGACAGCGGCTATTGTGGCTTCGCTTGCCGGTAAGTTGAACAGCATCGGCACCATCTTCACGCTGGACATTTACATGAAGTATTTCAAGAAGCATGACATACACGCCGCCAACACGGCAAGGGCCGTAGCGGCGGAAGCCGGCACGGCGCACGTAGAAAAAACGACGGACAGCGATGAGAAACAAATGGTGTGGACCGGAAGAATTGTTGCGCTTGTTGCCATTATTCTCGCCATTGTTTTCGAATGGAAAGATTTTTTAGGCATTGGCGGCAAAGGCGGTTTTACGTTTATTCAGGAATACACCGGCTTTATTTCTCCAGGCGTGTTTGCCATGTTCATTCTCGGCATGTTCTGGAAACGTACGACCGGTGCGGCGGCAGTGGCGGGCTTGTTAACCGGTTTGGCAATGTCCATCTTCTTCAAGCTTTATGCGGTGCCCCTGTTCGGTCACGAAACGCTTTTGTACACGGCCTTTCCAACCATTGAGGACGGAAAGCAGGTTTGGCGCATTCCTTTCCTCATCAACATGGGCTGGGCCTTTTTCTTTACCATGCTTGTGATGGTGAGCATTAGCCTTGCCGGACCAAGAGTGAATCCGAAAGCCTTTGTCCTCGACAGGCAGATGTTCAAGTTGAAACCATCGGTTGTTGCCATGATCGTAACGACGGTGCTAATCCTGACGGCGATTTACGCCAAGTTCTGGTAAGCTCATTTGAAATAGTTGCGTTCACAAAAGCTGCCCTTACCAAGCAGCTTTTGTTTTGTTTGCGATGAATGGATTGCGAACCGAATGAAAGCAAATGCCGTATAACCAAATTGAAAACGACACAACATCAGCATGTAAAATTTTTAATTGCTAAAAGAAGGACCATGACGGTGCAAAAAATCATTTTTCTTGTAACTCTTTTTTTTGTCACAGCGGCAAACGCACAACAGCCTTTGTACAAAAACAAAGCGCTTTTGCCAGAAGCAAGAGCTAAAGATTTAGTAGGCCGCATGACCGTTGACGAAAAGCTGATGCAACTGCAATGCATCTGGCAGGCAAAGTCAACCTTTATTGACGGCGCCGGGAATTTTGACGAGGCAAAAGCAGCGCCTCTTTTAAAAAACGGTTTGGGAGAATTTGCGCGGTTGAACGAAGAAGCCGGACCAAATTCACTGGGCTTTCATCCGCGGCAAGCAGCGGAACTGTACAACAAAGTGCAACACTTTTTTGTAGAGAAGACAAGGCTCGGCATTCCGGTGATGGTACACGAAGAAAGTCTTCACGGTCAGCAAACCCGCGACGCCACGGTGTTCCCGGTACCAATGGGTTTGGCGAGTTCCTGGAACGAAGGATTGATGTCCGAAATCTATACAAACGTGGCCGAAGAAGTGCGGGCACGCGGCGGGCAGCAAGTTCTTGCGCCGGTTGTTGACGTGGTACGTGACCCTCGTTGGGGGCGCACGGAAGAAACGATGGGCGAGGACCCTTACCTTATTTCGCGGTTGGCAATGGCGCAGGTAAGAGCTTATCAGGGCGACGGTGTTTATCTGGGTAAGAACAACGTGGCCGCAACGCTCAAACATTTTGGCGTGCACGGACAAAGCGAAGGCGGCAACAACGTGGCGCCGAGCAACATTGACGAAAGGACCGCAAGAGAAATTTTCTTTAAACCGTTCAAAGCTTGCGTGCAGTTTGCAGGCGCCATGAACGTAATGGCAACCTACAACGAACTCTGGGGATTGCCGGCGCACATCAACAAATATTTGCTCACCGATATTTTGCGAAAGGAGTGGGGCTTCAAAGGCATCGTGGTTTCCGATTATTACGCCATTCCCGATGTAAGCACCTTGCACAAGGTAACGCCATCGGTTGCCGAAGCCGGCTATCTTGCTTTTAAAGCCGGCGTGGACATTGAAACACCCGATTCAAAAGGCTTTGAAAATTTGAAACAATACGTCGTGTCGGGAAAGATTACAACCAGGGAATTAGACGATGCGGTAACGAAAGTTCTTGTGGCAAAATTCCGTTTGGGCTTGTTTGAAAATCCTTATGTGGACGCGACAAAAGCCGAAGAAATTGTAGGCAGCAAAGCCAAGCGGGCCGTGGCTTACAAAGCCGCAACCGAAGCAATGGTTTTGTTAAAGAACGACAACAATTTTCTGCCGCTCGATAAAACGAAAATCAAAACCATTGCCTTCATCGGGCCCAACGCCGACAAATGTTTGCTGGGCGGTTATGCCAGCATTCCGCGTACCTGCGTTTCACCGCTGCAAGCACTGAAAGAAAAATACGGTTCGCAGATAAATGTTTTGTATGCCGAAGGCGTTCGCATTACGGACAAGAACAACTGGTTTGCTGATACGATTAACCTTGTTCCGCGAAGGGAGAACGATGCCCGCATTAAAGAAGCCGTTGAAATTGCAAAGCAAGCGGACGTGGTGGTTCTTTTTGTGGGCAGCAACGAAAGCACCAACCGCGAAGGTTGGGCTGCAAATCATTTGGGTGACTTGCCCACGCTTGAATTACTGAATGGGCAAAACGAATTGGTAAATGAAATAGTGGCCGTTGGCAAACCAACATGTGCTTTTGTCAATAGCGGTCCGCCCTTGAGCATTGGTAATTTGGTGAATGCCGTTCCGGCGGTTATGCAGTGTTGGTATTTAGGACAGGAAGGTGGTTACGCAATGGTAGATGCTTTGTTTGGTGATGTAAATCCAAGCGGAAAATTACCGATTAGTTTTCCAAGAGATGTGGGTCACATTCCGGCTTATTACAATTACAAACCGTCGGCACGCAGAGGCTATAACTTGGGCTTTGAGGTAAGTCCATTGTTTGCCTTCGGCCACGGCTTGAGTTACACAACATTTAGTTGCAGTGCGCCAAAACTTTCTTCGTCAACGATGAAAAAGAACGGCACAGTAACGGTAAGCGTTGACGTGAAAAACACAGGCAACAGGAGAGGAGCGGAGGTGGTGCAACTTTACATTCGCGACGAGTATGCCTCCGTGCCAAGACCGGTGAAGGAATTAAAGGGCTTTGAAAAGGTTTGGTTAGAGCCCGGGCAATCAAAGAAGGTAACGTTTGGCATCTTCCCGGAAGCCTTGTCCTTTTACGATAAAGACATGAAGTGGATTGTTGAACCGGGCGATTTTACGATCATGGTGGGAACATCGTCGGACAAAACACAGGACGTAAAGTTGAAAGTAACGGAATGATAAAACCGGCCGCAGCGCAACAATTGGACGTTCGTTGCGACGCTCCGTTCAACGTTCATGTTGCCGTTCAACAATTGCCAATTACAGCGATACAAAAGACAAGAAGGGTGAACAAGAAAAGGAGAACTTTTTGGACTTTTGCTTTCTTGAATTTTGTAGCTCAATAGCGAACAAAGCGCACAAGAGTGCGACGCAACGACAGCTTAATGGATAGACGAACTTCTGGTTCATAAAAATGATTCTTATGCAAATGGAACAAACCATGCGTTGGTACGGGCCGAACGACCCGGTAAGTTTGTGGGACATACGCCAAGCAGGATGCACGGGCGTTGTAACGGCCCTGCACCACGTTCCCGTTGGTGAAATCTGGACGGTTGAAGAAATCTCCAAACGCAAAGCGCAGGTAGAAGAAGCGGGAATGACGTGGACGGTGATTGAATCGCTGCCCGTGAGTGAAGACATTAAAAAACAAACCAGTGCTTTTCAACAACACATCGAAAATTACAAGCAAAGCTTGCGCAACGTGGCGCAGTGTGGATTAAAAGTAGTGACGTACAACTTCATGCCTATTCTCGACTGGATGCGCACCGATGTGAATTATGAAATGCCCGATAAAAGCAGGGCACTTTATTTTGAAAAATCGGCCTTCGTTGCCTTTGATTTGTTTATTTTAAAACGTCCCAGCGCTGAAAGTGATTACACGCCGGAGCAGGTGGAAAAAGCAAAGCAGCGTTTTGAGAATATGACGGCGGAGGAGAAAGAAACGCTTTATCGCAATGCGCTTTTGGGGCTACCTGGCAGCGAAGAACGCTTCACCGAAGAACAGATTTTAACCGCCCTCGATGAATACGCAGCCATTGATGCGGCGAAGCTTAAAGAACACCTTTTTTATTTTTTGCAACAGGTAATTCCGGTAGCGGAGGAACTTGGCTTAAAGATGGCCATTCACCCCGATGACCCGCCGTACCCGATTTTGGGTTTGCCGCGCATTGTGAGCACCGAACAGGATGCGGCCGAACTGTTGGCAGCCGCGCCTTCGCCGGCGAACGGGCTGTGTTTTTGCACCGGCTCGTACGGCGCAAGATCTGACAACGATTTGGTGGGCATGGTAAAACGTTTTGGCGATGCCATTCACTTTCTGCACCTGCGCAACACCAAACGCGACGCCGAAGGAAATTTTTACGAAGCCGATCATCTTGCAGGTGACACCGATATGTACGCGGTTGTGAAAGAAATTGTGCAGGTAATGAAGCACCGGAATGTCTCCATTCCCATGCGTCCCGACCACGGACATCAAATGCTGGATGATTTGAAAAAGAAAACTTATCCGGGCTATAGCGCCATCGGCCGTTTACGAGGGCTGGCTGAACTTCGCGGACTTGAATTGGGCATCAGCAGAAACTTGTCATAACACGGCTGGAACATTTTGTTTTCTTCTAAATAACAACGATGGATTATCAACGTTTGGGCAAGTCGGATTTGCACATCAGCCGCATTGGCTTTGGATGCATGTCGTTAAAACCCGGTGCGGCTGAAAACGAAACCGTAGTTCAACAAGCCATCGAAGCGGGCATTAATTTTTTTGACACGGCCGACTTGTACGACAAAGGCGCCAACGAAGAATTTTTAGGCAAGGCGTTGAAAGAAAAACGAAAAGAAGTCATCCTTGCTTCCAAAGCCGGCAACCAATGGAAGGCGGACGGCAGCGGCTGGACCTGGAACCCGCGCAAGGATTATATCTTGGCCTGCGCTGAAAAAAGCCTGCAACGATTGCAAACGGATTGCATTGATCTTTACCAATTGCACGGCGGAACACTTGATGACCCCATTGATGAAACCATCGAAGCTTTTGAACAATTGAAGCAAGAAGGCAAAATCCGTTATTACGGCATCTCTTCCATTCGTCCGAATGTGATCAGAGAGTGGGTCAAACGTTCCAACATCGTCAGTGTAATGACGCAATACAGTCTTCTTGACCGGCGGCCCGAAGAAGAAACCCTGGGCCTGTTACAGGAAAAGAACATCGGTGTGTTGGCAAGAGGCGGCCTTGCGCAAGGACTTTTGGTTGATAAGCCTGCGAAGCCTTACTTAAACCACAGCGGCGAAGAAGTTGAAGAAGCGGCAAAGGCCCTTGCGAATCTCTCAACAGAAGAAAGAAGGGCGGTGCAGACGGCCCTGCAATTTGTTTTGCGTCATCCGGCAATTACGTCGGCCGTGGTGGGCATGCGTACGTCAGCGCAATTAAAAGAGGCAGTAGCAGCCGTTGGGGCAATGCTTTCCGATGAGGAACTCCGGCGCTTGCAGGATGCCGTATTGCCTAATTTTTATTCCAATCATCGTTGAGGAGGATGAGAAGCAATTCTCCTGACGATTTGAAAAGTGATAAAGAGAACCAAAATTTTATTTCAGGGCAAAAAGTTTTGGCAGCAAAGAAGTGGGCACTTATTTTTGCACTCCCAATTACAAAACGGGATGATCTCGTAGCTCAGTTGGTAGAGCAATACACTTTTAATGTATGGGCCCTGGGTTCGAGTCCCAGCGGGATCACAGTAAAACCTTTTTTGGGAATAGGTCGCTGAAAATCAGCGACCTGTTTTTTTGGTCGAATTTTTAGTCGAACTCCTGCGGTCTAATCACAATTATTCGCCACTACTTTACAAAGAGCAACATATTCTTACAAATTTACTAATTTATTTAGGAAATCGAGGTAGTTGAAGGCTATTCCTGTGGGAGTGAGGCCATAAGCCGCTGGCCGGTAGAGAGGCAACTGAAATGGCCGCGGTCACATCTTCGTTTAACCTTTGCTTTTCAAAGTAGTCAGCTAAGGCTTGATAGATCAAAAATGTGTGTGGATTGTCTACCGTAGGCCGTATTAAACGAAAAGGTTATGATCCCCATAACCTTTTTAGCGCCGGAAAGTTTGTGTTAACTCTGTAATAATTGCTGTATATCGTCCCAAAGGAAATAAATGCTTCTTCGAATCCTGTACGGCTTCAGTTTGCCGTGCTTTATCCAATCATACACGGTGGGCCTAGAAACCTGAAAAAAACCGCAAACCTCCGCCATCTTCAGCAAAGGTTTATAAGTCATCCCTTCAACTTTGGTGCAGTCATTTGTCACCTTGGTATCGGACGTTTTTTTAATCTCCTCTCGGATGATAACACGAATCCGTTCCCAAAACTCATTGGGATCGTACGGAAATAAAATTGGTGCGGCAACACTGCTCATACTCACTCGTTTTCAAACACACTATCCTTCACCGAACACGATAAAAATTTTGCTGCCTATATTTCGCTTGTACGAAGCCTCGTACCGGATGTAACCAAAATCATTGAGGTCTTTGAGCCTTTGATGATAGGTAGTACTGGATAAAATTTTTGCAAGCGGCATAACATCATGGCTAAAGACCTGAAAAGGGACTGCGAATCCATGCGCCTTCCAATACTGCAAAAGGGCCATGTAGAGGGAGACATGGGTTGTATTTATCCTTGGATCATTTGCAATGACAGCGAAAAAATTGGAAAATTGTTTTGACTCTAGCACGATCCAACCTTTAGCTTATGGATTGCCCTTTTTTTCGGCTGCGCTTTTGTTTTGGCGCGGCGATGCCTCCGTCGTCATCGGTTGCCTGTTTGTTGGTTTCCTTTTTAACCTCTTGCTTTGCCGATTGTTCCTGTGACCCCTTCTCGTTCAGTGATTGATTGTACACTCGCTGCATAGAAGTATCGTACACGTTGAGCGATTTGAACCGGGGATTGGCTTCAATGAACATTTTCTGTTCCGTTCCTTCTTTAAGCAAGGTGACCATTTGGCGGTTGCCTTTCTGGAGCGATTCTAATAACCTGTATTTCTCTTTTTCATCGGCCAGTTCTTTTATGGGATGCTTTGCGAGTTCTTTGGCTAAATCAAAGCCATAATTCTGGTGATATTGCTTGAGAAGATAGTTACCGCTTTTGTCAGTTTCTTTAAAATTCATTTGCACCCAGGCATTGTATGCCTGCCCTTCTTTGTTCAGCAAATCTTTGTTGACCGCCCGGCCACTCATTAAGTTATACGCTTCTTTCAGCGTGATGTTGTTTGCCTTGCCAATGAAGAAGGTTTGTTTGATGATGTCGGGATTGCCTTCAGCCTTCAAGGTAAAGTCGTACCGATCCAGCTACTCGATCAACAGCGCCGATACCTCCATCAGCCGGTCCAAACAATTAGAAGCGGCCATTCCGCCTTCCAAAATCGCAGCGCTTTCATCCGGTGAATTTGTAGGCATGGTGGCGGATAACCCTGACCAAAAAATTGAACTGAAAACTTTCCATTGCGAGATAGTGAATGACCACGAAGCCTTGAAAAGAGAGCAGGAGAGTTACAAAGAAATTCCTGTAGTTATAAAGCTAGACAAAGGCATGATTCAACATAGTTATCTACAAATCAAAAAGGATATTCAGGACGTTGTGCAGAGTGAGATAGAGAGAATGCTTTGTGATCCCAGCTTGAAGTATTCGGTGATCGTAAAAGGAGATTAAAACCTCGAAGCGCTTCAAAGCGCCGGGAATCTTTTCTCATAACTAAAAAGTGCATATTTAAGCCTGCATTATTGACAACAGGGCTTGAACACTATTGCGTTTCCACTTATAAGGAAAGAATATCCTCTCCTAACTGGGGCTAGCATGTTTACTTTGTTTTACACGGATGATTTTGGTTGTTATTATCACAAGATTGCTAAACCTTTTAGTGACCTATTTAATTTGCTTATTCAACATGGAATACTGTGACAGCAAAGGCTTACAGAACTTAATCCCGTGTAAGTTTTCAGAAAGATTCGGAATATCAAAAAAATTTTTGTGTTTCTTGCCATGGCGTTCAAGGGGGAACATGTTCAAATTATTTTAAAATGTAAAAGTTGAGTTTATATTACGCAAGGTGTTTCTATTTTAGCAATCCTTTTTTCAATTTTTTGCAAATGATACAAGTAATAAACCGAGCGCTGGACATTTTAGAATTTTTAGCAAGCGATCCCGAACATCACAAAAGCCTGGGCGAAATTTCTGAAGAGCTAAACCTGAACAACGGTACTTGCGCGAACATTATAAAGACTTTGGTTGAGAGAAAATACGTGGAGAAGTTGGACAAGAAAAAAGGGTATGTCTTAGGCTCAAAGTTGTACGGTTTAACGGGAAGCGAAGGCTATAAAAAGGACTTGACCGAAACAGGAAAAGAAGTGTGCACTTCTCTTACCAAAAAAATAAACGAAAACTCTTTGTTAGCTGTGTTGGACAAAGACATGCGGAGAGTTCTTGTGCGAATAATGGGCACCCATCCGATACAAGCCAGTACGGCTTCTGAAAAGCGGGCTTACAATTCATCATCGGGGAGAGCAATTATTGCAATGTTGCCCGACGCGGAACTGGAGAAGTTTATAAAGCAGTACGGGCTTCCCAAAAAAGATGAGTGGGAAGGCGTAACAGACGAAAAGACCTTGATGGATCAAGTGGTGAAAATCAGGCAAAACGAATACGCCACGCAACTGACAAAAGAAAAGATATTTGGCCTTGCGGTTCCAGTTTACAGAGGTGAAAAAGTAGTTGCCAGTTTAAGCGTTTACTTGCCGCAGTTTCGTTACAACGAATTGGACAAGTCGGAATTGGTTAAACTGTTAAAGCAGTCCGGAAAAAAAATTAGCAAAAAACTCAAGTAAGAAAGGCCGGTTGAAATAGCGGCAGCTATCATTTGCCTTGTAGCTGCCGCTATTTTGTTTGCAAAATAGCCAGGAATAAATTTGGATAACTTCTTTGAATAAATTTATTTTGTATGGTAAAGTTGTATTTTACATTATAAAATTAATTTAAAGTATAGCCAAGGCTTCTTTAAACGAAGTTTTTGATTGAACAAGCGGGTTAAAACGATAAAGACTGAACATGAAAATAATTGACATACGTGTCCGTTGTGTGGCCATTCCACTGAACGCTCAGTTGCGGCACAACACCGGTGTTCATCCCGGTTATTTTATGCGCACCATTGTAGAGCTGATCACCGACGAAGGCATTACCGGGTTAGGAGAAATTGGCGGCGGCGACCAGCGGGGAGCCTTGCAAAAACTTAAGCCGAGAATCATGGGGATGAACCCTTTTCATTTGGAATTGATTAAAATAAAAGTTCTTAGAAGCGTTTACTATTTATCAAACTCCCGCCTGTACGCGGCTATTGAAATGGCGTGTTTGGATATTCAGGGCAAAGCAACCGGCCGGCCAATGAGTGATTTAATTGGGGGAAGTGTGCGAAATGAAATTCCCCTGATTGGCTACTTGTTTTGGCGATACGACCGCCCTTCGGGTGGCAGCGATACTTGCGCCGAAGACCTTGCCGAGCATTGTGTGGAACTTCACGAAACTTTGGGGGTAAACGCTATGAAGCTCAAGGCAGGCGTAGAAAAACCGGGGGAAGAAGCGAGGGTGCTTGAACTTTGCCGGAAGAAGCTAGGTGACGATTTTGGCCTGCGAATAGACCCTAACGGTTTGTGGTCAGTGGCAACGGCCGTGCAAGTTGGAAGAAGGTTAGAACCCCTGAATATTGAATATTTTGAAGATCCTGCCTGGGGCATTGAGGGAAATGCGGCTGTGCGAAAGCAGGTGCGAATTCCAATTGCAACCAACATGTATCCAAATAAATTTGATGACCTGGGTCCTGCAATAAGATTGGACGCCGTGGACATTGTGCTTACTGATCTGCATTACTGGGAAGGCCCGCGTGGCGTAAAGGATTTGTGTGCGGTTTGCAATACATTTAATTTGGGCGTAGCCATGCACAGCGGATCCGAATTTGGCGTTGAGTTGGCGGCTATGCTTCACACGGCTTCTACCATACCCACCATGAATTTTGCCGGTGATGCACATTATCATTATCTCACCGATGACATTATTGAAGGCGGGTTAATGAAATATGAAAACGGAGCCATTAAGGTTCCCGACGGACCGGGATTGGGCGTGAAACTTGATGAAGATAAAATGAAGTTTTACGAAAAATTTTATGAAGAAAAAGGTGATTACTATGCCCGCTTTCACCAAGACCCTTACCGGCCCGACTGGTATCCAACAGTAGGCGGTCTTTAACAGCCAGCGGTTTAAACCTAAGCTTTACTTGTATGAAACTATCCGGTAAAACCGTTCTGGTTACAGGTTCTTCAAGAGGCATTGGAAAAGCCATTGCGCTTCGGTTGGCAGAGGAAGGCGCCGAAGTGTTGATCCATTATCATACAAACAAAGAGGAGGCTGAAAGCGTATCTGATCTTATTCATCGTTCGGGAGGAAAATCGCATATTCTTCAAGCAGATTTAGCCGATCCGGCGCAAGCCGTTCAATTGGGCGAGCAAGCCTGGGAGGTTTCAAAACGCGTTGACTACCTGATTAACAATGCCGGTGTCTCGTATAAAAAAAATTTTTTAGACACGACCTTAGACGACCTTGACTTTTTCGTCAGTGTCAATTTTAAAGGGACGTTTTTGCTTACCCAAACAATCGCCAAAAAAATGGTGGAAAACAACGTTCCGGGATCCATCTATACAATTACCTCTGTAAACGCCATCCAGCCGGGTGTTGGTTTTAGCGCTTATGGTGCCACCAAAGGGGCGTTGGAAACCTTAATGAAAGGCGTTGCCCTGGAACTTGCGCCGCACAACATTCGCGTGAACACCGTTGTTGTGGGCGCCGTACAAACCGACATCAATGCCGCGGTTTGGCAGAATCCTGAAAAGCGTAAAACCGTAGAAGGCAACATTCCAATGGCCCGTTTTGGAAAACCTGAAGAAATTGCCGCAGTCATTTGCGGCTTGTTGTCATCCGGAACTTATCTCACCGGAAGCTCCATCAAAGTTGACGGCGGGTGGCTATTAAGTGCAGGCTATCGTGGTGCAAGCGAAGCGCAGTAAGTACAATTAGCAGCCGGTTTAATTCACTTCAGAAGCTATCTTTGTAAATTCTCCACCATCACAGGCTCCACTCGTAAAAAGTATCGCTGCTTCGCATTGGAATATTCGGGTTTTGTCGTTTATAACCGGTTACCCTCTTTGGATTTGTTGCAATACAGAAGCGTTTTCAAAATGGCTTAATGATCTGCGGGAGCAGCTTAAAAAAAATATTCGCCGAAATCTTTTTTTATTATATTTGGTTTGTATTGTAAAAGTCAATTTTATAATATAAAATTACTAAAAACAACTACGATGAAGTCAAGACTGCTTGTTATTTTAGGACTGCTCTTGTTTGTTTGCTTAACAAACGAGAGTTCCGCCCAAAAAACCATCCGGGTTTCGGGCCAGGTTATCTCTTCCGAAGATCAAAAACCATTAGCCGGCGTTAGTGTTAAAATCAAAGGCACTTCTTTCGGCGCCACTACCAACGCCAACGGAAATTTTTCAATTGATGCGCCCAACCCGGCGTCCGTTTTGGTTTTCTCTTATGTGGGTTTTGGCGAGGTAAGCTTTCCCGCAAATTCCAAAGCACTTTCAAGGGTTACTTTATCTCCTACAAGCAAAGATTTGCAGCAGGTGGTCGTAATTGGCTACGGCGTTCAAAAGAAGCGGGATTTAACCGGAGCGGTGGGTTCGGTAAAAATGGCGGACTTACAAAAAGCGCCGGTAAGGTCTTTTGAGGAAGCGTTAGCAGGTCGTCTGGCAGGTGTTACGGCTGCCGCAGCCGATGGACAACCCGGTTCATCTATTAACATCGTTGTGCGTGGCAACAACTCGCTTACGCAGGACAATTCGCCCCTTTACGTCATTGACGGATTTCCGATTGAAAACCCCGACAACAACGCTATCAATCCTGCGGAGATAGAATCCATCGAAGTATTGAAAGACGCATC
Organism: Flavisolibacter ginsenosidimutans; assembly: GCF_007970805.1. Lineage (GTDB taxonomy): Bacteria > Bacteroidota > Bacteroidia > Chitinophagales > Chitinophagaceae > Flavisolibacter > Flavisolibacter ginsenosidimutans. Next base: position 2,605,705 of record NZ_CP042433.1, on the reverse strand, counting down.
TTCCACGGCCATTTACGGTGCAAGAGGCGCCAACGGCGTCATTCTCATCACCACCAAAAAAGGAAAGGAAGGCAAGCCCGTTCTTACGTACAACGGCTATTATGGATTTCAGCAGAACAACAAGAAAATTGACATGATGGATCCCTACGAGTTTGTAAAATATCAAAGCGAACGGGATTCGGCAAACGCCAACAACACTTATTTTATTAATGGAAACACGCTGGGTGATTTCCGGAACGTAAAAGGAATAGACTTGCAGGATTCTCTTTTTCGCACCAGTCCTTTCCGCAGTCATTTTCTTTCCCTTAGCGGTGGCACAAAAGATACCAAATACAGCGTTTCGGGCTCAATCTTAAACCAGGAAGGCATCCTTACTAACTCGGGCTATGATAGATACCAAGGCCGCGTACGGTTAGATCAACGGGTTAACGCCAACCTCAACGCCGGCATCAATGTAAATTATAGTTACCTCCACCAGTTTGGTACAAGTCCGGCTTTGGGTGGCAACGGATTTTATTACGGTAATTTACTTTACAGCGTATGGGCTTTCCGGCCCGTATCGGGAAGAATCAATGATCCGACCGATGTTGAATCTGACGACGCAGATTTTCTCACGCTGAACGGTTTCAATCCCATCAAAACGGCAAGGAATGAATTGCGGGAAAAATTCTCCGACGTGCTAATCTCAGACGCCTATGCCGAATACTCGTTTGCGAAGTATTTTAAATTAAGGGTTACAGGTGCCCTGACAAAAAACAAAGTCAAGACCGATGCTTTTGACAATTCGCAAACACCTCGCGGAAGTCCTTTAACCAAATCCGGTAAAGACAACGGCGTGAGTGGTTCTGAAGTCAACAGCCAACTAACAAGCTGGGTGAACGAGAATACGCTAACCTTTTCAAAAAAGATGGGAGCCTTAAACCAGCTGGACGCATTGGTTGGCTTTACAACGTCCGGAACAAAAGTGTCTTCGTTTGGCGCGGCGGCCAATCACATCCCGAACGAAGATTTAGGCATATCGGGTATGGACGAAGGACAACCCGTTTCCATTACCTCAACTTCTTCCGCCTTTTCATTGGCCTCATTCCTTGGAAGAGTGAATTATTCTTTTCGTTCAAAATATCTTTTTACAGCATCATTCAGAGCCGATGGCTCCTCCAAATTTGCTCCTGAAAACAGATGGAGTTATTTCCCTTCCGGCGCGGTGGCGTGGAGAATCAGCGATGAGAAATTTATGAAAGGCTTGCGGTTTCTTTCCAACGCAAAGCTGCGGGTAAGCTACGGTTCTACCGGCAACAACCGCGTGTCAGACTTTGCTTATTTGTCCCGCATTAACCTTCCCTCAAGCCTTGGGTACAGTTACAACAACCAGCCGATGAATGCGTCCATTTTAACCGCATTGGGCAATCCAAACCTCAAATGGGAAACAACGAATCAAACCGACGTTGGGTTGGATATTGGCTTGTTCAATCAACGAATTTCGCTGGAGGTGGATGCTTATAGAAAAATAACTTCCAACCTTCTTTTGGATGCGGCCGTGCCGGGCTCTATCGGTTTTAGTACGGCGTTAAAAAACATCGGAAAAGTTCAAAACCAAGGTCTTGAATTGACCTTGAACACGGTTAATGTCAAAGGACAATTTAACTGGAATACGAATTTTAATATCGGTTTTAACAGAAACAAAGTCCTGGCGCTTTCCGATAACGAAACACAGCGATTGACCACAGCAAGTTGGGATACTTACACGACAAACGTGCCGTTGTACATTGCCGAAATCGGTCATCCCATTGCGCGGTTTTGGGGTTATTTGTGGGACGGAAATTATCAGTACGCCGACTTTGACCAAAACACTTCCGGAACCTATGTGTTGAAAACGGACGTACCCTCATACGGCACAAGGACCAGTATAAAACCCGGTGACATTAAATTCAAAGACATCAGTGGTCCGCAAGGCGTTCCCGATGGCGTGGTGGATGCGTACGACAGAACAATTATTGGCGATCCCAATCCCGATTTCACAGGAGGTTTTTCGAATAATTTCAGCTACAAAAATTTTGACTTAAACATCTTCTTCAACTTCTCTGTTGGCAATGACGTCATCAATATCAACCGCATAAAATTTGAGGGCGGCGGCCAAACCAACCAGAACATGTACGCTACCTACATTAACCGCTGGACGCCGGACAATCAGAACAACACGTATTTCCGCACCGGTGGCTCAGGCCCGGTGGATTATGCGTATTCAACACGGGTGATAGAAGACGGCTCTTACCTGAAATTAAAAACTGTGTCGTTAGGATATAATTTCTCGCCGAAACTTATTTCCAAAATAAGCGTCAGTAACCTTCGCGTTTACGTGTCCGCGCAAAACCTGCTCACGTTTACAAAGTACCAGGGCTTTGATCCGGAAGTGAACAAGTTTGGCAACGACGCACTTCGGCCCGCATTTGATTTCTCTGTTTATCCCTATGCAAGAACGGTAACCTTTGGTTTGAACGCTTCATTTTAAAACCTTGTCATGAAAAAGATTGCTCTATTCCTACTAATACTATCCGGTATAATAACGTCCTGCAAAAAATTTTTGGACACGAAGCCAACGGATTTTATTGTGCCCGAACAATACTACAATACAGAACAACAGCTTAACGAAGCGCTGGCCGGAGTGTACAGTTCATTGACTACGGTAGCGACCTATGGCCTGCAACAAAATTTTTATCTGGTAGGAACAACAGATGAGAGTTATTACAAGCTAAGCACCACCTCCCCGCATCCCTTGTACTACAACATTACACCGGCTGAACCCCGGACAAGCAACACGTGGAACGATTTGTACAAAGGCATTGACCGCGCAAATTATCTTTTGGCCAACATCAACAAGCCGGCAATGGATGAACAGCGCCGCAATGCCATTAAAGGCGAAGCGCTGTTTTTAAGAGCCTACATGTATTACCTGTTGGTAACGCAGTGGGGTGATGTGCCTTTGCTACTAACACCGACCGTTGATGGCAGGCAGGTGAACAACCCGGCAACACCCGCAAAAGATATTTACAACCAAGTGTACAATGACATGAAGACAGCAAAGGACCTAGTGAACGATTACACAACCAACGGTACGCCGGTACACGTTTCGAAAACAGCCGTAGAAGCAATGCTTGCCAGGGTTTGCCTTAAAATGGCCGGCGAACCTTTGCTGGACGTTGCAAAATACACTGACGCACGTGCCTGGGCCGACAGCGTAATTCAATCACACGTTCATTCGCTGAATCCTGATTACAAACAGATTTTCATTAACGAAAATGCTGACCAGTTTGACAACGCTTACAAAGAAGTGTTGTGGGAAATTGATTTCTACGGAAACAATATTGGTGCGCTACAGGCGGGCGGAAGATGGAGCATCTACATGGGCGTTAGAAACACCGATAAGGACATTGGTTATTCGTATGGATACCAAGGTGCAACCGGCTATTTGTACAAATTATATTCTGCCGGGGATCTGAGACGAGACTGGGCTATTTCTCCCTATAATTTTTTGGGTAATTCGGGTACCACAAAAGTGTTGGTAGTGCCCACAGATGCATATAGCAGAAACGAAGGCAAATGGCGCAGAGAATACGAAACCGTGTTGCCAAGAAACACAGAATTCAGTCCGACAAATTATCCGATCATTCGTTACTCGGATGTGTTGTTGATGTTTGCCGAAGCCGACAACGAAATCAACGGCCCTACGGCACGTTCATTTGATGCGCTGAACATGGTGAGAAGACGCGGCTTTGGCTTGTCTGTTACCACACCTGCTGTTTCGGTTTCTGTCGTAAAGGACATAACACTTTCGGCAACCGGAAACACGGGTTATTTGAAAACAGTTGCCACGATTCCTGTAACGCTTTCGGGCGGTGGCGGCACTGGCGCAAGCGCAACGGCTTCGGTTTCGACAACGACGGGAAAAGTTACAGCAATCGCCATCTCAAATCCCGGTCTTGGTTATACAAGCATACCCACGGTAACCGTAGGAACGCCGTGGCAACCCAATACATCCTATCCGGCAGGCACACAGGTTTTCAACGGCAACAACCTTTACACCGTTGCTACCACCGGCAGCTCCACCACCACGGCCCCTACGCAAACAAGCGGAACCTCCGATCCAAATCTAACGGGTATAGGATTTACCTATGCCGGCGCCAAGGCTACGGGCACGGCTTCTATTGCAACGGCAACGGTTGACCTTAACGGTCTTAGCCAAGCCGCTTTCCGGACGGCCATTCGCGACGAGAGGGCTAGAGAGCTTTGTTTTGAAGGAATCAGAAAATTTGATTTAATCCGCTGGGGCATTTTTATTCCGCAAATGAAAATGATTGAGGCAGACATGAACGCCAACTTGCCCGCTTCATTAAAGTACGCCGTCAGAGAATACACGAACGTGTCTGAGAAAGACAAACTTTTTCCTATTCCAACTCTGGAATTATCCTTAAACAGCGCTTTGCAACAAAACCCACTTTGGAAGTAACATGAAACTGTTGTTTAAAAAAATACGCTTGTTCTTTTGCTCTTGCCCTGCGCACATTCTTTTTGTAAAGCCGATGATTTGATTCTAGCGTCTGTTGCATCGTAAACAGCGATTATTGTGGAAAGGGGTGTCACTTCAGTTGAAAACACTGCTGTAGAAGCACTGCTGTAGAAGCACTGCGTACAGGAAGGCCTTTGTTTAAAGTAGCTCTTCCTTTAAATTTTCTACACTTATTTCTTACCCATATCGGTTCGGTAAAAAAGCAGCAAAATTTATTTATAAGCATTTGTTGTCATTATAAAATTTCATTTTATAACGTAAAAATAAATTTAACTCTTTTGTTTAAAACCACTTGGTGGACAAGGGAACACAGGAGATAACTGAAATTTTGAACGGAGAAAACTTTGATAATGTGCAATGGTCCCTGCCGTAAACTATGATGTTGGAAGTGTATAAAAAAATAGAGTATTCTGAGTCTGGAATTATCTGTTAACTACCCGGTGGAGCGCATCCATCGTAAAAACAAAACCAAATCAATATGACGAAGCACATTTATCCTAAAGCTGTAATAATGGGAATTGTCACAGTTCTTAGCCTTGCTTGCCAGGCAACGGATCTCATAATTGTAAACTCAACGCAGCAGGCAACTATTTACGTAAGTAGCAGTGTTGACCTTAATTCCACTGAAATTTATGCCGCCCAGGAACTGCGGTATGTGATTGCGAAAATGACGGGCAAGACTCTTTCCATTGTGAGAACAGCCGGAACGGGTCCACAGATTGTAATCGGTACGCCTGCTGCCAACCAATTGGTTGCTGCCAACAGCACCGCATTGCAACTATCGGGATCAAACGTCAACGATGAGCATATTTCCGTTTTAAGAAGCGGAAATAATCTTTTCCTTGCAGGGAAAACGCCACGGGCAGCCTTATATGCTGTCTACACTTTCCTTGAGGATTATTTAAATGTCAGATGGCTCTGGCCGGGAAATTCAGGTGAGTTTATTCCATCCCGGTCAGCTATTACCATTAATACACTCAGCATATCTCAAACGCCACTGCTTGTCAACCGTTCTTTGGCTATTGTAGATGCTGCCAACGGTTCATACCCGGAAACAGACACTTGGATGGCAAGAAACAAAATGAATGTTGCTGGATTTAATATAGGCGATACTGATACCGTTACGATGGAAAGACGTAAGCAGAAAGGTTTTTTGGCACGGATAGGCGGACATAATATTGTGTTGGATACCGACACATTGAAGGCTCATCCAACCTGGGCAGCTCTACAACCAGACGGAACCCGCCCTATCAGTGCTACTTCGCAACTGTGCTGGGGAAATACAGGTGTGCAGAATGCGGTAGCTGAAATGATTGCACAATGGTGGGATGAAAATCCGTTGGTAGATATCGTGCATTTTTATCCGGCCGATAACCAGGCCTATTGCAAAGATGGTCTTTGTACCAGCCTTGGAGGCGATGTAAGCACGCGCTGGCAGAATTTTTCCAAGATCGTTATTGCAAAGGTGGAGCAAACGCATCCAAACAAACGGTACTGGACCTATGCATACCAAGGGTACCGGCCTTCGCCGCAAACCACTGCCGCACCTTTCGAATTTGTAGGCTATACATTGGAGAATGCCTGCTACCGTCATTCTTTTATGTCTTCCGCTGATGCTACTGATACCACTGCACTTTCGGAAATCAACGGTTGGCGCACGAGAAATGTCAAAATGGGAATAAGAGGATATGAATACATCATGTTTACTGATCCTATGTTCGTGCCGTTGGTGAACTGGGAAACAGAACAGATGCAGTGGATCAACAGCAATGGTTTGACCGGGTACCTCTCTGAAATTCCCCCCTATAGCATTCCTGCCTCTGCTGCTCCTGAGAATACCCGTTGGAATACCAACCGGATGAATCTGTATGCTGCAGCAAAAGCGATGTGGAGCAATGTTTCTGCCGACAGTATTGTTAATGATTGGTATGCTACCATTTACGGCGCGGTTCAAAATCCTATGCGGGATTATTATAAAACGATTGATACGGCGTGGCGAAATGCTACGGGCGATATAAAAAAATATAACAATGCTCCTGCTTCCGAAGCAGATAAATTTTTGTCCATATCCAAAAACGCCAAACTGAATAATTACTTCACTATTGCCCGTACCAATGTGGAGCAGTATATAACGGATTCCGCTTTGGCTGAAAAAGTAAATAGTCAGATTGATCTGGAAAGCAAAATGTTTAAGAACTGGCAAACCATTTACAACTATAAAACAGAAAGAGCCTATCGGTATAAAACAAAAGTCATCAAAACCAGTCAGATTAGCAGTTCCATTTGGGATACTATTGTGCCGCTTCCGGTTTTTGAAGACAACTTTGGCCAGCCTGTTAGCGAACAGACAGATGTGAAAATGGCCTGGACATCTACAAGCCTTGCCCTGCATATCGTATGTCATGATAATAATGTTGCCAACCGCGTTCAGAATGCCGCGGCTAACGATGATACGCAAATACCTCTGGATGATTGCATAGAACTGCTCATACAAAAAGATGGCGCCAATCCAGAGTACTACCGCTTTGCTGTGAACTCAAAAGTCTCTACTCCTTATAAGTATGATGCTTATACCATGGGAGGAACTCTTTTTGCAAAATCATGGACCCCTTCAGCTGGTTGGACAGCCAAGACTTCAGCAAGCACAACCAACAAAATATGGACAGTGGATATAACTATACCTTTCAGCTCGTTAGGTATAACTGCTGCGGACAGTACGCAGTTTAGAATGATGATCAAACGGAACCGGGCCGATAGCGCTGATTCGGGTTGGCCTGATGCAGCATTTTACCGTCAGAACAGTTATGCGGATGTTATGCTGGTAAACGAGATTGTCAATCCGTTAACGGACAGGATTATTCTGTATGATCAAGGCGATTCAAATAGGTTTCCTATCTCTGTAGAATTCCAGAAAAGAAACTGGCAGGTTACCTCCGGTATTTCCGGAGAAACAGCTCTTGGTGAAAAATTAAATGAAGACGCGGCGATTCTTCTCATAAAATATCCCAGCAGCGGTTTTCTCTTGTCAAGTAGCTTTTTTCAACACCAGATAACCGATTTTATTAGCAAGGGCCGGGTTGTTATTTTTTTTGGAAACAACATTCCTGTAAATACCTTGTTCTCGGGTCTACCTTCTCTGTCTTGGGGCGCCGATGACAATGCTTCGCGGAAAACGACCGCTTATGCTAGCGGAGGCTGGTTAACGTCTCCCAATGACCTGACCGAAGTTGTAAGGACTGGAATAACGCCTCAAACAGTTTACATTCCTACCACTGGGTGGAAAAGTCTTGCAAAAATGGATAGAATATCCGGTGCGGATCAGCCTTATTTACTAAGCTATCGGATCGGCAACGGCCTTTTGGTACTGACCACTTCGGCATTGGGATATAGCGGTGGTTTTGAAATGTTTGGCAATAGTTACTTAGTCAACACCGTGAAACTCGTAGAAAATTTCCGGCAATTTCAAGATGATTCCATTTACAGTTATCAACAGGCGTCTTTAACCTCGCGCCGCATTATTTCTGAAATACAAAGATTGTCTGTTGTTGATCAGAAAAACAGCCTGAAAATTCAGGCTGCAGATAATTCTGTGATTCATGCGGTGGTTAATGTTGCAGAATCGGGGAACGCTGAAATAAGCGTAACCGATATCGGTGGCCATAAACTGGGCAGTGTGAAACTGTATCTTGAGAAAGGACAGAACTTAGTAGATGTGCCCGTATCCCTATCAGCAAGGGGTTTATACATAGCCACTGTTATAACCAGAAGTAAAAATTTTAGTATCAAATTTCTCAAATAATAACTCCGAGGCACCGGAACGCAGTTTCGGCGCTTTTTCGTACTGATAAATTCATACTCTATTAAGTAAAAAAATAATTAAATCCCGAACAATTATTAATATGAGAAAAATAAAACCTGTACTAAAGAGAGTGATCCTTAGCTCCTTATTCTTTCTCTGCCTACAAATCTTTTGCAAAGCCGATGATCTGATTCTAGCCTCTGCTACTTCGCAAGCAACGATTATAGTCGGATATAATGCAACTGCGGTAGAGAGATATGCCTCAGAGGAAGTGCAACGCACCTTGGGATTGATGTCGGGCAGTAACTTGAATATTGCCGATGACCGTACAGCGATATCAGGCGTCAGAATTGTAATTGGCACGCCGGCGACAAATGCCGAAATAGCGGGTATGCGCGACAAGCTCAAATTAACCGGTGCGAACGACGAGCAAACCGCCGTGCTGCGCGATGGAAACACTGTTTATCTGGCGGGTCAAACTCCACGTGCTGCCTTGTACGCTGTTTACACGTTTTTGGAAGACGTGTTGGGCGCACGGTGGCTATGGCCAGGCAGCACCGGTGAATTTATTCCCAAGCGGGATGTTGTAAGCGTTGGAGAGTTAAGCATTTTTGAAACTCCCCGCATCACCATGCGTTCCTTATCGGTTACCGATGTAACCAACAGTACTCCGGAAACAGATGCCTGGGAAGCTCGCAACAAGATGAACATTGTCGCTATTCCAGCCAGTTCAAGTCCCACTTCGCCGATGATTGTGGAGCGTTTGAAAAAAGGCTTTCAAACGCGAATTGCGGGTCATAACGTTGTTCTGCCTGCATCTACGCTAAACGCTCATCCCGAATACGTGGCTCAATACAACGGTTCCCGTGCGTACACTTCCGCCGCCACTGCCCAACTATGCTGGGGCAATGCGGGTGTGCAAAATGAAGTGGCCAACATGATAGCCAAATGGTGGGATCAAACGCCGTACATTGACATCGTTCATTTTTATCCGGCAGATAACCAGACTTACTGCCAGGATTCGCTCTGCAGGGCGCTTGCTCCTGATGTGAGTACACGCTGGCAAAAGTTTTCTCAGATCGTAATGGAAAAGATTGACCAGACACACCCCGGAAGAAGATACTGGACTTTTGCCTATCAGGGTTACCGGCCGGTCCCAACAACGGTGGCCAGCCGTTTTGAAAGCGTGGGATACACGCAGTACGACGGGAGCTACCGTTATCTTTTGTCCAGTGGCTACAGCGGCAACCAAAATACAATGAATGAAATAGACGGCTGGTTGAGCAAAGGTGTGAAGATGGGAATAAGAGGATACGAATACATCATGTTCAAGGACCCGATGTACGTTCCGTTGGTATCGTGGGAAACCGATCAGATGTCCTGGATCCTCAACAAAGGAATAACGGGCGGCTATTCATCGGAACTTCCTCCTTACGGTTATCCGAAAACGGCCGCACCTGAAGAAACCTACTGGAACTGCAACCGCATGAATTTGTATGCCGCCGCTAAATCCATGTGGAGCAATATACCGGCCGACAGCATTGTGAAAGATTGGTGCGCTACCGTTTATGGTCCGGCCAGTGCGGCCATGGCTGCCTATTACTGGGACATTGAGCAACTTTGGCGAAATGCACCTGGCAATATCACCAAGTATAATAATTCACCCGCGGCCGAAGTGGACAATTTCCTTTCGCCAGAATCCTTTGAGCGGCTGAACGGTTATTTTTCGCAGGCACGCACAAAGCTGGCCGACATAACCGACACGACTGCTCAAGCGAAAATTGCGGCTCAAATTGATCTTGAAAGTAAAATGCTGGCCAACTGGCAAGCGGTGTACAATTTTAAAAAAGGAAGGGCGGACCGCTTTAAAACAGCCATTGTAAAAACAGCGCAGGTGGATGAAAATACCTGGCAAACGGCTCAAAAGCTTCCGCCGTTTGAAGAAAAATTGGGAAAGACCGCCGACGAACAGACCGTTGTTTCAATGGCCTGGACATCTACCGATCTGGTTCTGCGCATTGTTTGCCAGGATAACAACATCTCGCAACGCAAAACGCTGGCGCTTACGCAAGATGGAAACGTAAGGGCTGACGATTGCGTAGAACTGTTCATGCAGCCAAATCCCAACAGTCCCTCGTACATGCACTTCGCCGTTAATTCAAAGGCGGTAAAGTACGATGCCATATCCAACTTTGGAGGAACGGACTTCGATGTGTCTTGGAACCCCGCGTGGACGGCAACGACTTCCGTTAGCAGCACCGACTGGACCATCAACGTCAAAATACCTTTTGCCAGTTTGGGAATAACAGCCAGCGACAGCAGCCAGTTTAAAATGGCGGTAAAACGGTCGAGGGCAGGACGGGCAGAAAATTCAGGTTGGCCCGATGCTTCCTATTTCAATCCGGCAAGCTTCGGTTTGGCCACGCTTGTTTCACAAATTGTACAGCCCATTGACAAGAAGATCATCCTTTATGACAACGCCATAAGTACCAGTGCACCCGTTTCTGTGGAATTTCAGCAAAGAGACTGGTCGGTGGCCGCCGGCGTAACCGGAGAGACACAGCTTCGGGAGAAACTAAACGATGACGCAGCCGTGCTTTTGATTAAGTACACCAGCACGTCAACATTTTTGAGCACAAATTTTTATCAGAACGAAATAAAGAACTTTCTTGAGAAGGGCAGGGTGGTGATTATTGCCGCAACGAGAAGCATGCCAGTAGAAACATGGTTCCCTGGCGTGCCCGCTATCCGTTGGAGCGGTAACAGCCAGCAGTCGGGCAATCCGCGCACAAGCACTTATCTGCTTCCGGGCTTGTGGCAAACCTATCCAAACAACATCACCGCTCCGCTCAAAAAAAGCTTTGCACCGGTGTCAGCTTACAGTGTGCTTTCCGATGGCTGGCAAATAAGGGCCAAGATGCGGATGATAGACGGTACAGACCAGCCATTTTTATTTAGCAAGCGCATTGGCAAGGGGCTTTTGGTGGTGACTTCCTCCGCCATGGGATACAGCGGCGGATATGAAATGTTTGGCAACAATTACATGGCAAACGTTGTGAGCCTTGTAGAAAACTTAAGAGCGGAGCAGGTTGCTTTTAGTCCAAACATTACAACTTCGGCTGTATCTGTAAACAACGACGAAGGCACTTGTTCGGCAACAATAACTTTAGACAGTCCGGCTATCGGCAATGGTTTTGAGGCGGCAAGCATTACCAACGATCATCCGTCGACAACGTATCCGGTTGGCACGACAACGGTAACGTGGACGGCAACAGATGTTCATGGCTATCGCGACAATGCCACGCAAACAATAACGGTAACTGATAATGAGGCACCGGTTATTAACGGACTTCCGTCCGATACCGTTCTGGTGAACGATAAGGATGTTTGCGGAGCAGTGCTAAGCTGGGAGCAGCCAACGGCAAATGATAATTGCGGCATTCAAAGTTTTTCCGGTGATCATGCCTCCGGCGAAACGTTTCCCATCGGCACAACAACGGTAATTTATACTGCTACCGACATTCACGGCAATACAATTACGTCCAGCTTCGATGTCACTGTAAATGACGTAGAAGCTCCGGTGATAACCTGTCCTTCGGACATTCAATTGTCCGCTTGCGAAAGCACGGCAACGTGGGCAGTGCCAACCGCAACAGACAATTGTCCGGGTGCGGTGATAACACAAACCGGCGGACCGGCAGCCGGTTCCACATTTGCCAATGGGTCTTCTACAAAAATCAGCTATTCGGCGAGGGATGCTTCGGGCAATACCAGCAATTGCTCGTTTATGGTTAGCAGGGCTCCAGCGTTAACCGTCTCTTGCGCGGCAAACAACGCAACCTTGTACTTTGGAATGTCGGGCGATCAAACAGCAACGGTAAAGGTGATGCCTGTGGGTGGCGTGGCGCCGTACAAAATAGAAATCGCGATGAATCGTCCATTGCGTTGCAACGTTATTTCCAGTACAGGAAATGAAACCTGGACTGCCGGCACTGAAACGACCAGCAACACGAATACTTTCTGTCCGGGAACCGGCTCAAACGTTGACGCACCGGTCTCGGTCGCGAACAGCATTCCGGTTGATGGCTTTTATTCGGTTAACGCAGCTTTGATGGCCGATGCAATTTTTACGGCTACGGTTGCTGATGCAAACGGTTGCACCGTTGTATGTTCTACAACCGTACACGCAACGGATGTACGGTGCTTTGCGGGAAACAACGCAAAAGTGGAAATCTGTCACAAAACCGGAAACCCCATAAATCCTTGTGTGCAAATTTGTGTAGACGAATCTGCTGTTGCAGAACATTTGGCGCACGGAGACTTTCTGGGTAAGTGTACCGCTAATTGTTTGCCTCCTGTTTATACCACGCAAACGTCCAAGTTTGCGGAATCGAAAGGCGTTGTCGCAGACGGTACTACGGATGTAAAAAAACTCTCCGTGAAACTGGCGCCGAACCCAACGTCTAATCATTTCACACTGAAAATGCAAAGCTCTTCTTACGAGGCAGTAAACGTTACGGTTGTGGACATTGCCGGCAGAGTGATTGAGAAGAGAACGCACTTGGCTCCGAACACCACAATTCAATTGGGCGAGCATTACCGCTCCGGCGTGTTCATTGCCGAAGTTGTGCAGGGGAACGAGAAGGTGAGTTTGCGCATGATAAAAACCGGAGGTGCGGCCTCATCGGCAAACGAGTAATTTGACGGCACAACAAATAACATACGGTACGGGCTAGTCGTAACCCGTACCGTATGTTACAATTTTAGAGCTGATTTTAAGCAATGCGTTGAAATAAACAATTACTGTAATGTATCATCAAAGGCGCACCGCTTGAATTACGGCGAAGCAACGGCGCGGAGCTATTCGGATTGCAATTGCTGTATCGCTACGTCTCTTGTTTTTATTAAAGAACAAAATAGAAAAGGCTTCATTTCAAAATGCAGAAATCAAACGATAATATTAGCAACAGATAAAGATGAATCGAAGAAAATTAAAGTATTTGCACAGCATCGCCTTTACGGTTTTAATCCTTGGTTCACTGTTCTCGGTCTCCTGCGTTTCTTCAAAGAAACTTTCGTCAAAAAAACCAAACGAAATTGTTTTGGATGTAAGAAGCGTTGGCGCGAAAGGTGACGGTACTAGGGATGATACTCAGTCTTTCCAAAACGCAATTGATTCCATTGCCGCTTTGGGTGGGGGAATTGTTTTCGTACCCGGCGGACGATACTTGATTGACGGCAATGTGTCGGTGAAACTGAAAAGCCACGTAACGCTTCGCTTTGCCGATTCAACGGCGGAGCTACTTGCAAAGCCAACCAAAAGCCAACGCTTTTATGTTTTGATGGTGTTGAACGCAACGGACGTGAACATCACCGGCGGTAAAATCATTGGAGACCGCAAAGAACATTTGGACACGACAGGCGAGTGGGGCATGGGCATCGCCGTGTACGCAAGTAAAAACGTTACCATTAACGGGACGAAAATTTACAACTGCTGGGGCGACGGCATTGTGATTGGCGCCAAAGGTGGCGCACCGTTTTACGCACCGGGTCCATCCATCAACGTAACGGTAAAAAACGTAACCAGCGACAACAACCGGCGGCAGGCCATCACCGTTGGCAAAGCAAACGGTATGTTGATTGATTCCTGCATTCTCACAAATACCAACGGCACGAAGCCCATGGCCGGCATTGACATTGAACCCGACAAAGACACGGCGCAAAACATCACCATCCAAAACAGCCTTTTGGCTTATAACAAAGGCAACGGCATCGAGATTTACGTTAACCGCTCCAGCGTGGTGCAAAACGTGGTGGCCAAAAACAATTTTATTCACCACAACGCTTACGGCGGCTATCTCATCAGAGCAAAAAACGTCGAATTCAATCACAACCGGATTGTTCAAAACAAATACATGCCACTCATTAAAGCAGTTAGCCTCGTCAATTGTACGCTTACGCCAAATGCGTCCGAGTAAAACTTAAACAGTGCTTCCATGAAAATTCAATATGCGAACGCAGCCGTGAAAACAAACGGGCGGATATTTTTTCTTTTCGCAGTCTTGTTCGCCAGTTTAACTATAAAAGCTCAAAAGGAGTTTGACGGTATCCGGGGCACGCAAAACTGGCCCGAGTTCAGCGATGCGCCGAACGCTTTGTATCATCACCTTGCAGACCGAGCTTATGCTGATTTAGACAAGCGTTCACAAAAGGTTGCCGGCATTCATACGCTTGCAGAATGGCAACAAAGGCAGCAGTGGTTGAAAAAAACCTTGCACGAAGTGATTGGCTCTTTCCCTGAAAAAAAGCCATTGAATGCAACCATTGTAAAAACCTATGAAAAGGATTTTTATCGTTTGGAGAATATTATTTACGAATCGCAGCCGGGCTATTATGTAACGTCAACGCTGTTTATTCCAAAAGGCGCAAAAAAAGCACCGGCCATTGTTTATTGCAGCGGACATTCCGATAACGGTTACCGTCCCAAAGGCTATCTGAACGAGATTTTAAATTTTGTAAAAAAAGGATTCATTGTTTTTGCTTTTGATCCAATGGGACAGGGGGAACGCTTGCAGTATTACAATTCAAAAACAAACAAGTCAAGATTCAAATGGCCTTCTTATGAACATTCATATCCCGGTGCACAGCTTTTCATTACAGGCAATACGCTGGCTAACTATTTTATTTGGGACGGCATTCGTGCGGTTGATTATTTGCTGACAAGAAAAGAAGTTGACGGCGGTAGAATCGGCATTACCGGACGTTCGGGTGGCGGTACGCAAAGCGCCTACATCGCTGCTTTTGATGATCGCATTAAAGCAGCGGCGCCGGAAAATTACATTACAAACATGAAGCGCCTCTTTCAGGCAATGGGCCCACAGGATGCTGAACAAAACTTTTTCTACGGCATGGACAGAGGCCTAGACATGGGAGATCTTTTGGAAGTAAGAGCACCAAAGCCTATGTTGGTAGTGACTACTTCGCAGGACATGTTTCCCATTCAGGGCGCCCTTGAAACATATGCTGAAGTAGCAAACGTTTACAAAGCTTACGGCAAGCCCGAAAACTTTTCGATGGTTACCGATGATGCGCCACATGCCACTACTTTAAAAAATCGCGAAGCTTCCTATGTGTTCTTTCAAAAAGCGCTGAACAATCCAGGCAACCCAAAAGAAGAGCAAGTGACCCTGCCAAGTGATGAAGAATTACAGGTAACAAAAACAGGACAGGTATCCACTTCGTTGAATGCTGAAACTGCGTTTAGCATCAACAGTAAGAATGCGGTAAAGCGGATGCAAAAATTGAAAGCTGCGAGAAAAAACATTCCTTCTTATTTGCCCCGCATAGTGCAATCGGCAAAACAACTTTCCGGTTACCAGGAACCGAAAGAATCGCCGGCTCCCTGGTTTGCCGGACAAATTCAACGAAAGGGATACGTCATTCAAAAATACTTGTTGAAAGGTGAAGGAAATTACATGATCCCTTACATCATTTTAAAGCCTGAACTGCCTACACAAAAAGCCATGCTTTACCTGAATCCTTCAGGCAAAGCAGCCGATGTTCAGGAAGGCGGCGATATGGAATGGTTTGTCAAAAATGGTGTAATGGTGGTGTCGCCAGATTTGGTGGGCCTAGGTGAATTGGGACCAGGAGAATTCAAAGGAGATTCTTATGTGGACAGTGTTTCGTACAATATTTGGTTTGCCGGTATTCTTACAGGCCGAAGCATTGTTGGTATCCGGGCTGGCGATGTAATTCGTATCGCTAATCAATTGAAAAAAGATGGAGTAAAAGAGATTTACGGGTTAGCCAAAAAACAATTGTCTCCTGTGTTGCTGCACGCAGCCGCTTTTGATAAGGACATCAGCAAGATCGCATTGATACAACCCTATTCTTCTTATCGTGCTATTGTGATGGACAGGGATTACAATGCTGAATTTTTACACAGCACTGTCGCAGCCTCAATCGGTTTCTATGATCTTCCTGATCTTGCTGCTAGCCTGGCGCCAAAATCATTACTCATTGCTGGTGTAACGGATGCCAGGGGCCAAGCTAGTAACGATGGAGACATTATAAATGATTTGTCGGTTATTAAAGCGGCTTACCAGCGCACCGCACCAAACAAATTGCAGATTGTTCGTGAAGGAACGATTTCGCAATCAGCAGATGAGTTGAAAGCTTGGCTCAAAAATTAAATTCAACATAAGAAGCTTCACAACTTTCATTAAGCAATAAAATGAACACTCTTAAACTTTTTAGCATGGTCAGGTTCTTTTTTTGTCTTCTGTTTATAGGCTTGTCAATTGTTTTTTCGATAGGATGCTCTCGTAAAAATGGAATTGAGGACAAACAAAATCCACCGGCCGATTCTTCCAAGACAAAAATTTATCTAAATGTTGTTTCGGTAGGCGCAGTTGGCAATGGCACCGCTGACGATACATGGGCATTTCAAAAAGCGATTGATTCTGTAGCTGCGCTGGGTGGAGGAACGGTTTATGTTCCAACAGGCACTTATCTCATTGATGCTGACGTTTCAATTAACATGAAGAGTAATGTAACGTTGGATATGGTTGATACAACACGTGTGCTGAAAACAAAGCCTACAGCCACTGTTCGTAACTACGTGATAAAATTGAACAACATATCCAATGCAAAAGTGATTGCAGGAAAGATAGTTGGTGACCGCTATCAACATCTGGGAACTACCGGCGAATGGGGAATGGGAATGGGCATTAACAGTTCTTCAAGTATAACGGTTACAGGTACACACATTGTTGATTGCTGGGGAGATGGAATAACCATAAGCAGTTATAATTGTGTGCTCAAAAACGTTGTTTGTGATAATAACAGGCGGCAGGGATTAACGATTGGCTCCAGCGATAGTCTTTTGGTAGATTCATGCACCTTTACGCATACTAACGGAACGGCTCCACAAGACGGAATAGACATTGAGCCGGATGCGGGTACCGCACAGCGGGTGCACATTACAAATTGTTTAATCGCCTACAACACCAAAGTCGGCGTGGAAATGAACGCCAAGCCTACCACGACAGCGGTTATTAAAAATATATACGTGCAGAACAATTTTATCCATGACAATAGCTATAGCGGCTACGTTCAGTACCTAAGCAATTCTGTGTTTACCGATAACCGAATGATAAGTAATACTTACTCGGGGAATAGAGTGCATGCTTCTAATGCAATCAACTGTTTGTTTGATCCGAATACGTATCAATAAGGGTTGTTCTGCAAGAAGAAAAATTAGCCTGCGTTTCGGTAACATTGAATGTATGGTGATGCTCAATACAAGTTCAACAGTTGAAAAGTTTGGCATTGATAAGAAGTCTGCCGCCGGTAATTGATGAAGGGTGATATTATAAATAGAGTTACTGCAAATTCATTTACAAACCATTTTAAAAGTTCAAAGCGAATCATGATGATAAAAACAGTGAAAAGAGTGCTCGTTTGTTTTTTGGTTTGTTTGTTGGCGCACGGTGCAAGTGCAAAGGATTTTTTTATCACGGATTTTGGCGCAAAGCCGGGAGCAAATTATTTAAATACAACCGCCATCAACAAAGCCATCGAAGCCTGTTCAAAAAACGGCGGGGGACGGGTGGTAATTCCCGCCGGCGTGTTTCGTTCGGGGACCTTGTTCATGAAAGACAACGTGGAGCTGCATTTGGAAACCGGAGCTACGTTGTTAGCCAGTGCTGATATAAAAGATTTACCCGTTCAACCAAAGGCCGCCTATCGTTCGCAAAAAGATACGGTCGGATGGAGGGCCTTCATCTTTGCCAACGAAGTTTCAAACATTGCCATCACCGGCTTTGGAACAATTGACGGCAACGGCGCACAGCAAAAACCTGATCCGGCTGCGTTGAAAGGCGACTTGGATGGACGGCCCCGCAACGTTCTTTTCATTAGTTGCAAGAACATCCGTGTGGAAGGAATTAAAATGCTGAACGCCGGCATCTGGAACCAGCATTATCTCAATTGCGAAGACGTGGTGGTGGACAAGATCAACGTGTACAACCACGCTAACCGAAACAACGACGGCATTGACATTGATGGTTGCCGGCGCTTCACACTTTCCAACTCCACCTTTGACACCGACGACGACGCCATTGTTTTAAAAAGCACCGGTCCAGCTCCTTGCGAAAACATCGCCATCACCAATTGCATTGTTTCCAGCTTTTGCAACGCCATCAAAGCCGGAACCGAATCAACCGGCGGATTCAAAAACATCTCCATCTCCAATTGCGTCGTAAAGCCAAGCAGCAATCCGCATCCGCCCATTTACGGAACGGCAAAAGGCATTGCGGCCTTGTCGCTGGAGATTGTGGACGGCGGCGTGATGGACGGCGTGAGCATCAGCAACATTGCAATCGAAGGAAGCGACTGCCCCTTGTTTGTGCGCCTGGGCAACCGCGCCAGAAAACACACGGGCAATGCGCCGGAGCCGCCGGTTGGCGTCATGCGAAACATCGTCATCAACAACGTGGTGGCGTATCACACCGGCAATTATTCTTCTTCCATTACCGGCATTCCCGGTCATTACGTAGAGAATCTGTCTTTATCGAACGTGCAGTTTTACAATGCCGGCGGATTGAAGCAGGGCGAGTACATCAGCGACGTTGCCAAAGTAAAAGAAGACGAGAAAGGTTATCCGCAGCCCACGGTGTGGAAAGAATTGCCTTCGTCGGCTTTGTTCCTTCGCCACGCAAAAAACATTCAGGTGAGAGGATTGATGCTGAACTCCGAACAACCCGATCCCCGCACGCCGGTAATAGCAGTGGACGTGGAAGGCCTGCAAATACAAGCCATTGCCAAAGTAAACAACTCCAGCGCTGCTGTTTTTTTCAAAGGCTGGAACGTGAAAGACGTGGCGGTGGATACACCGCTGGCCTGGAAAGGAGAAACGTTTCAAATAAATAAATGAGCCGGATAAGGAAGAAGCTACAAATACAAGAAAAGCAATTCTGACTCTGATGAAAAATTGGTGTAATCATTCTTCAGATGATTCATTAACGCTTTGGTAAACTTATTCTATACGAATACTCTTTAAGCAGTTGAATAAATTTTCTTCGAAACTTAGGCTGGGCAAATCCTTTGATCTTGTGCACGACAAGAAACGAAATAACAAATTGTAGGTTGTTGTACTAAATAAGTCTGCCTAATTCAAACGTGGAAGCGACGGCTGATCTTTATTTTATCTGCTAACGGCGCCAATGTGAACGGGCCAATTCCTACTGCCAAAAGCATGATCGAATAACGAAGTCGGGTGCTTCCGGTTCAATAAGCCTTATTGTGCATACCTCAAATCCATTAAGCAACAGACTTGTTTGTGCCCTAAAAAATCACGTGAATTACCGTTGTAAAAAAAATCTTGGAAACCGGATATTTTTTTATATTTGACTACTATTATAAAATGATACTTTATAATGTAAAATTATTAATTTCTCAGTTTATGAAATTAGAGCTTCTTCTTGTCTTCAGTGTCATTGTTGGAATCTTTACGGCACAGGATGCGGCTGCGCAAAACCGTACCGTAATCACGGGTCGGGTTTTTTCGTCTGAAGGACAGAAACCGCTGGCTGGCGTAAGCATCAAAGTCAGGGGAACTTCGCAGGGCACCACGACAAATGCCGAAGGCGACTATTCTATCACCGTTGCCTCGCCCAAAGCCGTTTTAGTTGTTTCATCCATTGGTTTTGAACAGCAGGATGTGCCGGTAAATTCAAGGTCGGTTATCAACGTTACTTTAACGCTTTCAAGTAATGAGTTGCAGCAGGTGGTGGTTATCGGCTACGGTACAGTAAAGAAAAGAGATTTGACGGGTTCAGTATCGCAGGTAAAAGCTGAAGATATAAATGCTTATCCGGCTTCCAGCGTGCTTCAGGCTCTACAGGGCAGGGCGTCCGGCGTGCAGGTGCTGCAAAACTCAGGAGGCCCTGGTGATGCCGTAAGCATCCGCATCCGCGGTACTAATTCTATTAAAGGAGACAACGAACCGTTGTACGTCGTCGACGGATTTCCGCTTTCCGGCAATCCAACGGTTTTGAATAACGCCGATATTGAAAGCATTGAAATTTTAAAAGACGCATCCGCTACCGCTATCTATGGTTCCCGCGGCGCTAATGGCGTTGTATTGATTACCACGAAAAGAGGCAAGGCAGGGAAAACAAAAGTAAATTTTGAATCGAGTTACAGTGTGCAAACACTACGAAAGAAGTTGGATTTTATGAACGCCAAAGAGTACGCCCAGTTTTACAACGAACAAGCGAAGAACGACAACCTTACTCCTTATTTTTCACAGGCGCAAATTGATAGTTTTGGAACCGGCTTTGACTGGCAAGATTTGGTTTTTCAAAAAGCGCCGATGAAAACGCTGGCGCTAAATGTAAACGGAGGCAACGAAAAAACACAATACTCGTTTACCGGAAGTGTACTTGATCAGGATGGAATTATAAGAGGAAGCAATTACAAACGTTATTCGCTTGGTGTAAACCTGAATAACAGTATTAGCGATAAAGTGCGGCTTAACTTTTCCACCCTTTTAAGCCGCAACAGCAACAACCGTTTGAACGAAGGAAGGGGCAGTAACCGGGGAGGCTCCATGATATCAGCAGCACTTTCTGCACCGCCAACGCTGACACCTTATAACAACGATGGTTCGTACAGGGTGCTTACAACTGCCTATTCCTTTATTTCAAATTCGATTGTAAATCCGTTGAATTATATCAACGAAGAAACGGATCTGAACACGGCCAATAAAGTGTTAGCGAATGTTGCGTTTATGTACAACCCCATTCCCGAACTGACAATTAAACTTTCGGGAGGAATTGAAAACACCGATGCCCGGGAGGATTCATACCGCACGACAAAATTTGTAAGCTCGGCAGGCCAGGCTAGCGTTAGCACTTCGCAATTCACCAGTCTTTTAAGTGAAAACACCGTTACCTATAATAGAACGTTCAAGAAAAAACACAACCTCGCGGTTCTTGGTGGATTTACGTACCAAAATTTTATTAGCACGTCGCTCACCGGTGGCGGTGTAGGCTTTATCAACGACGTAGGCCAAACGTATGATCTGAATTCTGCCAGCACACCGGGCATTCCGGGCTCCGGCTATTCCAAGTCGGTAATCATGTCTTATCTGGGCCGCATCAATTACACTTACAACGATAAATACCTGGCTACCGTTAGTTTTCGCTCCGATGGTTCTTCTAAATATAGTGAGGGTCACAAATGGGGAAACTTTCCTTCCGCGGCATTGGCGTGGAGGGTATCCAAAGAAGATTTTTTGAAAAATGTTGCGCTCCTATCTGATCTAAAATTGCGGCTTGGCTGGGGCTTTACAGGAAGTCAGGCCATTGGTCCTTACACAACGCTTAGCCAGCTTGTTTCGGGAAAAACAGTTTTTAACGGCAGCTTGTACACGACGTTTTCGCCCAGCACCCGCCTGCCCGGAAACTTAAAGTGGGAGACAACGGAACAAAAGGATATTGGTATTGATGTTGGGGTTTTAAACAACCGCATTCTTTTTACGGCTGATTATTACGTAAAGAACACACACGATCTGCTGAACGATGTTGAACTGCCGCCATCATCCGGTTATGCCAATACCATTCAAAACATTGGTGAAGTGCAAAATCATGGCTTTGAATTTGGTGTTGACGCAAAACTCCTTCGGGGCGCATTTAAATGGAACGTCAACGCCAATCTTTCGGTGAACAGAAACAAAGTAGTAAGGCTGGCTGATGGAGAGGATATTCTGGGTGGTAAACTGTCACAGGCGATTGTCGTTGACAATACAAACATTCTTCGCGAAGGACAACCCATTGGCATGTTTTGGGGATACGTGGAAGACGGTTATGATAGCAAAGGGCACATTGTGTTCAAGGATTTAGACAAGGACGGTGCCATTACTCCTAATGACAGAACTTATATCGGCAATCCCAATCCCGATTTCATCTACGGGTTCAACTCTGACCTTTCTTACAAAAATTTTGACTTTAGCTTTTTTCTCCAGGGCGTTAAAGGCAACGATCTTTTCAACGTAAACGCCATCAACAACACCATTGATTACGGCTATGGCCTGAACATGCCGAGAGAGGTTTATAACAACCATTGGACGCCGGCCAATACCAATGCGAAATATCCTGTTATCAGCCGCTCGGTGACGGCAAACGTATCAAACAGGTTTGTAGAAGACGGCTCTTACCTGCGGTTAAAAAACATTCAATTGGCTTATAATTTTCCAGTTAACAAATTAGGAGGCAACTGGATTCGCAATCTCCAGGTGTATGTAAGCGGCCAAAACCTTTTGACTTTCACAAAATATTCCTGGTTTGATCCCGAAGTAAACGCAAGCGGCGGCAGTGCCTCCACTACGCTGGGGCTTGACTGGTACAGCTATCCCACATCCAAGTCGGTAACCTTTGGCATTCGTGCGGGATTTTAAACAGGTTGGTTTAATACGATTTAATGCTAAAAATTCAACAATGAAAAGAAGCTTCAAAACATATACTGGCACCAATGTTCGATTAAAGCGTTTTCATTACGGTCTGTTAGCGTTGCTGCTTGGTTTTACGGCCTGTAAAAAGGAATTGGAAGAACATCCCAAATCAATAGCCGTAGAAACGTTTTACAACACAGCTACGGAAGTAGAAACGGCTGTGAACGCAATTTACCCGCCTTTGCGCAGCACCAACATCATGGGATCGTATCTATCCGAACTTGAGCCCTACGTAGATTATGGCGATGCCCGCGGCAGTTTTGCCGTGCTCAATGATTTTCAAGGTTTGAATGCCACGCACATTAGCCGGACAGACCAGGCTTGGTCATCTTTTTACCTAAGCATTCGCAACGCTAATTTGGTTATTGCCAATGCGCCAAATGGCAAAGACATCTCGCAGGCCGACGTCAAAAAATATATTGCAGAAGCAAAATTTTTACGTGCGTTTAATTACTTCCACCTGGTAAGAAGTTGGGGAGGTGTGCCGATTCATACCGAAGCTAACTTAGCAGAAACAGACGTAAAGAAGAGTACACCAGCGGACGTCTATAACTTAATTGTTGCCGATTTGCAAGATGCCGAAACGAACCTGCCGGATAAACCTGCGCAGTTGGGACGGCCTTCGAAGTGGGCGGCTAAAACTCTGTTGGCTGATGTGTATTTGCAGCTAAAAAAATATACCGAGGCCCGCGATAAAAGCGACGAGGTTATCAAGGCAAATAAATATGCTTTAGTGCCGGTAGCCACGGTTGACGACTGGCAAAAAATCTTTAGTGGCGATGCAGGTGTTACGACCGAGGAAATCTTTTACATTGAATTCACACGCCAAAGTGGTTACGGCAGTATCTGGCCGATGTATTTAAATCATCCCGGAACCAAGTTGCTTCGGCAGGGGGGATATTATGGCTTTCACAGCTACACGACGAATCCTGTTTATCAAAATCAGGACAACAATGATCTGCGCAAGGGACTGTGGTATGTATGGAACATCGGCATGGGACCGAACACGACGCTCAATAAAAAATTTATTGACCAGATAGCGACAAACGGGGCGGGAAACCCTGCTACCTGGTACCGTTACGCCGATCTACTGTTGATTTACGCTGAAGCCGCAAGCCGGGCAAACAACGGGCCTACAGTTAACGCTATGGAAGCGTTAAATCAGGTACATCGAAGAGCCTATGGAAAAAATCCAAACACTCCTTCTTCGGTTGACTTTAAACTGGCTGATTACGATGCCAACAGTTTTTTGGATTTGGTCATCAGGGAGAGGGGATATGAATTTGTTTATGAAGGTAAACGCTGGTTGACGCTGAAGAGGACCGGAAAGGCACAGGAAATCATTGGCGCCGTAAAAGGCAAAACGATTGCCGAAAAATGTTACCTGTTTCCGATACCGGCTTCAGAATTTAATTTCAACAAAGCCCTTGATCCGACAAAAGATCAAAATCCCGGATATTAAAATTCAGAAATCACTATAAAAAGCAGTAACAAGAAATCATCTTTTCAAATCTTAAGGAAACGGGTTTTAAAAAGTAAGCATGAAGAAATACATCCAGTTTATAGGCGTTGCGTTTCTTTTGTTCGGCAGCGCATCGGCGCAGAAAAATTCCTCGTGGAGCGATCCTGCCTTGCAAAAGCAAATCGAAACCAACATTGAAAAATACCGCAAAGGCGACGCTGTTATTACCGTCGTGGATAAGAAAGGAAAGCCGGTTGCAAATGCCACAATCGTTGTTCAACAGCAAACGAGCGAATTCAAATTCGGCTGCAATTTGTTTGTGTTACATCAATTGGCTACGCCTGAATTAAACCGCAAATACGAAGCGGCATTTACAAAACTGTTCAACTTCGCCACCATTCCTTTTTACTGGGCCGAACTAGAGCCCAAGCAGGACAGCCTGCGCTTTAAAGAAGGCTCTGTTCCCCTGTGGCGGCGCATTCCACCGGATGAAGCCGTAAAATGGTGCAAAGAACACAACCTCATGATCAAAGGGCATCCAATGCTTTACATCAAAAGCAAGTTCATGCCAACATGGGTTTCCAAGACCGATCCGGCAACGTTGAAAGTGCTGGCAAAAAAACGCATGACGGAGCTTGCCAATCGTTACGGAAAAGACGTTGCCGTTTGGGACGTAGTGAACGAAGAAGTGGCGCGGTTAAAATATCCAAACGTGTGGCACCAGGCTCCAAAAGATTACCTGGCCTGGGCCTTTAAAGTAGCCGATAGTTTGTTTCCCAAAACAACCACATTGATGATTAACGATGAAACAAAAACGGTGCACGACAGCACTGAGCAATACGTTGACTTGGTGAAAGGATTGTTGAAACAAAACGTTCGTGTAGACGGCATTGGTATTCAGTTTCACATGCTGCTCGTGAAAAAATTTTTAAACGGCGAGGCCTTTACGCCAGCGATTATGCACAACGCTTACACAGAATTGGGAAAGTTGGGCAAGCCGCTTTGGATTACTGAGATCACGGTTCCCAGCAACGAAGAAAACGGTTGGCAAAATCAGGCCGCCATTGTATCCAACATTTATAAGTTGTGGTTCAGCGAGCCGCAAATGAAGGGAATCACCTGGTGGAATTTTGGCGACGGGACCGCTTTCGGTACCGAAAACAATTTTAAAGGCGGACTGTTGGATTCTGCCATGAACCCAAAGCCTGCTTACAAAGTTTTGGATCAATTGATTAACCACGACTGGAAAACGAATCTGACGCTAACAACCGACGCCAAGGGCAAAATAAATTTCAGGGGCTTTTATGGTACTTATTCCATTGAAGTGAAAAAAGGAAGCAAATCGAAAAAGCAAATTCCATTTGAATTGAAAAGCAAAAACCGTCAAAGCCGGGCAATGCTGGCTTTGACTGAATCATTTTAAAATAAATGTTGCAATAAAATATTCTGAACAAAAATTAAACAAACACTATGAGCACACAACAGTATAAAAAAGAAATAGGAATGATGAACCTTGAGCAATTGATTGAAAGCCGTGAAAGCGTTTCTGACGCTGATTTTCCCATTCCTGAAAAAGAACTTTTGTGCCGCTTCGAACGGATGTACACCGGCGCCGTAAACGATGTGCTGCGGGAATTTTGTTTGCTCAATCAAGCCTTGCCTAACCGCATCCAACCGTTGCGCGAATACCGCACTATTGCCGGCATTGCGTTCACCGTTAAAAGCGCACCCAACGCGATGATCAGCGGCGAGATGGAATTTCGTACGCAGATGTTGGATACCATGCACGAAGACGCTTTTGTAATTTGGGACACCAGCCTGGATGAACAGGCTACTTTGTGGGGAGGCGTCATGACGGCAACAGCCAAAGGAAAAAAAGTAAAAGCGGCCTGCATTGATGGCGGCATTCGTGACACGCACCAAATTTTAGATGCCGACTTTCCTGTTTTTTACAAGTACCGGTTGTCCAATGGCAGTTTGGGAAGATGCCTTATCACGCATTACCAAGTGACGCTTTCGATTGGTGGTGTCACCATCAAGCCCGGGGATGTTATTCTTGGTGATATTGATGGAGTCTTAGTAGTACCACGAGAGATTGCGTACAAAGTTTTGATAAGGGCCGAAGAAATTTTAGCAAACGAAGAGGTCATTTTTAGCTGGGTGAAAGAAGGGCAATCCATTCATGAGATTAGCGAGAAAGGTGGATACTTTTAATGCTTCGCAGGTTTTGAGCCTCCATTTTTCATTGACAAAATAAATTCTCCGGTTACCGTTTTTCGGCGCGAGGAAGGGAACGTCAGCAACTTTATAGCGGAGACAATTTTTCCGCAGCTAAAATATTAGTAGATAATGCAAACGCTTGGTCTTATTGGCGGGGTAAGTTGGGTTTCAACGATCAACTATTACAGGCAGATCAACGAGGGAATAAACGATGCCTTAGGCGGCCTTAATTTTTCGCGGTGCATCATTTATTCTTTCAATTATGCCGATATAAAAAAGAACATTGATTCGGATGACTGGGAAGCAACTTTCGAGATGGTTGCAATGGCTTGCCGTCATTTTAAAACTGCTGGCGCAACAGGCATTGTTTTGTGTGCGAATACCCTGCACTTGATGGCAGACAGGATTGAAAAAGAAATTGGCTTGCCGGTCGTTCACATTGCAACGGCAACCGCAATGGAAATTGAAAAAGCTGGCCTAAAGAAGGTTGGCTTGCTCGGCACAAAATTTACAATGGAGCTCAACTTTTTTACATCGAAACTAATTCAGCGGGGAATGGAAGTCATTGTTCCGAATGAAGAAGACAGGGAATTTGTTCACGACACCATTTATAACGAATTGGGGAAAGGTGTTTTTACACTTGAAACAAAAAGGCGCTACCTCGCAATCATTGACAAATTAGTAAAAGAAGGCGCGGAGGGCATTATACTTGGCTGTACAGAAATCCCGTTATTGATTCATGCGGAGGATGTTCCGGTTCCTACGTTTGATACAGGTCTGTTGCATTCGCAGGCAGCAGTCGAATTTTCATTGCAGTAAATATCATTCCATTGCGCTGAACTTGAAGGCCAGGCTTTTTGCCTTTCATTCAAAAGGCGCTTTACCGTTTGCAATTAACGTCATGAAACTATTATTTGCTCCGTTTATTTTGCTTGCCTTCTTGCCTTTTGTAAAAAGGGAAGGGCTGGCATTCTCGCCAAATGAAAACCACAAACGAATCAATGCCGATCCTGTTGTGATTGATGAACCTTTGTTAATTCACGGTTTGGAAATAAGGGATTTTAACAAGAAACGGTGTATCCAATTAAAAGAAGGTACGAGCAACGGCGTGGCGGAAATAAATTTTTTCGAACCGTCTGCCTGTTACGATCTCACTTTGTTTTATGTAGATGAAAAAAGCGGGAAAGCAGAACTGGCCGTACTGATAAACGGCAAACAAGCCGGAAGCATTCCGTTTGATGAAGAAAGCAAAAACGATTTCAACGCTTTTGCTTTTAAAAAGAAAACAATTGCCGGAATCAACATCCAACAATGGAGTAAAATTTCGTTGCTGTTCACCGGCGATAAAACGGAACGATGCCGCATTGAAAAATTGGTGCTTACGCCGGTTGGCGCATTCAAAGGCCAATTGCAAAATTTAAAAAGACCGGAGACGCTTCAACTGTTTGAAACGGCTGACGAAAAGCAAACGGCAAGAGGGTTTCTTCCGCATTTTGTAAATGACCGCATTGATAGCCTGATGAAAGGGCGGGTGAGAGAACTTCAGCAATTAAAAACGCCACAGGAATGGTTAGCACAACAAAATAAAACCCGCCAAATTTTGGACAGCTTCTTTGGAAAATTTCCAGCCAAAACAGCCTTGCATCCGGTAATCACGGGAAAGATTGAGCGTGAAAAATACACCATTGAAAAGCTTTATTTCGAGAGCCGTCCGCATTATTACGTAACCGCTAATTTTTATTTACCGAAAGAAAGAAAGTTGCCTGTGCCCGGCGTTCTTTTCACTTGCGGCCATAGCGATAACGGCAAGAACAATCTTTTGTATCACAGCACTTGTTTGGGTTTGGTGCTGAAAGGTTATGCGGTTTTAGTTTTTGATCCCGTCGGTCAGGGAGAGCGGGTTGAATACTTTAATGCAAATACAAAAACAGAGAACGTTGATGGAGCCGTTGATCAACATTATTATTTGGGCAGGCCGTCTTTTCTTGTTAACCGCACCTTGTCTGGTTTGCGGGCCTGGGACGCCACAAGAGCGTTGGATTACCTGACATCAAGACCCGAAGTAGATACAAGCAAAATAGCTGCGGTAGGCAATTCAGGCGGCGGGCAAATGGCCCTATTGATTACCGCCCTCGATCATCGGATAAAGGTTTGTGCGGCTGGTCATCCCGGTGGTCAGATGGAAAAAAATTATTTGCCGGGGCAAAACTTAATAGACCGTCAAATATTTAGTTTGATAGCCCCTCGTCCGGTTCGCATAATCGTTGGCGAAAAATCAGGCGAAGAAGCACCGCATCGGAAAAAGATTGAGGACATTCAACTATTCATGGAAGGTTTAGGTTACAACAAAGACCGGGCTGAAATAAAAATGGTGGACGGTGTTCACGACATAAAGCTGCCAAAAAGAGAAGCTGTGTATGAATGGTTGAACCGTTGGTTTGGAAAAGAAAATGAAGGCACAACCGAAGCAACCTTGCATCCAGAAGAAGAGGAGAATTTGTGGGTTACAAAAAGCGGGTTGACACTTGTTTCGCTTGGCGGCGAAAGCGGGCAATCACTTAACGAAAAGGAATTGGAAAAAATATACAAGCCCGTAAAAAATGACAATGAGTTAAAACAGCGGATTGCCGCCAGAATTGGATTGAACGGGAATGAAAAACGAAGCAGCATCAACGCTCATTCTGTTGAAACAATCCACTGCGGCGATCTTTCAGTGGAGAAACTAACCTATCAAAGCGAAGAAGGAATGTTGATCCCTGCACTTTTGATCAAACCAAAAAAAATAAATTCTTCAGCACCGGTTTATGTTTATGCGTCTGAACAAGGAAAGCCACGCAGTTATACTGAAACGTCGATTCCCTTTGCATTGGCACAAAAAGGAAACATTGTATTGGCCATTGATGTGAGAGGCGTTGGTGAAACAAGTCCAACGGCTTCTTTGCCGTTGCCGGTTAAATATTCGGCTTGCACGGCGCCGCAATGGATACACGATTGTCTTGCCATTCAAAGCCCGGGGTTTGGTCGCACGATGACGGGTATGAGAACGTTTGATGTAATGCGTGGCATTGATTTTATTCAATCACGCAACGAGCTTAAGGATAGGAAAATCTTTGTGTACGGCGAAGGCATCGGCGGTTTGTGGGCCTTGCTGGCAAGCATTTATGATTCTCGTGTGGCCGGCGTAATTACAAACGGAACGTTGACATCCTACAAACAATTAGTTGCGAATAAATATTACGCAGTTAGCTCTGATTATTTCTGGCTGCCGGGTGTTTTGTGCGATTTTGATATTCCAGCCCTGGCTCGTCTTGCAACAAAGCAACAATGGATTGACCCTATCAACGGTTTGGGCGAAAAATTAACTGCAGCCGATGCAGCTACTATCATTGGAAACAATAAAAAGATAGCAATTGTTTCAACGAAGAAACACACTTCTGCTATCGTTCCTTCTTTTCAACCATGATGATAAAAAAGTTTACCGGTAGGTTCTTTCTTCTGTTGGCGACGATGTTTTTCTACGGCGCAAGCAACGCAGCCGTAAAACTTCCGGCGCTGTTTGCAGACCACATGGTATTGCAGCAAAAAACAAAGGCACCGATTTGGGGTTGGGGATCGCCGGGTGAAGAAATTTCCGTTGAAGCATCCTGGCAAGAAAGTAAAATTCACACCAAAGTTGCTGCATCGGGAGATTGGAAAATTGAATTGGCAACTCCAACCGCCGGCGGGCCTTATAAAATAAAGATCAGCGGTGAAAATCTAATAGAGCTCGACGATGTATGGATCGGTGAAGTATGGCTTTGCTCCGGACAATCGAACATGACCTTTCCGTTGAAGTACAGCGACAGCGCAAAGGGTGAAATTGCAAAAGCCGATTTTCCTTCCATTCGTTATTTTGGTGTGCAGCAACAATTTGGCCCCGAACCTTTTCGGGATTGCAAAGGCCAATGGCAAATCACTTCGCCTCAAACCGCCGCTTCTTTTTCTGCCGTGGCGTATTATTTTGCCCGGAAACTTTGTAATGATTTAAAGGTGCCCGTTGGCATTGTGTGTTCCGGTTGGTCGGGGACACCTGCTGAAGCCTGGACACCAAAAGAAGTTTTGCAAGCCGATGACTCGTTGCATTATTTCTTGCAGCGCTGGAAAGAAATTCCGCAAAAGGTTGGCGCGGATTCAGTAAAATATCATCTTGCTGTACAGCAGTGGGAAGAACAAAAAAAATCCGGCAATAACAATTTGCCAAAGCCAGATGAACCAAGAAATTATTATTACTATTCAAAACCCTGGTGCGAACCAGGCGCTTTGTTCAATGGAATGATCCAACCGCTGATACCGTTTTGTTTTAAAGGTGTGTTGTGGTATCAGGGCGAATCGAATGTTTCTGAAAACAACCTCTATCAAAATTTATTCAAGGCGCTCATCAAAAGTTGGCGCAAGCAATGGAATGATGAAGACCTGCCTTTTTATTTTGTTCAGATTGCACCGTTTGGTTACAGCGATTTGGGTGCGGCGGCAAAGCTTCGGCAGGCTCAGTATAATGTAATGAAAACAGTGGCTCATACCGCCATGGCAATTACGGTTGATGTTGGCAACATGAACAACATTCATTTCACCCATAAAAAAGAAGTGGGTGAACGATTGGCTTTGATTGCACAGGCAAAAAGTTACGGGTTTAAAAACAGTGTTTATAAAGGCCCTGAATGTTTTGCCGTTTCTAAAGTGGGTCATGGCTTGCTAGTCAGTTTTGATCAAACTTTGTTCACCATTGATGATAAAAAGCCGCAGGGTTTTGAAATAGGATATAAAGATTCAAAAACAAACTCCCTTCTCTTTGTTCCTGCGGAAGCAACCATCCAAAACCATCAGGTGAAAGTTTGGAATAATAATGTAAAAGACCCCTTGGTTGTTCGGTATGCGTGGTTGGAAATATCCAACGCCAATCTTAAAAACAGTTCAGGCTTGCCGGCTTTCCCTTTTCAGCAAAGCGTTGAAATGCATAAATCAAAAACCAAAAGCAGCCGTTGAAAAAAAGCCTTCCATACAAATGGGAACTCGTCATCATCCTTTGGCTTGCCTATTTTTTTAATCAGGGCGACCGGCAGATTTTTAATGCGGTAATTCCCCTCATCAAAAAAAACATGCATTTATCCGATGTGGAAATTGGTACAATCGCCACCATCTTCACCATCGTTTACGGTTGCGTTGTTCCGTTTGCGGGTTTTGCCAGTGATCTGTTGAAAAGAAAATGGATCGTTTTTTTTAGCCTGCTGATATTCAGTGTCGGCACATTGCTCACGGGCTTTAGCGGAAGCTTATTTTCGCTTATTCTTATCAGGGGCATTGTAACGGGCGGTGGCGAAGCGGTTTATTATCCGGCAGCCACTTCGCTCATCAGCCAATACCATCAAAAAACAAGAGCGATGGCCCTGTCCATTCACCAAACATCGCTGTACGTCGGCATCGTGGCCAGTGGTTTTATTGCGGCTTACATTGGCGAAAGAATGGGTTGGCGGTATTCGTTTTATACATTCGGCATGGGTGGATTGATTTTGGTGGCTTATGTTTTTTTCCGGGTGAAAGATGTGCCTCAGGAAGTACCCCAAAGCCGTCTTTCTGTTTGGCGGGTAGCCAAACATATTTTCGCAAAAAAAACCGTGTGGATGCTTTGTCTTGCTTTTGGTGCCATGGTTTTTGTAAACGTTGGTTTCGTAACCTGGATGGCTACTTTTTATTTCGAGAAATTTCATCTTTCGTTAGCTACTGCCGGTTTTACTTCTATGTTCTTTCATTTCGGTTTGGCTTTTTTGGGGGTGCTTATTGGTGGCAAGCTTTCCGATAAATTTTCAGTGAAACGAAAAACCACGCGGCTCGAAACGGAATTCATTGGTTTGTTGTTTGGCGCACCTTTTATTTTCATCATGGCCCGCACACCAAGCTTATACGTTAGTTATGCGGCGCTTGCCGCCTTTGGTTTTTTCAGGGGTATTTATGATTCCAATTTATTTGCCGCTTTGTTTGATGTGATTGAACCAGGATACAGAGCGTCTTCGGTAGGCGTGATGACCTCATTTGCTTTTCTTACCGGTGCCTTTGCACCATTGTTGCTGGGGATTATCAAAACCCAATACGGCCTTTCAGTCGGCATTGGCTTGTTAAGTGTTTTTTATTTGGTTGCTGCCGTGCTGATCTTGCTGGCTATTTTATTTTATTTCAAAAAAGATTATTACGATGAATCGCCTGCGTGATGTTTTTTCAATCGCAAAGAAATTAAAAAAGTTTTTGGCGCTGTTGCTTTTTACCGTTCCAGTTTTCTGTTCTGCGCAGGAAAAGGACGTTGACAATTCTTCGCTAAATAACATCATTCCAAAACCTGTTTTTTTTCGTTTGCGAACGAGTAAGACTGTTATCATAACAAACAAAACCGTAATTGTTGCAGACAAACAATTTTTGGCTCAAGCA
Source organism: Flavisolibacter ginsenosidimutans (assembly GCF_007970805.1). Classification (GTDB taxonomy): domain Bacteria; phylum Bacteroidota; class Bacteroidia; order Chitinophagales; family Chitinophagaceae; genus Flavisolibacter; species Flavisolibacter ginsenosidimutans. Next base: position 2,572,686 of record NZ_CP042433.1, on the reverse strand, counting down.
ACGTATTTACAGCAGCAGATAGAAACCCAAACAGGGCTTCACCTTTCCCTGCACAACAAACCGCCTAAAAATGCGGCAGCCGTTGTTCTCGGTTTCGATAATCAACGTGCGAACAAACCGGAAATGTATGTGTTCGATATAAAAAGCAGCGGTGTAAAAATTGTGGCGCGGGATGTAATGGGCATCGTTCACGGCATTCAAACCTTGTTGCAATTGCTGCCGTTAAAGGCCGCGGAAAACATTTCATTGCCTGCCCTTTCTATTGAAGATTATCCCCGCTTTCGCTACCGTGGAATGCATCTGGATGTAAGCCGTCATTTCTTTCCGGTAAGCTTTATCAAAAAATACATTGACTATCTCACTTTTCACAAATTCAACACCTTTCACTGGCATTTAACCGATGATCAAGGTTGGCGAATCCAAATTAAAAGCTATCCCAAACTAACAGAAGTGGGTGCGTGGCGTGATTCAACATTGATTGGACATTTTAGAGACACGCCTGCTCGTTACGACAGAACCCGTTACGGTGGTTTTTATACACAAGATGAAATAAAGGACATCATTCATTACGCTGCGATAAGAGGCATCACCATCATTCCTGAAATTGATATTCCGGGTCATAGTCGTGCCGCCATTGCAGCTTATCCCGAATTGAGTACAAACCCTGATACCACCTGGGACGTAGCGACAGCCTGGGGTATGTTCAACCGGCAAAACAACGTGCTGGCGCCCAATGAAAAAACCTTCGCTTTTTTAAAAGCGGTGTTTGGCGAGATCGCCGATCTTTTTCCCTCGCCATACATACACGTAGGTGGCGATGAATGCAGCAAGATTTGGTGGAAAGCCGATCCGCGAACGCAAGCCTTTATGAAGGAACACGACTTGAAAGACGAAACCGCATTGCAAACGTATTTTATCGAACAAGCCATTGCAGATGTAACGGCAAAGGGAAAAAAAGTAATTGGTTGGGATGAAATCTTGGAACCGGGCCTGGACACATCGGCCATCATCATGAACTGGCGCGGCGTGAAGGCTGCGATCACGGCTGCACAAAACGGACACGAAGTCATCATGAGTCCGGGCAAACCTTTGTATTTCGATTATTATCAATCAAAACAAAAAGACAGTCTGGCCATTGGCGGTTACACGCCTTGGGATTCGGTTTATTTGTTTGAACCCATCCCGGCGCAAATTGCTGCGCAAGGTTTGAGCAAACAAGTGTTGGGCGTGCAAGCCAACGTGTGGACGGAATACATGGCTTATCCGAGCAAGGTTGAATACATGATCTTTCCAAGAATGACGGCTTTAAGTGAAGTGTTGTGGACGGATAAAAACAGAAAAAATATAAATGATTTCAAACGCAGACTGGAACAAACCGCCGTGCCGCGATACCAATTTTGGAACAGCAGCTATTATAAAAATTTTGACAACACATCGAGTCAATAATTGAAGGCGGCCACTTCAAAAAAAAATTATTCGGTGATTAATTTAATAGAGAAACTGAAGCCAGTTGTTGTTTTGGAACATCAGTGCCAGCTTGGCGAAGGACCTGTGTGGGATTTTGAAAAACGAATAATTATTTGGATTGATATTTTGAAAGGGGAAATTCACGAACACAGTCCCGTTGAAAAATGGCACCGCGTTCTTCCGGTTCGTGAGATGATTGGATCGGTGGCGCTGTGCAAAGACGGCGATTTCATTGCGGCGCTTCAATCGGGTTTTGCCTTTATCAACAGGAGCAGCGGTGAGATAAAAAAAATAATAGACCCTGAAGAACATTTGTCCGGTAATCGTTTCAATGAAGGCAAATGCGATCCCGCCCGACGGTTTTTTGCGGGCACTATGTCGCTTTCGAAGCAGCAGAAGCAAGGAAGTTTTTACATGCTAAAAGCTGACGGTTCTGTTGAAAAGAAATTAGAAAATCTTTCTGTTCCAAATGGAATGGCCTGGAGTTTGGATCATCAAACTTTTTATCAAATTGATTCTCCCATATCAGAAGTTCGTTCTTATGACTATGATATCGGAACAGGAAATTTCAGCAACAAAAAAGTCATTATAAACATTCCCAAAGAAGACGGCGTTCCCGATGGAATGACCATCGATAATGAAGGCATGCTTTGGATTGCCCATTGGAACGGTTGGCAAATATCAAGGTGGAATCCGCACACAGGAAGAAAATTGGGTAGCGTTTCTTTACCGGTTGCGAACGTTACCTCCTGCACATTTGGCGGCGATGAACTGAATGACCTTTATATCACATCCGCAAGAGCAGGGCTTACTGAAACTGAGTTAAACGAACAGCCGCTTGCAGGATCTGTTTTCGTTTTAAAAAACAGTGGGTACAAAGGCGAAGAGGCTTTTGTTTTTAACCGGCATCAGTAGGCAAATTCCGGCGCGTTTAACTCAATGACCGGAATCGAAGGCATATTTAACAGTTGTGGTAAACCTAATCTTTTTGTTATGTCAGCACCGCAAAGACTGGCCATGAATAGCCTTCGCCTGAGACTGTACGGAACAATCGACTTCAAACGTTCACAATGACGAAAGAAATTTTTAAGGAGCACAAATCTGTTTACTACGAAAAACTTCCAACGCATGTTCATGTTACGGCGCACGAAGCGTCAAAAGCCGTTGCAAACGAGATAGCGGATTTGATTCGGGCCAAGCAACAAAAGGGCGAATACGCAGTTTTGGGTTTGGCTACCGGTTCTACACCCAAGCGGGTGTATGCCGAATTGGTGCGCATGCACAAAGAAGAAGGTTTACATTTTCAAAACGTTGTTACGTTCAATTTGGATGAATATTACGGCTTGCCTTCGGAGTCCTTACAAAGCTATCATCACTTCATGCAAGAGAATCTTTTTCGGCACGTTAACATCGCTCATGAATTTTGCTTCATACCGGACAGCGACATGCCGCAAGCATTGGTAAAAACGCATTGCGAGCAATACGAAAAAAAGATTGAAGAGTATGGAGGGATTGACTTTCAACTGCTAGGCATCGGTCGCAACGGCCACATTGGTTTCAACGAACCCGGGTCGCACAGTAGCTCGGTTACGCGTCTAATTACGCTTGACCCGATGACTCGCTCTGATGCGGCGGTTGAATTTGGTGGGCTTGCGGCCGTTCCCCGCAAAGCCATCACAATGGGAGTGAGCACCATTTTGAAAGCCAAACGAGTTGTGTTGTTGGCTTGGGGCGAACACAAAGCCGGCATCGTTAAACAAGCTGTGGAAGGTCCTGTCACAGAGTTTGTGCCGGCATCTTATCTGCAAGGTCACAACAATGCCTGTTTTGTGATTGACGAGACTGCGGCATCGGAGCTAACGCGAAAAAAAACGCCCTGGCTTACAGATACGGTGGTGTGGCATCAGCAGATGATTAAAAAGGCCGTTACGCATTTGGCCTTAACGGTAGGCAAGCCCGTTTTAAAACTTACCAACAACGACTACAACGAAAACGGCTTGAGCGATTTGTTGGTGCTTTACGGACAAGCGTACGACATCAATATCGAAGTTTTCAACTGGTTGCAACACACCATCACCGGATGGCCGGGTGGCAAGCCAAATGCCGACGACGACAACCGACCCGAGAGAGCCGAACCCGCAAAAAAACGCGTGGTGATTTTCTCGCCTCATCCAGACGATGACATCATTTCAATGGGTGGAACGTTTCAGCGATTGGTGGACCAGGGACATGAAGTGCACGTGGCGTATCAAACATCGGGCAACATTGCCGTTGCTGACGATGAAGCGTTTCGCTTTATTGAATTTGTAAAGGATTACAACGAGAAATTTGTGATAAGCTCACCGCGAGCCGTGGCGATGTTTGATGAAGCGGAAGCTTTTCTGAAAACAAAAAAGAACGGTGAAAAGGATATCCCTTCGTTGCGTTACGTAAAAGGATTGATTCGCCGCGGTGAAGCCAAAAATACCTGCCGCTTTGTTGGCATTCCAATGGAGCGGGTGCATTTTCTTGACCTGCCTTTTTATGAAACCGGCACCGTTGACAAAAATCCGTTCGGAACTGAAGACGTTGTCCTCATTGCGGCACTAATTGAAGCAGTACAACCACACCAGATCTATGCCGCCGGCGATTTGGCCGATCCCCACGGCACGCACAAAGTTTGTTTGGATGGAATCATTGCTGCATTAAATGGATTGAAAGAAAAACCGTTTATAAAAGATTGCTGGATTTGGCTCTACAAAGGTGCCTGGGCCGAGTGGGACATTGATCTCATTGAAATGGCCGTGCCCATGAGTCCCGACCAGGTACTGAAAAAGCGGGCCGGAATCTTTAAACATCAGTCGCAAAAAGACGGCGTTGTGTTTCAAGGCAGCGACAACCGCGAGTTTTGGCAACGGGCCGAAGACCGCAACAAGGCAACCGCCGACTTGTACAATAAATTGGGCCTTGCTGAATACGAAGCAATGGAGGCTTTTGTCCGTTGGCAGCAGTTTTAATTTTTTCATATAGCAAGCAATCGCCGGCCGTTGTTTCTACAGCGGCCTTTTACCTTAGGCATTCAGGTGGTTGATGCTGTAACTGTTAACGAATGACAAATTGCTGATTGTTCTTTTCGTGCAAAAGCGAATAAGGGCTGTCGAGGCAGAAGAAAAAGTAATCCATACAGCAAAACACAAAAAGAGTTTTTCGCAAACAGAATTTAGGGCTTTTGAATCTCGGCTGCAGGAATTTACAAAGATGTGATGTCCATGGCATCAACGTTTATGTTGAAAAAAAGATTTTTCGGTCCATTGTTTTAATTGAAGAAACTTGCAACTTTGAAATTATTCGCATTCATGTCAGGTAAGAGATTATATAGTATAGCGGCCTTCATCACTGCAATTATTATTGTGGTGGTCATTGTTATACCTGCACTTCATGGAGGCGAAAATTATCTATAACGACAACTAGAAAAATAGAAACCCGCCTCCAACGAGGCGGGTTTTTTTATGCGCTAAAATCAAAGCAATGCACCGAGTAAATTTTATGTACATCGTTGAAGCAGAAAAAAATGATGCCTTGTTAATCAGAATTCTTTCGGCAATTACCCGAAGGCGAATGCAGCTAATCTCGTTTCATTCCAACGTAAAATCGGGCGATGAACTCCTCCACGTCACGTTCACCGTTGAAGAAGGCAACGAGAGTGTGTTGAAGCTTTTAAAACAACTGGAAAAACAAATTGACATCACGTCCGTAAAATTTTTTGAACAACAAAACGAACCGGTATGCAAAACAGAACATCCAGAGAGCTTTTCGACCTTGTAAAAAGCCTGACCAAGTGTGAAAAGAAAAGTTTCAACCGTTATGCCAAACGAAACAGCAACAGCGAAAGCCTAAACGTCCTGGTAATTTTTAGGGTTCTTAATTCCATGGAGCAATACGATGAAAAGCTACTGGTGAGAAAAATGAAAGGCGTTCAGTGCCAGCAGCTACCCAGCTTAAAGGGGCATCTCTATAATCAAATTCTGGACAGCTTACGGATCGGCAAAAACGACGAGAGCATTTTACTGCAGCTTCACCAGCTAATGGAACACGCCAACATCTTGTATGCAAAAGGTTTTGTCGTACAAGCGGGAAAAGTTTTGAAACGCCTGAAGAACTTGGCATCGTCCCGCCACCAGGTATCGTTTCTGTTTCAAGCCTTGGTCATGGAAAAAAAGATTGAATTGATCTATGGCAGTTGTGAGCAAGCGAAGATAAAAAGTTTAAACAACGAGATGCAGGCTTGTAGCCACCAGTTACAGCTGATGGGGCAAATGTCCAATCAATCGATGCTTCTTTTTGGTCTTTATAAAAAATACGGTTCTGTCACAAATACGAAAGAAGAAGAAAATGTTGATGCAATATATGGGACGTACTCTAAGGTTGACGAAGAAAGTTTGTCGTTTTATCCCAAACTTTATTTCTTCCAAGCAAAGACTTACTATTATTTATTGAGAAGCCAGACCAACCTTTTCTTTCAATCAGCAAAGTGTTGGGTTGACCTTTTCTCGCAATATCCCGATATGGCCGAATTGGAATTAGTGCAATTTCAACGAGGCGCCTCTTATTTAAACGAAGCTGCGTTTCAACTACAGGCAAGAGCCACCCTCGTACAATCTGCTGAACTCCTGAAGCGGTCTCCGGATTTGTTTTACCCGCTTTTGGCTAAGATTAATTTTTTTCTGTTTGAGAAACATTATGATGCGAGCTTAATTGACCAAGTCTATATGTATGGAAAATCCCTGCAAAACCCCGAGAGGCAACTAAGGCTCTGTTACAAAGCCGCTCAACTTTGTTTGGTTGGCAACGACCACGGTAAGGTTCTGGATTTTACGCTTCTTGGGCTGAATCAAAAATCGGAGGCAAGAATTGATTTGCAATTCAAACTTCGCTTGATGCAAGTGGAGGCGCATAACAAACTAAGCAATTTTCGAATAACGGATTATTTGGAGCTGTCAACACATCGTTTTGCAAAACGCAACGGCTTGTTGAATGTGGGTCACGGTCTTTTATCTCCTTAGCAACGGGAAACTATTGACAACTGGCGAGATAGGCAGCAGGTTCAGTTTTTTGGTTAGACAACCACCGCTTGTGTATCCGTCGGGTGATAGCCTGTTTATTCTCTCTTTTGAGATAAGACGCTTTCGGCAACTTGGCGATATACCGCCTTGTTTAAAAGTTCTACTTATGTAAAGTGCTATTGATTTTCAAAAAGATTGTGTAGTTACAAGGTTTGCTGAAACGTGAAACCATGGTCTGTTGGGTTAGCTTATTCAGGCATGGGAATGCCATTAGCTGAGACATGCGAGCCGTCGGTGTACTTTTTATTTGCCATGTTCATGTCGCCGCGCCTTTCCCAGAGTTCTCTTATTTTTTGTCCGGCTTCTTCAGGGGTAATCTTAATGTAGCGATAGAAATCGCGCAAACTCTTATGCCCACTGATTTTCATAATTAACTCCACTGGTGTGCCGGCTAAAAATTCGTTCGTGCAGAACGAGCGCCTACAGGTATGCGACGTGATCCACTGGTACTTTGGTTTAACGGTAACAACGTCTTTGGTTCCTTTTTTGTGCGAAAATTTAATGGGTTGAGTTAGCCCAGCATATTTCGCGACTTCTTTGATGTACCAGTTAAAATCAGGATTGGTGATGTTGGGAATACGCTTGTTAAATTCATTGACAAAAATGTAATAGGCTTCGTCTTTGAGGGGAATGACAACCCAGCCATCGGACTTGCCCTGTTTTTTGTAAAGCATTTTATTTCTTACGTCGTTCGGTTCAATGGTGGAAAAATCGGAAAACCGCAATCCCGTAAGACAGCCAAAAACAAACAGCATCTGATACTTTCTTAAGTGTGGATGAGTGGATAAATCGGCACGGAAGATTTGCATGATTTCACGGGATGTTACATACACCGCATCTGCTTCTTCGTCCAGGATTTTGAAATCCTCCAAGTTGATGGGAGAGATGATTTTCTTCCGCATCCTGTTCCGAAGGAAGATGCGCAATTGCTTGATGATTTTTCCTGCAGAACTAAGCTTAAGACCTTTGACTTCTTCTTTTTTTCGTTTGTGAACATGGTGATACAGCAGGTACTCCACCAACTCTTCGTAAAAATTGTAGTCAATTTCTTCGAACTTAATTTCAGTTGCACGGTAGGTTTCAAAATCAAGCAACACCCCGCACACGTTGTTGAATACCTTCATCATGCCGGGTGTCACCTTTGTTTCTTTTGATTTGATGTACTCTTTGAACTGGAAGAAAAATTCAAGGTTGACTTTCTCCGCTTTCTTATGCAGTTCGATGGTAACGTTTTCAAGCGAGTCAATAAGAAATGCTGGGTGAAAGGTTTGTTTAACGAATTGTACGGGATCGGGATATTTTTTATCAAGCGCAAATTGAATGATGTCTTCTGCCAGTCGCAGGAGCCGTTGAAGTTCTTTGTTTAACGAAGCTGCTTGTCCGTATTCCTCCGGTAAATCTTCGGAAATGCGGCTGAATTTCTTTTGCCAGTACCTGGGTGGAATGGCAATTTCCGTGTTTAGCAAGGTCTTGTTGTCGGAGCTATAACAGTACTGAATAAAAATTATGGAAGTGCCGTCCCTTCGGACCTTCTTTTCAGAACAGATGAATTTAATCGGTAACAACATAATTAGTCGAATTTTTAGTCGAATTAAGTAGTGTTACTCTTTGTAAAGGTAGCGCGAAGAAAAAGGCAGCTTTGTTAGAATACCTTGAATACCAGCTTCTTATTGTCAAGGCTTGTAAACCACCGTAAGGTTCAAAAACCTTCAACACATCCCAGCGGGATCACGTAGATACTTTCAATTTGACTCAATCCCTTGCGATTCACCGGTGAACGCAGGGGATTTTTCTTTTGTAGTCTGGGAACAACTCACTTCTTGGAGTCATGCCCTGGCACGACGTTAGTCGCCGCTAGTTACTCATTTAATTTCTCATACTTTAGGCCAACAGTCATGGCACAGCCTGAACATAAACGGAAACGTAAAATCATCATCCCTATTGATACATATATTTCCAGAAGAAGATTCGTTTGTAATGATTTTTCACCGCTTGTAAGCATTTTTCACGGCAGAGATCTGCCGGAAGAGGGTTATCTGGCTGGCTATGCTGCTTTAATAAACTACTACGATTTGGCAGTACCGCTGCCTGACCGCTTAGCCTTGATTAGTCAAAAGCATAAGCAGTACACAAGGGACGAATGGACAATACAAACCCCAAGGCACCGGCCCGAAGATTCTGTTATGGGGCACTTAACCTTTGCTTTGAAGTACGAAGGCCTTGATCTCTGCGTCTTCAAAAAACTTTTTCAACAGATTGAGCAAAGCGAATGGCTAAACTGGATCAGCAAGGAACCTACCGGTCAGTATAGCCGGCGCATTTGGTTTCTTTACGAATGGCTAACGGCGCAAAAACTGCCCCTGCCCGATGCTGCTTCGGGTAACTACATTGACTTACTGGACGAGAGCCTGCAGTACGGCGCTGCCGCCGATCCTTCCAAACGTCACCGGGTTCGAAACAATCTTCCCGGCGTGCCGGAATTTTGCCCCTTGGTACGTCGCACGAAAAAACTGGACGATTTCCGGGCCCGAAACCTTTCGGATCGGATTAAAAAGATGATCGGTAAAATCCATCCTGATGTAATGGCGAGAACGGCGGCCTTTCTTTTATTAAAAGATTCGAAGGCATCATACGCCATTGAAGGAGAGCAGCCGCCGCAGAACAGAATCCAACGTTGGGGCAGGGCCATCGGGCAGGCAGGGCAAAAAGCGCTTTCCGAAGAAGAATTACTCCGGTTGCAACAAGTGGTTATTGACAATCCTCGGTTTACGAAAATGGGTTGGCGCACCCATGGCGGTTTTGTAGGAGACCACGACAGGCGTCACGGTACACCGCTGCCGGAACACGTTTCGGCAAAACGGGAAGCGGCCGTTGCTTTACAGATTTTTCAATGAGGAGGCATCTGTGCGGACAAGGCGGCAATGTCTATTTTCCAGAATACGGAAACCACCACAACTCCCGCACCATCGTAACGCAACTAGTTAAAAAATCAAATTGTCCATCCATACCGTTGCTTTAACCATTCCCAGAGTGCGGCATAGCAATAAATTTGACGTCATTCTTTCTTTGTTGCGCTGGGCTACTGGTTGCATTGATGTTTCTGCACGTGTGATGACGGTAATAAAGAAACGTGTTTGAATTAAGAAAACAGGTTGTTGGAATGGAAAAACTTATCGGTTGCTTTATTGCTTGTTGTTTCTTTTTCGCGGAAAAAAGTTCAGGACAAATTAAAACGCTAAAAAGCCCGGATGGAAGTATTGCGTTAAAACTTCAAACAGGAAACAGTGTAGACGAGCCACTTGCGTATCAGCTTTTTTGCGGCGATAAGTCTGTGATCAATGCGGGCAAATTAAAATTGAACACCGGCAACACACTAAAACTGCAATTACAGAAAGCCCATCTCACGAAAGTTCGCAGCCAGTGGAAAACCGTTTACGGCGAAAGAAAATTCATACCGGAAAATTATAATCAACTAAAACTTTTATTTGATTCCGATGAGGACAGCCGCCTTCGATTGACGCTTCTACTGAGGGTTTACAACGAAGGCTTCGCTTATCAGTACACCCTTCATCAAAAAGGAGAAATTGTTTTAAAAAACGAATCATCAGCATTCGGCTTGCCGGATAATGCAACGGCTTGGGTGAGTTCAACGGCGCAGGGCATACTTACCGAAAAAAAGATTCGCGATATCAAGGACGTTGCAGAACGACCCTTAACCATTCGATTAACCGACAGCTTGTACCTGGCATTGGGTGAAGCAGGACTCGTTGATTTTGCGCGGATGAAGTTTACATCCGATAACGCCGGCGGTTTGCTAACCAAACTGGATGGTGAAACAAAAGCGTTGAAAGAATTGAGAAGTCCGTGGCGGTATGTGCTCGTTGGTAACTCACCCGCCGATCTGTTGCAAAAGAATTACCTACTGTTGAATTTGAATGTACCCAATCAAATGGAGGATACAAAATGGATTCAGCCCGGCAAGGTTTTGCGTGAAGTGACGTTGACGACTACTGGCGCTTATCGCACAATAGATTTTGCAGCCGCTCACAACATTCGCTACATCTTGTTTGATGCGGGTTGGTACGGAAGAGAAGACCACGACACGTCTGATGCATCAAGGGTTTCCCTCGATCCCTTGCGTTCGAAAGGCCCATTGGATTTACACGATGTGATTCGCTACGGCAATGCAAAAGGCGTGGGTGTTATTTTATACGTTAATCGCCGTGCGTTGGAAAAACAACTGGATTCCTTGCTGCCTTTGTATCGTTCATGGGGCGTTAAAGGTTTGAAGTTTGGCTTTGTGCAGGTGGGTTCGCAACGGTGGACATCGTGGTTGCACGAGGCCATTCGCAAGTGCGCTCAATATCATATGATCGTTGATGTTCACGACGAATACCGTCCCACCGGTTACAGTCGCACCTATCCAAATTTGTTGACACAGGAAGGCATCCGCGGCGACGAAGAAAGTCCCTTCACCGAACACTCCATCACTTCTTTGTTTACGCGAATGATTGCCGGCGCAGCCGACAACACCAATTGTTACTTCACCAGTCGGGTTGATAAAATGGGATCGCATACGGCACAGATGGCAAAGGCGGTTTGTATTTACAGTCCCTTGCAATTTTTGTATTGGTACGATCATCCAAAATTTGAAACGACGACTGGTGCAAAGGATGGCGAAATTCTGGAGGTTCCGGAACTGAACTGGTATACTACGTTGCCCACGACCTGGGATGAAACGCGAGTGCTGGATGGCGACATGCAGGACTTTGCAACCATAGCACGCAAGAAAGGTTCGCAATGGTTTGTTGGTTCGCTTAACGGCACAAAACCTAGAGTAGTTCAACTTCCGTTGCAGTTTCTCGACAAAGGAAAAAAATACGTTGCTACTATTTATTCGCACGATACATCGTTACAAACAGCCACGCATGTCAGAATAAAAACAATGAACGTTGATGCTGGATCAACACTGCGTTTACCCATTGGAAGTAGAGATGGAATTGCCGTACACATTATGCCCGAGTAAAAGAAAATGTATTCATGACCGGAATCTTAAAAGCTAAGACGCTTTGCGTTGTTTGTTTGCTGCTGTTGTGGTCTGCTGCACTCTTTGCGCAAACGCCGGATACTTCTGTTTCAGTCAAGTTGGATCATCCCGAATGGAAATACAACGTCGGTGAAAAAGCTTTTTTCTCAATCGCTGTTCAGTGTGATGGAAAGGAAATGGCCAACACCGTTGTGCACGTAGAAATTGGTCCCGAAAAAATGCAGCCTTTCGTTTCCAAAGACACATTGCTTAAAAATGGACGCCTGATCATAAATGGCGGAACGCTTGCGCAGCCGGGCTTTTTGCGTTGCACCGTTACGGCAAAAATAGACGGGAAACTTTACAAAGGAATGGCCACGGCTGCCTTTTCGCCGGAGAGTATTGTTGCAACCGCGCAACTGCCAACAGACTTTGCTGCGTTTTGGAAAAATACCATCGAACAAGCAAGGAAAATTTCATTCAATACACGAATGACGCTTTTGCCGGATAGAAGCACAAGTGTTTTGAATGTTTACGAAGTTTCCATTCAAAGCTACCGGTCCGGATCACGATTGTACGGCATCTTGTGTGTGCCAAAAAAAGATGGACATTATCCAGTTGTATTGAAGGTTCCGGGTGCCGGCGTTCGTGCTTACCGCGGTGACACGGCTTTGGCTGAAAAGGGCGTCATTACATTCGAGATCGGCATTCACGGTATACCGGTTACCTTGCCCAACGAAGTGTATTACAACCTTGCATTCGGGCCGTTGTACGAATATTATTTCGCAAACATCAACAACAGGGATCAATATTATTACAAACGCGTTTATGCGGGTTGCGTTCGCGCCGTTGATTTTCTTTTGTCCTTGCCGCAGGCAGACAGTTCACGTGTGGCCGTTTACGGCGGAAGCCAGGGCGGCGCTTTGGCAATTGTAACAGCAGCCTTGCATGAAAAGGTTCGCTACGTAGCAGCATTGTACCCGGCTTTAAGTGACCTTACTGGTTATTTGCACGGAAGGGCAGGAGGGTGGCCGCATGTGTTTAGTCCATCACTACATGCCGCTTACGAAAATCCGGATGCAATAAAAACGGCAGGTTATTACGACGTCGTAAACTTTGCCCGTTTATTGAACGTGCCGGGATGGTACTCCTGGGGATACAACGACGAAACCTGTCCACCCACGACGGCCTACGCGGTTTACAACAACATTCACGCACCAAAGCAATTGCTTGTTACAAAAGAAACCGGTCACTGGATGTCGCCCTTGCAGGCGGAAGAAGTCAGCCGCTGGCTTTTGAATGTGTTACAGGCCGGACAATAAGAAGGATTTGCTGTGCAGGGGTTGATAATGTTTTCCGGACAGCAATCAATATATTCGGCCCATGTTACGGAAGTCACCGGTTGCGCAGCGAAAGAAAGACGGATTCAAGGGGCAGAAAGCCATCGTGTTGCCAGGGAAGATTGTGCAAAGCTGTGAGGACTCGCCTTTGATCAGCAACCTCTTTATAACAGACATCGGCTTCTACCCAAAAGCAAAATTTCATTACCGCAAACGGTCTGTTGGCATTTCGCAGCACATTCTTATTTACTGTGTTGACGGCAAAGGATGGGTGCAGCTTGACGGCCAGGAATACGACGTAAAGTCAGGACAATATTTTGTCGTTCCCGCAGAAATGGTTCACCAATATGGTTCCGACGAAGATGCACCGTGGTCTATTTACTGGTTGCATTTCAAAGGACGGTTGGCTAACGATTATACATCGCAATTAACCAGGAATAAAACAAAGTTTGTCGCCTCGGTTAATTTTTCGGAAGAACGCACCCGCTTGTTCGACTCGATGTATGCAACGCTGGAAAATGGTTATAGTGCCGATAACCTTGGCTACATAAACATGTGTCTGTGGTATTTTCTTTCTTCGTTTTGTTACGACGATATTTTTCACGTGCCGTCCGGCAATGCGGAAAAAGATGCGATTGATTTGTCAATTGAGTTCATGCAGCAGAACATAGAGCATACGCTTTCGTTGCGGGAACTCGCTGCAGAAGCGCATATCTCTCCCTCGCACTACGCTGCTTTGTTTAAAAAGAAGACAGGTTATCCGCCGCTGGAATATTTCAATCACATCAAGGTGCAGAAAGCCTGTCAATACCTGCATTTTACAAACCTGCAGATAAAAGAAATTGCGTACAAAGTCGGCATCTGCGATCCCTATTATTTTTCCCGCTTCTTCAGCAACATCATGGGCGTGTCGCCGCTGGAATACCGCAACCGCAAGCATTAAACAAAAGAGAAACCTTGTTCTGTTTTACAGGGCCTTACAAACCTTAAAAGCCACGCTGCTACACGATAATTAAAATAAAAGACCATCCGAAAAGGATGTGATAAACACTCGCAACTATTGCTTCCTGTACCCTAAGATTTTGCTCTTCTCTTCTCCCTTCTTCCTTGATTGCGACATATCGCAATCATAGTATTGTCCATCTACAAAGTTATTTCTCACATTCTTTTTCGGTGGCCGCCTAAATAGATTTGCTGGCATATTTGATTGCTTTACGTTTTCTTTTTCACGATAACCTTAATTCGACGATTGGCTGTTATTCAATTGGATTTTTATCGTTCCCGCGTTGCGTTTTACGAACGAACGGTTGTATAAAACAAAACTTGCTTACATGAACACGTCTTTTCAAATCCTTTATTTTAATGCTGATGTTATGAATCATCTTCCTCAAAAGATCAAGCTTGCCCTTGCCGGTAAGTTTGTGGTTTTATTGACTGCTTTGCTATTTGTATCAAATTGCCTTTTTGCGCAGCAAATCACTGTTCGCGGTAAAGTGCAGGAGGCCGGAACGCTGACACCGCTTGTTGGCGCAACGGTTTCTGTAAACGGAAAAGCCGGCGGAACTATCACCGGTCCTGGCGGCGCCTTTAGTATCAAGGCTTCCGTTGGTGATCAACTTTCGGTGGAACATATTGGCTATACAAAAGCAACGGTGCCCGTAAACAATTCAGGACAAATCACCATAACGCTGGAAGTTTCCGTGCAAACGCTGGACGATGTGGTGGTTGTGGGTTACGGCACGCAAAAAAAGAAAGATCTCACCGGCGCTATTGCTTCGGTTAAGCTGGAAAATTCACCTCTTGCCAATTTGCCTAACGTCAACCTGTTGGACGCGTTGAAAGGCTCGGTGCCAGGTTTAGACATCGGCACTGTTAACGCTGCCGGCAGCAATCCAAGCATCAATATTCGCGGACAAAATTCAATCAGTGCGTCTAACTCACCACTTATCATTCTCGATGGCGTTGTGTTCCTGGGAAGCTTTAATGAAATAAATCCCGCAGACATTGCCACGGTTGATGTTTTAAAAGACGCAAGTGCCAGTGCTATTTATGGTTCGCTTGCTGCGAATGGCGTGGTTTTAATTACCACCAAACGTGGCAAAACAGAGAAGCCAACAATCTCATTGGCCGCGAATGCCGGTACGCAAGCGCCTACTAACCGGCCAGACATGTTGACCCCGGATGGATACATTCAACTACGTAAGGACCGCTTTTTGGCCGACAATCCAAACAGTGTTTACGACATCAATACAAATCTTCCACTGTACGAACTGGAAGCCTACAAAAAA
The DNA here is from genome assembly GCF_007970805.1 of Flavisolibacter ginsenosidimutans. Classification (GTDB taxonomy): domain Bacteria; phylum Bacteroidota; class Bacteroidia; order Chitinophagales; family Chitinophagaceae; genus Flavisolibacter; species Flavisolibacter ginsenosidimutans. The sequence continues at coordinate 2,557,463 of NZ_CP042433.1, read as the reverse complement.
GGCCTAACCGTAGATTGGACGAAGGAAATTACCCGAACCGCGCCGTTTAAAAATTTTACATTGAGTGTAGCCGGCGCGACCAACCGGTTTAATTATTACGTGTCGGGTGAATACATGGATCAAAAAGGAATTGCGGTCGGCGATCAATTTCGCCGTTATACTTTTCTTGCCAAAATGGAATCCAGAATTACTGATTGGTTAAGAACCGGGTTAAATGTTGGTTTTACATATAAGAATGCAGACGGCATTTCCGCTGATTACAATTTAGCGACCATTGCCAGCCCGTACGGTTTTAAATATGTGCATGACAGAGGAACTGCGGCGCTGGGCTTTGAAAATTTTCCGGATCAGTTCGAACGCTATCCACAGGGGCAGACGACGACGTCAAACCCATTGTGGAACACGCAACAATATAATGAAGACCGCAACCAGAATTACCGCAGCATCGCCTTTGCACGCATTGATGCTCCGTGGGTGAAAGGTCTATCGTACACGTTCAACTATTCAATCAACAGGTGGGAAGGCCATTCGGCGAACTTCCAGCACGAAAACATGTTCGTCAACACGATGTTGTTAAGCGAACTTTCTTCGCCCACATCACACCTCGTGGATGCGAACGGCAACAAATCAAATCCAACAAGAACCGATTGGTACCTGAACCACTTGGTTAATTTTAAAAGACTCGTTGGCGACCACTCTTTTGATGTGACCTTGCTGGAAGAAGAACAGAGCCGCTCAACCACCAACTTGGTTATTACGGCCAAAGACTTTTCCGGTTCGGGCAGTTCTGTGTTGGGAAGTAACGCACTTGAACTTGGCAATCCGGCCAACTATTCCGTGAATACAGACGCCGGCAAGCTGAATCAAATGGCTTCCCTGGCGCGTTTGAATTATGCGTACAAAGGAAAGTATCTCGCCAGCTTTTCCATTCGGCAAGACGGCTATTCTGGTTATGCCGAAGGCCACAAGTACGGCGTCTTCCGGGCCGGCGCCGTTGCCTGGAGCATTGGAGAAGAGCCGTACATCCGTCGCAACTACAAATACATTGACAACCTGAAGCTGCGCTTGTCCTACGGCGAAAACGGAAATCCATCCATCGGCGCTTACCAAACATTCCCCACCATCAACGCAAACAATACCATTCTTCTTGGCGGCACAACGCAACGCGTTGTTTTCCTAAACAACCTGGCAAACAAAAACCTGAACTGGGAAAAAACAACGGCGTTGAACCTTGGGCTTGACTTTGGAATTTTCAAGAACTTCCTGAGCGGCACCATCAACGTTTACAATTCCAACACGACCGATCTTTTGCTCACAAGGGCCATTCCCATCATGAACGGATTTACTACGGTGTTGGACAACATTGGCAAGGTGAATAACAAAGGCGTTGAACTGCAATTGAATTTGCAGGCCGTTCGTTCGCGGGAGTTTACCTGGAGCACGGGTTTCAACTTCTGGCTGAACCGGAACAAAATTGTTAGCTTGTACGGACTGGATGCGAACAAAGACGGAAAAGAAGACGATGACGTGGCCAACTCTCGCTTTATCGGCAAATCGCTTGGCGCAGTATATACTTATGTTATGGACGGCATCATTCAAAAAGACGATGCGGCCTTCATTGCTGTGTACGGCGGAAAACCCGGCGACATCAAGTTTCGTGATTTGAACAACGACGGAAAAATTGATGCGAATGACCGCACAATCGTTGGCTACAGTAAGCCAAACTTTACAATGACCCTGTCAAACACGCTTGCCTACAAAGGTGTGGAACTTTACTTCCTCTTTAATTTTATTGCCGGCGGCGGTAAAGACAACTGGTACCTTGGTAACAATACCTACGCCTATTACCCGAACGCACTTTACGGCGGAACAGCGGCAACCTGGTTGAACAAACCTTACTGGACGCCGAATAATCCATCCAATACGGTAACCAGCGTTAATTACAACAACTCGGCTTACGGTTATTCTTTCCCGAACGGAAGACAGTTTGTACGGTTGCAGGATGTGGCTTTGTCTTACACCATTCCTTCGTCCATTTTAAGCAGGGCACACATTTCAGCCATGAAGGTGTACGTATCGGGTAAAAACCTGGCTACGTTTACCAATTGGGAAGGACTGGACCCCGAAACCGCCACCACCTTTGCGGGTTCTGGTTCCGGACTGCCCACGTTCCGCATCATCACCTTCGGTTTGAATGCAAGTTTCTAATGCCACATTTCAACTCTTAAAAATTCAGAAATGAAAAAGATATTTTTTGTCGTCCTTGCAGCAATTGCTCTTCCATTTGCCGGTTGTAAAAAGGATGCTTTCCTGCGCGAAAAGCCTGAGGACTTCCTAACTATCGACAATGCCTTTTTAAACGCTGCGCAGTTTCGCACAGGATTAAACTATTTGTACTATCGCCTGCGAGAGAATTACATTTTAGATGATGGTGATCAGCGTACCGTGCAATTTGGCAGCGGAGCCGACATCAACTTCAGCCAAAACGATCAAAACGTTTGGACCAACTATTCGTATTTAAACGGCAACGCCGGCTGGTTAAAAGACTTGTTTAACCGCCAGTATGAAATGATCAACAATGCCAACAACATTTTAAAGCAGTCGGAAAATCCCGATGTAAAGTGGGCAAGCAATACGGAGAAGTTGCAAATTCAGGCCGAGGCCCGTTTCTTCAGAGCTTGGGGCTATCGCTTCTTATCTGAAATGTGGGGCGACATGCCCTTGATTACCGAACCGGTTACCGTACCCAATCTGGCTTACAGCCGCGATCCCCGCGAAAAAGTCTATGCACAATGCGTTGAAGATTTCAAATTCGCTGCGGAGAACCTTCCCAAAACCACAAGCGAAGTTGGCAAATTAGTTAGCGGTGCGGCTTATCATTTTCTTTCCGAAATGTACATAGCCCTTGCCGATGAACGCGGCGGCGCCGATAAGTCACTTTATCAGGCGTCGGTAGATGCGGCCAGCAAGGTAATCAACAGCGGCGATTACCGCCTGATGACATCTCGTTTTGGTTACCGCTCTTCAATTCCCGGCAAAGACGCTTTTTGGGATATGTTTCAAATGACGAAAGAAGACGGAACCACCAATTACAGTTACCAGGGCGGTAATAAAGAATCGCTCTTTATCATTCATCTCGACAAGTTCAAAACAGGCGGCTTGCCGCCCCAGTTGAGTACCCGTTCCGACCAGGAAAGACAATACTGGCCGGCCATGTGGGGCTACACCAAATTTGGCTTTACCGGTGTTGCTTACGACTGGATGGGCCGCGGTGTGGCCTGGGTTCGGCCAACGAGTTATTTTCTTTATGACTTGTGGGCAAAATCAGGACCGGAAGATACACGCAACGCGGAATGGAACATTAACCGTGTATTAAAAGTTCCAAACCCGAACGGTACCTATCAGGATTTACCCGATCCAAGCAGAAACTGGCCAACCGCGCCGCAAGTAATTACGACTTTAAGCGGCGCAACCATCACCGTACAATTGCATCCCGGTGACACCATTCGGAAAGATTGGTTGGTAACCCGCGAAGACACCATGCAACGCTGGTATCCAAGAGTCATGAAAATGGGTTCTGACTGGCATTACACCACTGACCCAAGCAACTCTTTTGTGCAGGATTATTACGTAGCCCGTTTGGCGGAAACGTATTTGTTAAGGGCAGAAGCTTATTTGAAACTGGGCGACCTGTCGAATGCGGCGGCTGATATAAACACGGTAAGAGCCCGTTCCAATGCGAAGCCCGTGGCTCCAGGCAACGTTGACATTGATTACATTTTGGATGAAAGAGGACGTGAGCTTTACGGCGAAGAACTGCGAACGCTTACGCTTTGCCGGTTGAAGTTGTACAACAGCCGTACAAAGCGTTTTGGTTATTCTGTGTGCGCAAGCACCATTGATGCAAGCACTTTAAAAAATAACCTGTTTCCTATTCCGCAATCCGTTATTGATGCCAATTATCTGCGGTTGTTTCCACAAAACTAATAGCCGGCTAAACTAATTCTGAACCATACATCATTGCAATATGAAAAGAACTCACGGTCTATTTTATCTAGCGTTTCTGCTTGGTATTACTTCATTTTTTTCGTGTAAAAAATTTGAAGCACCCACGCAACCGATGACGCCTATCAACGTTGGCAGTACGGATTCCTACGCCTCCTTGCCGGAAAATTCAATGCTCTCCATTCCCATCAAATACAACAGTACCTGCGATTCGGGCATTGCCAGTGCCGTTTATAAAGTGGTAAACAACCGCGCAAGCGACATTACCCTGGTGCAAAGCCCCGGCGTACCCATTTCGTTTAACGGCAAAGTGATAGACACGACCATAAAAGTGCCCGTAAGAAAGGGCCTGATGTCCGTGGTCATCATCATCAACGACAAGTGCGGCCACATTAGTTCAAAAAGTGTTGATGTAAAAAGCGTCGTGCCTTCTTCTTCCACGGTTAAGACCTTGACCAACGTAGTCATGTCAACAGATCCGGCAGACAATCAGAACTTTTTTTCGTTCTATGAACCGACACCCGTATTCGGTCAGGCGGTAGCGCTGACAAAACAATCAAGGATTGATTTTATCGCGATCAATATGAGCGGCGCCAGATTTATTGCAACCAACGCTTATGCAGCCGATGCCAATTATTACAACGCATCGAAAGGTGCCCTGGCAGGATTCACCACCCTTAACTATACCTTTTTATCAGCCACCAAAGCCTACGTGAACAGTGCGAATTTTGATGCGATTTCTACCGAAGCTGATCTTGCAAAATACCTGCAGGATACCGTGATTGCCATTTCGCCTTTGGGCGGTGCAAACTACAACATCATTAATGCCGACCGCCGCGTGTCGGATGTTTACGGCGTAAGCAACACCACAAAAGGTTTTGTCATTGGGTGGGGCTATCGTTCGCACCCAACGGCAACGGCGGCTATTCTAACCGAATCCTTTGCATTGGTTCTGGTTAAATCAGTAACGCAAAAGGCAAACGGACAATATGTAATTACGTTCGATATTAAGGGGCCGGCTGCCGATCAACGAGCTGCTTACAGTGCCACAACCATTGCTCCGTATGCGCCTTACCCTCTTTAGCGAAGGATGGTTTCTTAAAAGCGTTCAAGTTGAAGAGCTGCCTTGGTTGCAATGCCCCTTCAACCATTCTTGTTCTTTCGTCACAAAGCAGTCTGCAAGCCGTTGATTTCGCAGCAATCCTTCCGATGGGTTGCTGCTTTCAACAGCGCAGCAAGTCTGCAGGTTTTTCTTTCGCACATGATCATTCAACCGCGTTGCCCCTTTTCTATTGCTGGCGAAAAGGATTGCACATGCCCGGCTGGCTTGGATGATTACCCCAAACCCACCTAACCCCAACGATGAAGAATTGGAAATATTTTCGCCATAGAACAATATGAAAGCCCCAATTTATTTTTTGTTTTTGTTCTTGTGGTTTGCAAAAGCATTGCAGGCACAAGGTGATGTTTCGGTAACAACGTTTGCACCAGGTGTGATAAAACTATCGTTTGGCAAACCCGACACCTTTGCACCGTACAACTTTTGTACTGAAAAGCCAAGGGTGAGCGAGATGAAGGATGTAGCCATGGCAGACCTTCCGTTTGTTTTAAAGGATGTAAAAATCGAGGTGAACGAAAGAGGTGTGCAGGTTCGCATACCGTTGAACAATGAGGAGCAACTCTACGGTTTCGGAATGCAAATCGGTAGCTTTGAGCAACGCGGTTTGCGCAAGCGGCCAATTGTGAATGATCATCCGGTATCTGACATTGGCTTTAGTCATGCGCCGCAACCGTTTTATCTTTCAACGGCCGGTTATGGTGTATTGGTGAACACATCTCGCTATGTTACTTTTCTCTGCGGTTCAAACCAGGAGCTGTTACAGCAAACTTCGGAATCGAATGCAAAAGAAGGGCTCAAATTCACTCCCGAAGAATTATATGCGCAGCAGTCGCCAAAGCATTCCGCCGTTTGGATAGACATACCGAACGCAAAAGGCGTTGAACTCTTTTTCTTTCAGGGTACAACGTTGAAGGAAAGCGTGCAACGCTACAATCTTTTTTCGGGCGGCGGCGGCTTGCCTCCGCTGTGGGGATTGGGCATCAAGTACCGAACAAAGGGTGATTTTACGCAGGACGATGTTTTGAAAATGGCTAAGTATTTCCGTTCGCACAACATTCCTTGCGACGTGCTTGGGCTGGAGCCCGGGTGGCACAGCAACTCGTATTCCTGCTCTTACGTGTGGTCAGATAAATTTCCTCGTCCGCAGGCGATGATTGACAGCCTCAAAGGCATGAACCTTCGCCTCAATCTTTGGGAACACGCTTATGTAAATCCACGTGCGCCTTTTTACAGCGACTTGAAGAATTTATCAGGTAATTTTTTGGTGTGGCGCGGTTTGGTTCCTGATTTTGTTAATCCAAACGCCGCGAAAATTTTTGCAGACTACCATGAACAGAATTTAGTAGACAAAGGCATTGCTTCGTTCAAATTGGATGAATGCGACAACTCTGACATTACACAAGGCAAGGCAACCTGGGGCTTTCCGGATTTGACAAAATTCCCATCCGGTATTGACGGCGAACAGATGCACCAACTGTTTGGTACGTTATATGCCAAAACTTTGTTTGACATCTATAAAAAGCGAAACCAGCGTACCTATTTCGATTACCGTTCTTCCAATGTTTTTACGTCATCGCTACCGGCTGTTTTGTACAGCGATATTTACGGGCACAACGATTACATCAGCATGATCTCAACGGCTTCTTTCGGTGGTTTGCTTTGGTCGCCGGAGTTGCGTGATTCAAAAAACGAAACGGATTTTATCCGCCGTTTGCAAACAATGTTGCTGGCGCCGCAAGCCGTTGTCGACGCGTGGTTTTTAAAGAATACGCCTTGGTTTCAACTGGACCGCAAATTGAACAACGAAGACGTTCGCTACGAAGGCGCCGATAAGCTGGAAGAATTGGTTCGCAGCTTATTCAATGAGCGTATGTCGTTCATTCCTTACCTCTATTCTTCGTTTTATGATTATTACGAAAAAGGAATTCCGCCCTTTCGTCCGTTGGTGATGGATTATCCTGCCGATAAAAAAGTGCGTCCAATTTCTAGCCAGTTTATGATCGGGCAAAACATAATGGCTGCACCAACAACGATGGACAGTAATGCGAGAACCGTTTATTTTCCCCAAGGCCTCTGGTTCGATTATTACACGCATCAGCAATACGAAGGCGGCAAGAGTTATCAATTGAACATTCCGTTTGATAAACTTCCCCTCTTTGTAAAGTCTGGCTCCATCATACCGGTGGCAACGCCGGTAAATTTTATAGATGATAAAACAGTGTTTGATATAACGTGCAAAGTCTTTGGAAGCAACCCTTCGGCATTTTTGCTTTTTGAAGATGATGGAACCAGCTTCAATTTTCAAAAAGGAAACGCCAATTTAATTTCCTTACGTGTTGCCAATGGAAAAGGGTCGGTGGAAAGAAAAGGCACGTATAAAGACAGGCGATATGTTATCAAAAGCTGGGAATTTTTTAAGTAGTAAGACTCGTTAACGTAAAGCAAAAAGCCTAATTATCCTGATTTGTTTTACGCTTTCAATTTTACAATTGTGCGAAACCTTTCGAATCAGGATTAGCACTTTGGATTTATCAACAGATAGCTATGAAACGTATTGCAATTGTGTTATGGGCACTGATGTTGTTTTCGATGAACGCATCATCTCAAATTGACAGCGTAATGAACGCAAGCGGTAAACTGCTTGGCTGGAACATTCTTACACAATCCAGCGTTTATCAGTTAATGCTGAACGATAGAGGAGAGGTTGTGCCCGTGTTTTACGGACCGAAGGCGCATGTCGAGCGAATGCTGCCGCAAGACCGCAGTCGCGGCAACGGACCTTTTCAGCTTAACGAAGTTACCGTGCGTGGCAAGTATGCCGATAAAATTCCGCTGGTGGAAGTTATGTTTGCAGACGGCACACGCGATTGCGAACTGGTGTTCGAAAAAGCAGAAGTGATAACGGTTGAAAGCCGCAAAACGCTTCGCATTACGCAAAAGGATAAGTACTATCCATTTGTTGTTGTTTCATATTTCCGGCCGCTGCCCGAATACGATATCCTGGAGAAATGGACCGAAGTAAAAAATACAGGAAAGAAGGAGGCAATACAAATTGAAAACCTGCTTTCTTCTTCCATCCTTCTGCAACCGGCTCGCTATTTCCTCACGCATCACGGCGGAAGATGGTTGAATGAATTTCAATTGCAAAAAACAGAATTGACAACGGGTACAAAAACCATGCAGGCAAGAGATTTTTCTTCCTTCGAAAACTCTCCTTGGTTTGCAGTTTCAAATCAGCAAGAAGCAGATGCCCCGAATGCAAGTGTTTGGTTTGGACAGGTGCATTACAGCGGCAATTGGCGCATCGATTTGGAATCGACCGTGAGCGGTCACTTGCAAATTGCAGGCGGAATTAATTTTTGGGATACGCAGTGGAAACTGGAAGCGGGACAATCGTTTACTACACCGAAAATGACATTTGGTTTTACGCAAAAAGGAACTGATGAAGCGGCGAGGCTTTCTGCTGCTTACATCCGAAAAGAAATTTTGCGGCCTTCGCTGCGTGACAAGATTCGACCGGTCATTTACAACAGTTGGTACGCAACGGGTTTTAACGTGAACGAAGAAGGACAATTAAAACTGGCGAGAGAAGCAAAGGATTTGGGCGTTGAATTGTTTGTGATTGATGACGGTTGGTTTGCGGGACGCAAAGACGATCATGCAGGCTTGGGCGATTGGTTTACGGATCCCGATAAATTCCCTAATGGTTTGAATCCTTTGATTCAAAAGATCAACGACATGGGCATGCAATTCGGCATTTGGGTAGAACCCGAGATGGTGAACCCCAACAGCCAGTTGTACAAGAAGCATCCCGATTGGGTTTTGTATTTCCCGAACCGCACCAAAACGGAATGGCGCAATCAACTCACGTTAAACCTGGCGAGAGAAGACGTGTATCAATACCTGTTGCAATCAATGACTTTCTTGTTGAAAAACCACAATATCAAATTCATCAAGTGGGACCGCAATCGTGGATTAACAGAACCGGGTTGGCCTTCTGCTTCTCCGTCCATGCAAAGAGAAGTTCGCCTGCGTTACATGAACAATCTGTATCGCCTCGTTGATGAACTCGAAAAAAGATTTCCTGATGTTCTTTTTGAATCCTGTTCCAGCGGTGGTGGAAGACCAGACTTGGGCATGCTTTCGCGAATGGATCAAACATGGACGAGTGACAATACTAATCCGTTGGACAGGCTTTTCATTCAATACGGTTACCTAAGTGCCTTTCCTGCAAATACAATGGTTTGCTGGACGACGGGTTATGATCGCAGTTCCATCAACCTGCCGCAGGAATTTATTTTCTACGTTGCCATGCAAGGCGTACTTGGCGTGGGCGACAACATCCTGCAATGGAACGACAAGCAAAAAGAAATTGCAAGGACCAAAATCGCGGAATACAAAAGCATACGCAACATGGTTCAGCAAGGCAATTTGTACCGGCTTAAGTCGCCGTTCGAAGGAAACAAAATTGCCTTGCAATATGTATCGCTGAACGCATCGGAAGCGGTTGTTCTCTGTTACAACCTGGGCAAGCTAATGGAAGGCGCGACAGACGAAAGCCGGTCAAACAAGCAACTGTTGTTGCAGGGTCTCGATCCAAAAGCATTGTATACATTGGACGATAAAAACAAGACAACCTTGTCGGGTGAATACCTGATGACGATTGGTATTCTCTGGCCTGTATCAACAGCTTACAGAAGTGCCGTAATCAAGTTAAAAAAACAATAGCGATGATTGTTAACGTTGATTTCAATATCATTTGTGAAGCGAAAATTTTTTGAAACATGCAGCAGGCTAAGAGCAATTCTTTATCGCTTCGGTACGAGCAGGCAGCGCAATTGCGTGATAAAGGTGTTTGCCGAATCGTTCTTCAAAATGGTGAAGTTGAAGTTGCACTGACAAACCTTGGCTGCAGCATTTTGTCAATAGACACTCCCGACAAAAATGGAGATTGCAAAAACATTGTTGCGGGTTTCTCCAGTATTGAAGATTACTTAGTAAACCGGGATTATCTCGGTTGCGTTGTGGGTCGTTATGCAAACCGCATCGCAAACGGCCGGTTCATGTTGGACGGAAAACCAATTCTTTTGTCGCTTAATGATGGCGTTACTCACTTGCACGGCGGTGTGGAAGGTTTTCATAAAAAGATTTGGGACGTTCAACGTTTTATCAACAAAGAAGAACAAGTCGGTATTGTCTTTAGCTATTTAAGCAGGGACGGTGAAGAAGGTTATCCCGGTAATTTAGATGTGACGGTTTCCTACTCCTTGAACAAGAACAATCAACTTTGCATTGAATACAGTGCGGAAACGGACAAGGCAACGCCTGTGAGCCTGACCAATCATTCTTATTTCAATTTAACCGGCTTTGATGTTCCGGTAATTGATGATCATTTGCTCCAGGTGAACGCTTCGGCTTATACGGAAAAGAATGAACAAAATGTACCAACGGGTTCAGTGCTTTCGGTAGAAGGTACAGCACTTGATTTTCGACAGCCAAAAAAAATAGGCAGCGGCATTGACTCCTTTCCGAAGGACGTGGGCTATGACCACAATTTTGTTTTAGAAGACCATTCAACTAGTGAAGTTGTTTTTGCGGCTAAACTTTCCGAACCGGTAAGCTGCCGTTCGCTGACGGTATTTACATCTGCGCCGGGCATACAAGTTTACACCGCCAACTACTGGGACAGTTCAATAAAGGGCGTGCAAGGACAGCTATATGAAAAGCACGGGGCTGTGGCATTGGAAACACAGGCCTTCCCGGATAGCCCCAACCAGCCGTCGTTTCCAAATACGATCTTGTATCCCGGCGAGAAATATTCTTTAAAAACGATTTATGCATTTGGCGTTGAGTAGCCTTGTTTTTCGGATGACGGATAGTGCTCAAGTCATATACATTATCTCATGCAGGTTTATTATTTTGGTTCAGGATTTTATTCCGTTGTTAAAAGAGAATGCAGCTTTAAGCAAGGCAGATTCACAGCAGATTGTCCATCTATTTCAACGCAAATTCCATTTGGGTTTCAACGCTTGAAAACTAAGTTTGTCGAGAGCGAATACGAAAGAAAGTAGCAAACCATTGCAACCTCCTTCGGTTAACAAAAACTACGATGCTTCAGCAAAATAACGTAATGACCAAGACGTCTTCTACATACAACGGTGCTTATGTGATTGGTATTTCTTTCATCTCCGCGTTGGGCGGTTACTTGTTCGGTTTTGACTTTGCGGTAATCTCCGGTGCCCTGCCTTTCCTTCGAACGGCTTTTCAATTGAACACGTGGTGGGAAGGCTTTTTAACCGGCTCGTTGGCATTGGGCTGCATCGTTGGTTGTTTGTTTGCTGGCAACCTTGCCGACTGCTACGGACGCAAGCCCGGCTTGATGACAGCCGCTTCCATTTTTGCTGTGTCATCACTCGGCATGGCCTTTTCCAATTCACTGACCGTTTTCATCATCATGCGTTTTGCCGCGGGCATCGGCGTGGGCATGGCATCCATGTTAAGTCCCATGTACATCGCCGAAGTTTCACCGGCTGCGGTTCGCGGAAGAAACGTGGCGATCAACCAACTGACTATTGTGCTCGGCATTTTGATTACTAATCTTGTGAATTACAGTTTGGCCGATAAAGGCGTTGATGCCTGGCGTTGGATGTTTGGTCTTGGCGTTGTGCCGTCTTTGTTGTTTCTGCTTGGCGTTGTGTGGCTGCCGGAAAGTCCACGCTGGCTTTTCAAAGCAAAGCAAAACGAGAAGGCGCAACGCATCCTGCAAAAGATTGGCGGTGCGGATTTCGCAAACAGCACAACAGATGATATCAGGCGTTCGCTTCGCAACGAAGCGAAACCATCTTACGCAGCCGTTTTTGAAAAAGGCGTACGGCCGGCCGTGGTCGTCGGTATTACGCTTGCGGTGTTTCAGCAGTTCTGTGGTATCAACGTTGTCTTCAATTACACCTCCACCATTTTTGAATCCGTTGGTGCTAACCTCGACCGGCAATTGTTTGAAACGGTTGCTATTGGTTTCGTCAATCTCCTCTTCACACTTTTAGCCATGTGGCAAGTAGATAAGTTGGGAAGAAGGCCTTTGATGTTGTACGGCTCAATTATTCTATCGGTGGTGTATGTTGTGATGGCGGTACTGCTAAAAAGCGGTGCCAGTGCAGGATTGGTGTCCGTGTTTGTGTTGCTGGCAATCGCCAGTTACGCTACTTCCTTAGCGCCGGTAACCTGGGTGTTGATTTCAGAAATCTTCCCGAACAAGATTCGTGGATTGGCCACATCCGTGTCAGTTGTTTCACTGTGGGCCGCCTATTTTGTTTTGGTGTTTACGTTTCCAATCCTCGCTGAAAAATTAGGAACATACGGACCGTTTTGGTTGTATGCGGTCATCTGTCTTTTGGGGTTCTTCTTTATCAAATTCAAAGTGAAGGAAACAAAAGGCAAAACACTGGAAGAACTTGAAACCATCGTTGCTCATTGAGCAATAGGATTCGATACAATAGACTTCAACGTGAAGCGCAATTCGACGTGCGTTTGAATTGTGAAAACAAATAACGAATGGAACAATCATCTGTAAGTGTTTGGAAAGAAACCGTTGTGATACCGACTTACGAAGTGGGTGTGCCGGATAAGAACCCAATGTTTTTTGAAAACCGCGTTTACCAGGGAAGCAGCGGCGTTGTTTATCCAAACCCGGTGATCGATAAGATTTATGATGAAAAGAAAGACAAGGAATACACCGGCTTGTTTTTGGAAAATCGTTACCTGAAAATCATGATCCTGCCTGAACTGGGCGGCCGTGTGCAAATGGCTTACGACAAAATAAAGGGTCGTCATTTTGTTTATTACAACCAGGTCATCAAGCCTGCCCTCGTTGGTTTGTGTGGACCGTGGATCTCGGGCGGCATTGAATTTAACTGGCCGCAACACCACCGTCCAAGTACGTTTGAGCCGGTTGATTATTCCATTGAGGAGGCCAGCGACGGCAGCAAAACAATTTGGGTGAATGAAGTGGAACGCATGTTCGGAACAAAGGGCATGGCGGGTTTTGTTCTTCATCCCGACAAAGCTTTTCTCGAAATCAACGTAAAGCTGTACAACCGCACACCGCTTCCGCAAACCTTTTTGTGGTGGGCTAATCCTGCGGTAAAAGTGAACGACGATTACCAGTCTGTTTTTCCGCCCGATGTTAACGCGGTATTTGATCACGGCAAACGCGACGTATCAAGCTTTCCCATTGCAAAGGGCACTTACTACAAAGTGAATTACGCTCCGGGTACGGATATTTCCCGTTACAAGAACATTCCGGTTCCGACTTCGTACATGGCAATCAATTCCGATTATGATTTCTTAGGCGGTTACGAACACGACACACGGGCCGGTGTTTTGCACGTTGCCAATCATCACGTATCGCCGGGAAAAAAACAATGGACCTGGGGACACAGCGATTTTGGTCTTGCGTGGGATAGAAACCTGACCGACGAAGACGGGCCTTACATTGAATTGATGGCCGGTGTTTTCACCGATAACCAACCTGACTTTAGCTGGTTGATGCCTTACGAGGAAAAAACATTTACGCAATACTTTTTGCCTTATCGCGAACTGGGTGTGGTGAAGGGCGCAACGAAAGATGTTTTGCTAAACGTTGAGCAGATCGGCGAAGCATTGGATTTAAAACTATTTGCTACGTCTTCGCAAAATGTCATCATTCGATTGGCATGTGCCGGTCAGTTGCTATTTAATAAAAAAGTTTTTGTCAGTCCTGAAGAATTGTTTGCAACAAGCACCCCGGTGAAAGAGACCATTTCAACCAAGGATATTACTGTGACGATTCTTAACGAAAGCGGAAAAGAAATTCTTCGGTACGAACCGGGAAAGGCGAAAGAGAAAGAGCTACCCGAAGCAGCAAAGCCTGCGTTGGCGCCAAAAGACGTTGAGACAACCGAAGAATTGTTTCTAACCGGCCTGCACCTTGAGCAATATCGTCACGCTACTTACAGTCCGGTGCCTTATTACGAAGAAGCCTTGCGCCGCGATCCAACTGATATTCGTAACAACAATGCGCTTGGTCTTTGGTATTTCCGAAGAGGCCAGTTTGAAAGAAGCGAACCTTTTTTTCGCGCCGCAATTGAATCGTTGTCGAAGCGAAATCCGAATCCATACGACGGCGAGCCATACTACAACCTTGGACTGTGCTTAAAAATGCAAGGCAGAAATGAGGAAGCTTACGAGTCTTTTTACAAGGCGGCATGGAACGCAGCGTGGCAACACGGAAGCTATTTTTCAATTGCGCAACTGGATTTGTCAAAAGGCAATTATCATTCTGCGTTGGAACACATTCAACTTTCGCTTGACCGAAACGCGGGCAATAGCAAAGCTTATGTATTGAAGATTGCAGCCTTACGGAAGTTGGAACGATATGACGAAGCATTGCAAGTTTGCGAAGTAGCATTGAAACGAGATCTTTTCAACCTGGGTGTTTATTTTGAGCAAAGCAAAATATACCGGAAACGCAATAACGAAGTCGTAGCAAAAGCATCAATCGAACAACTAAACATTCTTGCAAGAGGTTACGAACAGAATTATTTTGAATACGCACTTGACTATGCTGCAGCCGGTTTGTTTGACGAAGCGATTGAACTACTGCAAGCCATTGCGGAGAAAAAAGAAATGAGTGCTTCGCCAATGTTGTGGTATTACTTAGGATGGCTTCATCAGCAACTGGGTAGTGAAAACGAATCACTCCGATATTTTGAAAAAGCATCAACTGCGGATTCTTCTTATTGCTTTCCAAACAGGTTGCAGGATATCATCGTTTTGCAATCGGCAATCAACTGTAACCCGAAAGATGCAAAGGCGCCCTACTACCTCGGTAATCTTTGGTACGACAAACGGCAGTACAACGAAGCCATTGATTGCTGGAAGTTGTCTCTTGAAAGAGACAATTCCTTTCCAACTGTTTACAGAAATCTCGGCATGGCTTTCTTTAACAAGCGCAACGATGTACTGGCTGCACAAAGCATTTACGAAAGAGCCTTTACCCTAAATACTTCCGACGCACGTGTGTTGATGGAAGTCGACCAGCTTTACAAGCGATTGAACCAAGAGCCAAAAGCGAGACTCGCGTTTTTGAAAAAGCATTTGCAAGTGGTGGAAAAGCGGGACGATCTTTATTTGGAGCGAACCGCTTTATACAACCTTCTCGGCGACTACGAAACGGCGCATGAACTCATCATGCAACGCAAGTTTCATCCGTGGGAAGGTGGCGAAGGAAAAGTTTCCGCTCAATACTGTTACAGTTTGATTGAAATGGCGAAGCAGCAACTTGGACTGAACAATTTTTCAAAGGCAATTGAACTGCTGGAGCAGGCGCAAGTTTACCCGCACAATCTTGGTGAAGGCAAACTGTTTGGTGCGCAGGAAAACGACATCTTTTATTGGATGGCTTGTGCATACGAAGAGATGGGGAACACGAAGAAGGCAAACGAGTTTTATGCAAAGGCAACCGCTGGATCGTTCACACCATCTGCCGCTATTGTTTACAACGACCAACAACCGGATAAAATGTTCTACCAGGGACTTGCGTGGAGCAAGCTTGGTGAAAAAGAAAAAGCAACACAAATATTCCAGCGACTGGTACAATACGGAAAAGAGCACGTAAACGGTGATGTGAAGATTGATTATTTCGCCGTTTCGCTTCCCGACCTGCTGATATTTGAAGACGATCTTTCGCTTCGCAACAGGGTGCATTGTCATTACATGCTCGGCCTCGGTTTGCTCGGATTGGGAGAATATCAGGAAGCAGAACAGGCATTTAAAAAAGCGTTGCAGGAAGACGTTGTGCATTTGGGTTGCATCACGCATTTGCGACTTGTCACGCAATTGGAAAGCGCAAAGGCAACAGCGCAACAATCAGCATGATCGTATATGCAATACGTACACACAACACTCAGAATAGTTCTCTCACATAAGCAGCCGTAAGGCCGGCGGGAGTAATTTTTCCGGCCTTCTTTAATTTAATAGCGCTAATCATTCAATGAATAAACGCCATGATCTCAATGCAGATTCGTCGGTTAACCATGCTTCTTTTCGTTTTCGTCTTTGCAGGATGCGCATCGCAAAAAAGCATTGTGGCCGATAAACGTTTAGAAGAAAAGATCGATCAAAATTTTAGCGATGCGGCTGCGCAGTACAAGGGTATGATGCGCAGGCTTCCGGCCGATCGTTTTCCAAAAACCTACTATGCGCAAACGGATAAATTTCAAACGGGTGCTTCTTCAGACTGGTGCAGCGGCTTCTATCCCGGCACTTTGCTTTATCTCTACGAACAAACAAAAGATCAATCACTGTTACTTGAATCCGAACGCATCTTGAAGGTGTTGGAAAAAGAAAAGAACAACAAAACAACCCACGACCTCGGCTTTATGATGTATTGCAGTTTTGGAAACGCAGAACGTATACAACCGAAGCCGGCATTCAAAGACATTTTACTGACAAGCGCAAGGTCGCTTGCGTCTCGTTTTAATCCCAAAGTGGGTTGCATCAAGTCATGGGATAAAGTAAAATCTTATCACGGCGGAGAATGGTCTTATCCCGTTATTATCGACAACATGATGAACCTTGAATTGCTGTTTTACGCATCAAAGGTGACCGGCGATTCAAGCTTTCGAAACATGGCAATTAGCCATGCAAGAAAGACGGCGCAGAACCATGTGCGACCGGATTATAGCAGCTACCACGTTGTGAATTACGATCCCGAAACCGGTGCGGTGAAATCAAGAGAAACGCACCAGGGCTTTTCGGATAATTCCACCTGGTCGAGAGGTGAAGCTTGGGGCATTTACGGTTTCACCATGGTGTACCGCGAATCAGGCGAAAAGTCTTTTCTTAAAACGGCCGAAGGCATGGCCGATTTTTTTCTCGCACATCTTCCGAAGGACACGATACCCGATTGGGACTTCAACGTTAATCAGTCCGGCTATACGCCGCAATGGAAATACGATCCGTCGAAGTTTGCTGAAATTCCAAAAGATGCTTCTGCCGCTGCTGTTGCTGCTTCTGCCCTGATTGAATTGTCGCAATACACCAACAAGAAACAATCAAAAAAATATTTAAAAGCGGCGGAAGATATTTTATGGGCTTTGTCTTCACCAAAGTATAAAGCAGCAACCGGCGAAAACGGAAACTTTATTTTGAAACACAGCACGGGAAGCGTACCGGCCTATTCGGAAATTGACGTGCCGCTAACCTATGCCGATTATTATTTTGTTGAAGCAATGAAGCGGTATAAAGAGTTGAAGAAATAGATTCCTAATCTGAATCAGTTGTTGAGATAAACATGAAAAGAAACGTAATTGTTTTTATCGGTTGTTTGCTGCTTGTTCAAGTCTTGTTTGCGCAAGCCGATACCGTTTTGAACCGGTACAAACAATACTTGTTTAGAACCTTTGAGGTGTCGGATGATGCAGGCCAATTGCAAGCATCTTTGAGCAGCGAAGGCCGGTGGAGCGATATTGATTACAACGACCAGGAAAG